>JBMOHW010000044.1:0-18392 GCA_049317665.1 Terrimicrobiaceae bacterium | reverse complement strand
CAGGTGTCTCACTTTTCGACCGGCACCTGCCGCACTTTTCGTCCGCCCTTTACAAGACGCTCACGAAGGAACAAAAGCTCGCCCTCTTCGCCCCGCTGAAAAAAATCTACGACGCCTCGGCTGTGAACGTGAAGCATTTCCGCACCAAGGACGGGCGGCCCGCGAAGGAGTTAGGCGGCGCCTGGTGGGGCAATGATGGCTTTGGCACGCAGAACATTCTCGACGTCCAATTCCTGGAAAACGCCGACAAATCTCTCCGGGGAATCCTGTATTTCTACACCGACGCGAGTGACTTTAGCTTCTTCGTCCTCTCGCGCATCCTCCTCTACAATCCCGAGTCGCGTGCCTTGCTAATCATGGACCTCCCGCTCGGAACCTTCCCGGAGGCCGTAGCACTAGAGAACGCGATTACCGACGAAACCAAGAAAATCCCTGGCGCACTTGAGAAAGCCGTGGCCTTCTACCGCGATCGGAAGGCCTGGGCGGACACCCCCATGGGCCGAGTCGTAGCGGCGATGGAAAACGCGGCGCGCAGCGCGAAACTTAACTGATCGATCTTCGGGTCGAGAAACCCGTTATAGCCCGATCCGGGTTAAAATGGAATATCGTCGTCCGGCTCGGATGCTGCCGGAGGGGTCGGGCGGCTTCGCTGGGCGGGAGCGGATGGTCGGGATTGGCGCTCGGAGGGCTGGCCTCCGGATTCCTCATCGGAGCCAGCGGCACCGCCAGCGCGGTTGCCGAGGAACTGAAAATTCTCACCGACGACGCGTAGCTTGCTTCGCTTTTGACCGCTTTGCTTGTCATCCCAAGTGTCGAGCTGAAGGCGACCTTCGACGTAGATCGAGCGGCCTTTCTTGACATATTCGCCAATTGTCTCGGCCTGGCGCCCCCAGAACGTGACATCGACAAATGTGACTTCTTCGCGCTTTTCACCGTTATCGAGGGTGTAGTTGCGATTGATCGCGAGCCCGATGTCCGTGACCGCGCTGCCCTTGGGCGTGAACTTGACCTCCGGGTCGCGAGTGACGTTGCCGATAAGGGTGACTCTGTTGACGCTGGCCATGATCTTGGTTTGGGTTACGCCGCCGGGGCTGGTTGTTTCTTGGCGGGAAGCTGCAAGTAATTTTGCAACATCACGTCGGCGTCGAGTTTGAGTTTTGCACGCAATTTGTCAATCGTCGCCGGGTCGGCTTCGAAGATAAAATTGACGTAGTAGGCGCTCCAGGTGTGGCTCGACTCGTATGCGAGTTCACGCTTCTCGAGGCGTTGGACCTGTTCAATGACAACTCCTTCGGCGGAGAACACTTTTTCGAGGCGTTCGATGGTTTCCTTGGTGGTATCTTCTTTGCCCCGGGTATCGAGGGCGAGGAGGGCTTCGTAGCGTTTCATGGTTCTTGGTTTTTTTGGTTGAATTGATTCATGGCTGCCTCAAGCCCGTGGGCATTGGCAAACTCGAAAGCGTCAGCGGCGCGGGAGACGGCTTGATCGACGGCGGGTTGCTCATTCGCGTCGAATCGCCCGAGGACGTGGTCGTGAAGCGCGCGGCCGTCCGGCGCGCCAATTCCGACGCGGAGGCGCGGGACGGCTTCTGTGGCGAAATGGATGAGCACGGATTCGAGTCCGTTGTGTCCACCCGAGCTGCCGGATTTCCGCATGCGGAGGTCTCCGATTGGGAGGGAGACATCATCGATAATCACAAGGACTTCGCTGGCTTGGAGCTTGAAATAACGAGCATATCCGCCCACGGCCTCGCCGCTGAGGTTCATAAATGTCTGGGGCTTCATGAGCGCGCGTCCTCCACAGAGGGCGACATCGGCGTTCCACTTGGCATCGAAACGAAACGTGCTGGCCGCACGCCGGGCGAGTTCGTCCGCGACGAGGAAGCCGACATTGTGCCGCGTGCCAACGTGCTCGCGCCCAGGATTTCCCAATCCCGACACCAGACGAAAGACCGCGGCATTTTCCACGCGAGGAAAATCTTACTTCTTCTCCCCGGGAGAAGCCGCTTCGGGTTTCTTTTCCTTGATGACCTCCGGTCCGGCCGATGGGGCTGCTGCTGCGGGCTCCTCGGCGACGGTCGGCTCGGCGACAATGAAAACGGTAAGGTCACCATCATCGACGATTTCGACACCGTTCGGCAGCGGGAGATCGCGGACGTGGATCGAGTCACCGACCTTAAGAGCCGTGACATCGACGCGGATGATCTCGGGAAGATTTTGGGGAAGGCACGAGATCGTGACCGAGCGCATGTTTTGCTCGAGCAATCCGCCGAAGTTCTTCACGCCGTCGGCTTCGCCAATCGATTCGACAACGATTTCGGCCTCGATCTCATCCGTCATCGAGACCGCATGGAAATCCACGTGGAGGATCTCGCGACGAATCGGATGGTGCTGGACTTCCTGAATCATCGAGAGGCGGTTCGTCTTCTTGCCGCCCTCTTCGATCTCAAGCTCGACGAGAATGTTTTCGCCAACGGCATGGGAGAGGAGTGCCTCGATCTCACGATGCGAGACTTCGAGATTTGCGGGTTCGGTTTTTGCCCCGTAGATGACAGCGGGGACACCGCCGCGGGCACGGACTTCTTTGACCGCGTTGCGACCACTCTCGGAGCGGGGACGGGCGGTGAGTTTGACTTGCTTGGCCATAAATTATTCTTGTTTGGTGGTTTTTAGTTCAAAGAGCGAACTCACAGACTCATCGTCGTGGATGCGTCGGATGCCCTCACCGAGCAACTCGGCGACCGACAGCACTTTCACACGCTGGTCGGATGCAGGGCGAACCGGGACGCTGTCCGTGGTGATCAACTCCTTGATTTCGGAGTCCTTTAATCGCTCAACCGCCAAATCTGTCAAGACTGCGTGAGAAACACCAGCATAAATATCGAGGGCTCCGTGAGAGCGAAGCATTCTCGCGGCGCTGGTCAGGGTGCCAGCCGTCTCGGTGAGGTCATCGACGATCAGGACATTTTTTCCCTGCACATCGCCGATGACATGCGACGCCTCGGTCTCGAGGGCGTTCTTCCTCCGTTTGACGACGATGGCCAGCCCGGCCCCGAGGGCCTGTGCATAGGCCGAGGCCATCTTGACACCGCCGACGTCCGGCGAGACGACGACAAGATTCCCGATCTGGAGGCTCTCGATATGCTGGACCATGACCGGGCGGGCGTGGAGGTGATCAACGGGAATATCGAAAAAGCCCTGCAACTGCTGGGCGTGGAGGTCCATGGTGAGCACGCGGTTGACACCCGCTGCGACGAGGAGGTTGGCGACGAGCTTGGCGGTGATCGGCACACGCGGCTGGTCTTTGCGGTCCTGCCGCGCATAACCAAAAAACGGTATCACGGCCGTGATGCGCGCCGCACTGGCCCGCCGGGCGGCATCGACGAGGATCAAGAGCTCCATCAAATTCTGATTCGTCGGAGGACAAGTCGGCTGGATCATGAAAACATCACGACCGCGGATGTTGTCATTGATTTTCACGAAGGTCTCGCCGTCGGGAAACGAGCTCACCGAAGCATCCGCGAGTGGCACACCGAGGTAGGCGCAGATTTTCTCAGCCAACACCGGGTTGGCGTTCCCGGTGAAAACTTTCATCTCCAAATTGTGCGGAAGAATCATGAATGGAAGGTCGAACGAAGGGTGCCGCCGAGCCGGATCAATTCGCCATGGGCTCGGGTTGCGGTGGCAGATTGAGCGGAATCGTTGGCTCGATCCGCGTCTGCGCGAGTCGGGCGATGTAGGCTCGCTCCATGGCTTCGCAACGCGCCGTGAGGTCCTTGTCGATCTTCTTCATCTTCTTGAAGAGAAGGCGATAATACTCCCGGTAGGCGGCTCGCTCATCCTCGAACGACTTTGCCGCCTGCGCGGTTTCGAGCAGTTCGCGAACAGCCGGGTCCTTGTCAACTTGCACCCGGACTTCCTTGAACCGGATCTTGAGCTTCCTCTCGATCTCACCGGCACTCGGACCCGCGGCGGGGGCCGAGGGAAGATCCGAAATCACACCATTGTCCTCGGGGATGACAGCGTTCGGATCCGCGAAAGCCGCATCGGAATTCAAATCTCCGGCATTGGTTTTTTCGATTGGCTGGACGTCCGACTCTGAAACCATCGGCTGGTCGGCGGCACCCGCCTCGGGTGGAAGCGGAATCACATCCTCCCCAGCGGCAGTAGCTTCAGGAGTTGGCGAAGGCGAGGACTCGGGCGTCGCTGTTGGGCTCGGTGCCGGTGTCGTGGCGACATCCGGCTCGGGTGTCGCATCCTGGGCAAGAACCACAGACGAAAGAAAAAGAAGCAGCGAAAAAATAACAGGCAGGTGCATCGGTGAGCGGCGAACTTGAAATCAGAGCAACTTTGGAGTCATTTGGCAAGAGGATGAATCTTCGTGAAAAATCGGATCTGTCTCCGGTCGCCTGTGCACGGGGCTTGAGGGGCCGCGAGGGCCTGGCGTTTTTGGATTCCTCCTCCGCGAGAAACGGCGCGATCTCACTCGTTGCGTTCGAGCCCGACATGGTCATCACCGGGCGGGACTGGGACGCACTCGAGGACGAACTCGCGCGGCGTCAGCGGGTGGGGCCGGACTTGGGTTACCCCGACGGAGCAGCCATCGGCTGGGTGGCTTTCGATGGAACGTTTCGTTTTGGATTCTACGACCAGCCCCACGTATTCCTACACGATGACGAGCGCTGGCTGAACCCTCCGGAACTCATCAGCCCAACCGACGATGCGCGATTCGAGGCTATTGCATTTTCCCCACGCCTCCAAAAAGAGGACTACCTGGCCATGGTCCGGCGGGCGCAGGAATACATCACGGCGGGCGATATTTACCAAGTCTGTCTCGCCCACCCTTTCGTCGCCGAGACATCCGTGGCTGCTTGGGATTATTACGAACGATTGCGACATTTTTCGCCGGCGCCCCACGCGGCCTTTCTGGACTGCGGGGATTTCCAAGTCGCCTCGGCCTCGCCGGAATGTTTCCTGCGGCTCGGCGGAAGGAAGATCTCAACCTCTCCGATCAAGGGCACACGTCCCCGCCGCGCGGATTCGCAGATCGACCAGCGCAATGCCTATGACTTGATCACGTCGGCGAAGGAGATTGCCGAGCTCGTCATGATCACCGACCTCGAGCGAAACGACCTTGGCCGGGTGTGCGAATTCGGCAGCGTGACCGTGCCCGACCTTCTCCGACTCGAGCGTTTCGAGCAAGTCTTCCACCTCGTCTCCACCGTTGAGGGGCATCTTCGTCCGGGTGTCTCCCACGTCCGTGCGCTCGAGGCCTGCTTCCCTGGCGGGTCGATATCCGGCGCTCCGAAAAAACGCGCCCTCGAGATCATCCGTGAGCTCGAACCCTTCCCACGCGGGCTCTACACGGGAGCCGTCGGGTATTTTGGATTCAATGGTGAGAGCCAGTTTTCCATTGCGATCCGAACAGCCATCTTCGAAAAAAACACGGCGCACTTCCATGTCGGGGCCGGCATTGTGGCCGACTCGCTCCCCGAGAATGAGTGGATCGAAACGCTCGACAAGGCCTCGGGACTTCTCCTCGCGGCTGGGATTTAGAGGCCGGGTCCGACGCGCCCCCCGCAATTCGCGGCATTACGCGATGGTTGTCACGAACTATCTGATGTGTTGAGATGCGGCGAAATGGAGGGGGCTTGGTTTACGTTCAGCTTGGATGACTTTTCCTACGCGTTTCTCAGCGTATTGCTGGAGGGGATTCCTTTCATTCTGCTCGGGACACTGGTTTCGGGTTTGATCGATCAGTTTCTGCCCTCGCGGCTGATGGTTCGGTTTTTGCCGCGGAATGCCTTTCTCGGGATCTGCGTGAGCGCGCTCTTGGGCGTGATTTTTCCGATGTGTGAATGTGGAATTGTTCCCGTGATCCGCCGGCTGATTGGAAAAGGTCTGCCGGTTTCCAACGCGATTTCCTACATGCTGGCGGCACCGATCTTGAGCCCACTGGTGGCGATCAGCACCCACGCAGCATTCCGGGGTCAGGGAGCGATGGAGTTTACGGTGCTGAGACTCGGGCTGGGTTTTTTTGTCGCTGTGCTCGCAGGTCTCGCTGTCTTTCACCTGCCGATCGGTGCGGTCCTGAAGCGACAGATTTTGGAGTCGCTCGCCTTTGCGCCCGAGATCGGTTCCGGCGGACGCCTTCCGATGGCGCGGCGGTTTGTGGCAGCGATGGAGACGGGCGTAAAAGATTTCCTGAGCGTGATGGTGTATTTCGTTCTCGGGGTTGCAGTCGCCTCGGTTTTTAGCACGGCGGTGAATCAGGAAGTGATTCTTCCGCTGGCAACGAATACCTGGCTGGCCGTCGGGTCGATGATGCTGCTGGCCGCCGCGCTCTCGCTTTGCAGCACGTCCGACGCATTCATTGCGGCGACATTTGTGGCATTCCCCGGCGTGGCCAAACTGGCGTTCTTGGTCTTCGGTCCGATGATGGACCTCAAGCTGCTATTTATTTACAGCTCGGTCTTTACGAAACGTTTTGTTGCCGGGCTCGCGATCGGACTTTTTGTTTTGATCGGCCTTCTGTGTGTGCGGTTGGCCGTGCTGGGATTATGAACACGATTTCTTCCCGATTTGTCTCGGCAGGCGTCCTCGTCATCTGGGGCGTTGTCCTCGGCTACTTTTGTATTTCAGGTCGGATTGCCTCGTATCTCCATCCGGCCTTTCATGTTTTTACAGCGATCTCGGCCGCTATCTTGGTGCTTCTTGCCATCGGACTCCTACTCACCCGGCCGTCGGGGAATCCCGATTGTGCCGAAGAAAAGCCCTCTCCCCTCGCCCAAGGAGCCTCCCTTTTCGTTCTCGTCGTGCCCTTGCTTGCAGCGACCGTCATCTCGCCAAGCGAGTTCGGAGTCACCACGGTGACGAACCGGGGATTGATCGAGAATATCGCCGACCTCCCCGCCTTCACGATGCCTGTCGAGCCTCCCCTCCCAAGGGAAGATGGCTCGATCGGAGAGAGCACGCCCATCGACACCGCATCTTACATTTCGAGAAATGAGTCCGGACAGATCAAGGCCCAAACCGTCGATCTTCTCTACGCCGCCGCCGAACCGACGATGCGCCAGGACTTCGAGAACAAGGAAGTCGAAATCATCGGACAATTCCTCCCGGCCCGGATTGGCAACGCCTCGGGAGACCGGTTTAATCTCATCCGTCTCTTCGTCATGTGCTGCGCGGCGGACGCCCGCCCGGTCTCCGTGACCGTCCAATCGCGCGATGCCAAATCGTTTCCAGACATGACGTGGCTGAAAGTCACCGGCAAGGCGACATTCCCGATTGAAAGTGGGCGGCACACGGCATTGATTATTGCCGATTCCATCACGGAAGTGGAACCTCCTCCCGAAACCTTCATCTACTAGCCATGCCAAAACTTCTCGCCTCCCTCGCTTTCTCGATCCTGCTCGTGTGTCCGGCCCTCCACGCGGAGTTCCGCGGGGCTTGGGTGAGCAGCGTTTACAACATCAACTTCCCTTCGTCCGAGGGTCTCTCCGCAGAGGCGCAAAAGGCGGGCGCCATCCGCCTGCTCGATGCGGCGAAGGCCGCCGGTCTCAATGCCATTCTTCTCCAAGTGCGCCCCGAAAGCGATGCGCTCTACGATTCGAAGCTGGAACCGTGGAGCCGTTACCTCACAGGCACACAGGGGAAATCTCCTGGATACGATCCGCTCGCCTTTTTCATCGCCGAGGCAAAAAAGCGGGGCATCGAGGTCCACGCATGGATCAACCCCTACCGCGCTGCCGCCAATGCCGGCCAGGCGCGAACGGCCAACCACATCAGCCGGAAATTCCCGCAATATGCCTACAAGATCCGCAACGTTCTGTGGATGGATCCCGGTGCCGCCCCGGTCCGCCAGCACATCGTCTCGGTCGTGAAGGATCTTCTCCGTCGCTACGATCTCGCGGGCGTCCATTTGGATGATTACTTCTACCCCTACCCTGCGAATGACGGCTCGGTTTTTCCATTTCCCGACGGAGCGACCTACGAAGCCTATCGCGCCTCGGGAGGGACATTAAACAAGGCGGACTGGCGCCGCGACAACGTAAACACCCTCATCCGCGAACTCGGCTCGGCCGTGCGCTCCACCAAACCGGGTGCAAAATTTGGCGTGAGCCCGTTCGGGATTTACACAAAAGGCGTGCCGGCCGACGTGAAAGCCGGAGTGGACCAATACCACCAACTCTTCGCAGACCCCTTGAAATGGATGCGCGAGGGATGGATCGACTACCTCGCACCGCAACTCTACTGGGCCGAGGGTAGCCCGCAGCCCTTCTCCTCCCTGCTCCGCTGGTGGCGCAGCCCGGAGGCGAATCCCCGGGGCGTGCCGGTCTGGCCGGGCATCGCAGTGGATCGCATGATCTCCCATGGATGGTCCTCCGACGAGATCGCGCGCCAGCTCGACTTGGAAAAATCCATCGCTCCACGCGGAGGATTTGTGCTCTGGAACATCGGAGCCCTGTCCAAAAATACGAAAGGCATCGTCCCCGTCGTCCGCTCCCGCTAGGCCGATTCAGCGACCTCAAGAGACCGGGAACTTTAGGTTGAAGTTTTCTTGATTAGTGCTCATATGGGCACTATGAACGAAATGGCGGATTCGGAGGTTGTTTGGCAAGCGGAGCCCAGCCGTGGGGAGAACCCGAAGATCATCCGACTCGAGGCTCTGCGGAAACTGGTTTCTGAGAAATTCCCCGAGGCACGGTCTGCCCCGATGCGGGGGGATTCGGTGGAGTTTGAGGGATTTCCACGCGGGATTTTGACCGAGGTCCACGGGTCGGCGGGGAGCGTTTCGTTATTTTTATTGTCGGCGATTTTGCGGGAAAAACTCACGTTTGCCGGCCTGGTCGATGCGGCGAATGCGTTCGAGCCCGGCGAGTTTCCGTCCGCCGTTCTCAGCCGTCTGCTCTGGGTGCGATGCCGCGAGGCCGCCCAGGCCGTCCATGCCGTGGATCTGCTGCTGCGGGATGGGAACCTGCCGCTGATTTTTCTGGATCTGCGCGGCGTGTCGCCTTTGGCCCTGCGCGAGATTCCGGCGAGCACGTGGCATCGGTTCCAGCGTTTGCTGGAGGAGTCTCCCCTCGCCCTTGCGGTGTGCACCGGGCGACCCTGCATCGCCCCGGCGCGTCTGCGCATCGAGGTCTCCGGGTCGTGGACGTTGCGGGACATGATCCGTCCCCGTGAGGAATTGCTCACCCGTCTTCACTCACGAACCCTCCACCGTGGCGTCGCACCGGCCTTGGACGAACGCCGGATCGCGTGATGTTTGCCGCCATCCATCTTCCCTCATTCTGTGTGCAGGCCGTGCTGCGCTGGCGCGAGGAAATGTGGGCGCGGGCAGTGGTGGTTGTAGATCCCGAGAGCGGGCTCGTGGCCGGGCGCACGTTGCCTGCGGGTGCGCGGGGGATCGAGATCGGCATGACCGCTGCACAGGCCATGGCCCGCGCCGAAAAACTCACCGTGCTGCCGCGCTCGGCCATGCAGGAACGCACCATCGATGCCGTGCTCATCGAGACCGCGTTGCGGCATTCGCCATTTGTCGAGCAGACCTCGCCGGGGCTCGCTACGCTGGATCTGCGCGGCATTCATCCGAAGATCGGCTGGCACGGGCTCGGTGATCAAATGGTCGCCCACCTCAAATCCGTCGGCCTCCGGTCGTGCGTGGCGATGGGAAAAAATCCGGACGTCGTCCGCCTCGCCGCGCAGGAAGCCGATCCGGTGAGTGTCGTGAGAAATACCGGCGAATTCCTCCATCCCCTCCCCCTCGCTTTTCTGTCGCCTCCCGCCGATGTGCTCGCCGTGCTGAGAGATTGGGGAGTGACGACGATCGGGGAATTCCTCGCCCTCCCCGCGCAGGAAACCATCGACCGCCTCGGGCCGGAAGTCCGGCGCATGTGGCTGCTCGCCTCGGGCCGTTCCCGACGTCCGCTCCGCTTGGTGAAAATACCGGAAACGTTCGAGGAGAGTTGCGATTTGGGGTATGCGGTGGAAACGGCGGAGCCGCTCCTGTTTTTGCTGCGGCGGTTTGCAGATCAGCTCTCCATGCGGTTGCGGGCTTCCTATTTCGTGGCGTCGCGGATGACGTTGCGACTTCCCCTCGACGACCGGGGCGTCTACGAGCGCATCTTTTCCATTCCCGAGCCCACCGCCGATCCCGACGTGCTCTTCCGGATCCTGAGCACACACATCGAGGCCCTCACGCTGGAAGAAAAACCCGTGGGGATCGCGCTGGTCGTGGATCCCGCAAAACCCACGTCCCAGCAATTCGGGCTCTTCGGCACGACCCTGCGCGACCCGAACCGTTTTGGCGAGACCCTCGCGCGCATTGGGGCAATTGTGGACACCGAAAATATCGGATTTCCTGAAATTGAAAACACCCACCGGGCGGATGCCGTGCGCTTGCTCGGGCGTGTGAACTGGACGCTGGAAGAGGCCCCCGCGATGAATTCTCCGCGGCTCGGCCTGCCACTGCGAAGGTGTCGGCCGCCCGTGCCCGCACGGGTTTCTGTCCGGCAAAGATGTCCCAGCGAAATCTCTTCGGCCGTGGTCAGCGGAAGGATCCGTGCCGCGCTGGGCCCGTATCGTTTGTCGGGCCATTGGTGGGAGGCGGGGGCCTGGCATTCCGAGGAATGGGATGTCGACATCGGGCGGATCGGGCTGTTCCGTCTGGCGAAGGCGGGAGATGTTTGGAGAGTCGAGGGGTGCTATGACTCCGTTTGTTGAGCTTCACGCCCGGAGCGCGTTCAGCTTTCTGCGCGGGGCTTCGCAGCCCGGAGACCTTGCGGCGCGGGCTGCCGAGCTTGGCCTCGGAGCTCTCGCCCTTTGCGACCGCGATGGACTTTACAGCGCCCCCCGCCTGTATGCGGCGGCCCGCGAGCACGGGATCCGGCCGATCGTTGGCGCGGAGCTGACGCTCGCTGATGGGTGTGTGCTTCCCGTGCTGGTGGCCACCCGGACGGGATACCGGAATCTTTCGAGGTTGATCAGCCGGGCGAAATTGCGCGGCACAAAGACCGAGTGTGCCGTGGCATGGAGCGAGCTTCCGGAGTTTTCCGAAGGTCTGCTGGCGCTCACGGGCGATGCCGGGGGGATCCTCAATCCGGACCTGCCCGCCGAGTCCGATGAACGCTTGCGGAGAGCCATTGCGATCTTCGGAAATGACAATGTTTTCGCCGAGGTCGAACGACATTTTGTGCGCGGTGAGGAGAGGCGGCTTCAATTCGTGCAGTGTCTCGCGGAGAAGCACGGGATCACCATCGTCGCCACGAACAACGTCCTCTACCACGAACGACGACGACGACGTGTGCAGGATGTTTTTACCTGCATCCGGCATCACACCACCCTCGCCAAAGCCGGACGCCTTCTGGCCATCAACGACGAGCGGCATTTGAAGAGCGGCGACCAGATGCGCCTGCTCTTTGCCGACCATCCGGAGTATGTCTCCAATACATGCCGCGCGGCCGAGCGCATTGAATTCACTCTCGAAAATCTCGGATATGAGTTTCCGAGATTCCCCGTGCCCGACGGAGATTCGATGGATTCGTTTTTGCGCAAAATGACATTTGCCGGAGCGCGAGGCCGGTATGGCCACCTCTCACCGGGTGTGCTCCGACAGATCGAGTTCGAGCTCGCGCTCATCACCAAGCTTGGGTTCTCCGGGTATTTTTTGATCGTCTGGGATCTCGTCAATTTCTGCACCGAGAATGCCATCCTCGTCCAGGGCCGGGGTAGCGCGGCGAATAGCGCGGTTTGTTACAGCCTCGGAATAACGGCGTGTGATCCGGTCGGGTACGGGCTGTTATTTGAACGCTTTCTCAGCGAGGGACGAAAGTCGTGGCCAGATATCGATCTGGACCTGCCCAGTGGAGATCGGCGCGAGCGCGTGATTCAGGAAGTCTATCGCCGTCACGGCCCGCACGGCGCCGCGATGACAGCCAACGTGATCACCTATCGCGGACGCAGTGCCATGCGCGAGATCGGCAAGGCGTTGGAGTTCTCCGAGGATGCGATCTCGCGGTTCTCGAGCCTTTTTGCCAGCGGAGATTTCCCGCACACGATCGGGCTCGACGCCCAACTCGCGCAGGCGGGCATCCGGGCGGATCATCCCCAGGCGCGCCCGGCGGCGGAACTCTACGCAGAGATCTACGGACTCCCCCGCCACCTTGGCCAGCACTCGGGCGGCATGATTATTTGCCAGAACGATCTCGGAGCGATCGTGCCCGTGGAGAATGCCTCGATGCCCGGCCGCGTCGTCGCGCAGTGGGACAAGGATGATTGCGAGGATCTCGGAATTATCAAAGTCGATCTGCTCGGGCTCGGCATGATGGCAGCGATGCAGGACACACTGGAAATCTGCCGCGAGCGTGGTCGTCCGGTGGATCTCGCAACGATTCCGAAAGATGATGCGGCCACGTTCGCCCTGCTGCAGGCCGCGGACACGATTGGGACATTCCAAGTCGAGAGCCGCGCCCAGATTGCCACGCTGCCGCGCATGAAGCCGGCTTGTTTTTACGATCTCGTTGTCGAAGTCGCGCTGATCCGCCCCGGGCCGATTCAGGGCCAAATGGTGCATCCCTACCTCGCACGGCGCGACGGAACCGAGGCGGTCACCTATTTTGATGAGCGACTCCGCCCCGTGCTCGCCCGCACACTGGGAGTGCCACTTTTTCAGGAACAACTGCTCAAGATGGCCATGGTCATGGCGGACTTCAGCGGAAGCGAGGCCGAGGAATTGCGCCGCGCCCTCAGCTTCCATCGCTCGCAGGAACGGATGGAGAAGGTCTGCGTCAAACTCCGCGCCGGCATGTTGAGCAAGGGCGTGACCCAGGATGTCTGCGATCAAATCGTTCGGTCCGTGCAGTCCTTTGCGGTCTATGGATTTCCGGAAAGCCACGCGATCAGCTTCGCTCTGATTGCCTATGCGAGCTGCTGGTTGAAGGTTCATCGGACTCCGGAGTTTTACTGCGGGATCTTGAACAACCAGCCGATGGGATTTTACAGCCCGGCGACACTTCTGCGCGATGCGAAGGAACATGGCGTGAGGGTTCGTCCGGTCTCGGTGATCGATTCGGATTGGTTATGCCACGTCGAAGCTGATGGAGCCTTGCGCCTCGGGCTCTGCATCGTGCGCGGACTCGATGGAGATTTGGGGCGCCGGATCGCGGCAGCGCGGCCGTTTAATTCGCTGGAGGATTTTCGTCTCCGGCTGAACCCAGAAAAACCCCAACTCCGCACACTCGCCCGCATCGGAGCACTCAATGGCCTGGTCGAGCACCGGCGCGATGGACTGTGGAGAGTCGAGTCGCCGATCCACGCGGATGAACTTCCGCTTTTTGCAACTTCCTTCGCTCCGCCGCTGGCCCCCATGGATGCCCGCGAGCGGCTCCAGGCAGACTTCTCAGGGACCGGTGTGACGACCGGCCCGCATCCCATGGCCCTGCTGCGGCCATTCCTCGACGGGATTGTGACGGCCGCGGGTCTTCTCGAATGCGAGGACCGGACGCGGGTCGAAGTCGCGGGCATGGTCATCTGTCGACAGCGACCGGGAACAGGGAAAGGCGTTGTTTTTCTCAGCCTCGAAGATGAAACCGGAGTGACGAATGCCATCCTCTCCCCGGGCTTTTTCGAACGTCACCGGCTCATCGTCACACAGGAATCTTTTCTCAGAATCCGCGGTCGTGTGCAGATCCACAAGGCGACCGTCCACGTCACCGCCGAGGCTGTGGCGCGCCTCGACACGCGCGAGGTTTTTCCGGCGACGGCCTCGCATGATTTTCATTAGGCCGCCGTTCATCTAAGGCTGGCGTCCGACCGATCTGATGTAGGCAACGAGCTGGTCGAGCTGTTCGGCACTTAGCACGTTCGCATAAGCCGGCATCGCCGCAGCATAGCCTTTCACAATGCGGGCCTGCGGGTGGGTGATCGACTCACGAATGTAAGCGTCGTCGGCCATGACGTCTGTGCCATCGGAGAGGACTTGCACCGTGCCAAAGACACCGTGCAATTGCGGAGTGAGCTCGGACGATCCCTGCATGTGGCACGCGGCACAGCCTTGTCCCAAGAACACCTGCTTTCCCGCCGTGGCTATAGCATCGGCCCCGGACGCTGGTTGCATAACAGATGGCAGCGCGAGAAAAATGTAGATCGCTGCAAAGGCCAGCAGGACGGTCCCGCCGAGCATATGCAGCCAATCCGCGAACCGATAACGAAGGTTCATCAGCAACTTGACGATCATTAGAGAAATGACGATGACCGCCAGAATCGCAACATTCCACGGCGCACTGTAGAGCTGGGGAAAATGCGCACTGAGCATCAGGAACAGGACCGGAAACGTCATGTAGTGATTGTGCAGCGACCTCGACTTGGCGGCCTTTCCCAACTCAATGTCGTGGGGATGCCCGGCTTCGAGTGCCGCCATGATTTTCCTCTGATTGGCAATGATGTGGAAAAAAACATTCGCAGACATCATCGTTCCCATCATCGCTCCGATCTGAAGATAGACCGCGCGGCCGTTAAAAACCGTGTTGAAGAAGAAGGCCGCCGAGAACAACAGACCGAGGGAAAGAGACACCGCCAGCCATGGCACGTTCCGGAGCGGTGACCGCCAGAGCTGATCATATACCACCCAGCCGCCAATCAAGCCGCCAAGACTGATCATGACAGCCACTGCGCCGGGCAGGGTTGACTTCGAGGCATCCAGAAAAAACGAACCTCCGCCAATCGAGTAAAGCGTGAGGATGAGAACAAACCCACTGATCCATGTCGTGTAGGACTGCCACATGAACGAATGCAACGGCACAGGAATCGCCCCAGGGCGCAGCGTGAGTTTTTGAAGGTGGTAAACGCCACCCCCGTGCAACATATCCAGCGTTCCCAGCAGGTTCTTGTCGTCGTCCTTTCCGGGTTTCAGCAGGTTAAACTCCATCCAGGTAAAAAGGAGGGAATTTCCAATCCACATGATCGCGGCCAGCACATGGACAAAGCGGAATACCACCGCCACCCATCCCACAAAATCAGAGTCCATTTGGGGGGATTACAAGCATCTCATGTGCCAGCAGAAGCCGGCTCGGCGGAGTCTCAGGTCTGTGGCCCCGGAACGGATGGTGCCGACGGAACGAAGACCCAGCGCATTCCGGCGGCCTTGGCGGCCTCGATGCCGATCGGGCTATCCTCGAAAACCAGACAATCCTTCGGTTCGACGCCGAGGCGCTGGGCGGCAACGAGGAACGGATCGGGAGCAGGCTTCCCGTGCTCGTAATCCTCCGCGCAGACGACGGCCTGAAAGAGGTCCCGAATCCCGAGTGCCTTCACTGTCGCATCGACCAGCTCGTGCTGGCCACCGGATGCGATGGCCATCGGAATCACGCCATGCATTTGACGGGCAATTTCGAGAACCGGCGTGATCGGTTTCACCTCGGAGATCATCTGGAGATAGTAGGCCTCCTTGACTTTCACTGTTTGCAGGACGTCGAGGTTCGTTCCGAACATCTTGTTCAGCTGGGCCACGATGACATGCGTCGGAGTCCCACCCCACGAGTAAAAAAGATCCTCGGGAAACTGGCCGCCGAACTCCTCCATCGCCCGCGTCCAAGCCCGGAAGTGGAGCGGCATCGTATCGGCGAGTGTGCCGTCGCAATCAAAAATGTATCCCGCAAACGGTCCGGTTGGTATCTCAAGATTCACACCGCGCAGCATCTGGATATTTCTAATCGATGCACGAAGATTTTGTTGAAAATCTCTCACCAGCCGCATTCGACGCGGCGATGGCGCGAACCTCATCGAGGGACTCGACCCGCTGAAGGGCGGAACGGAGTCGAGCGCCAGATGGCATGCCTCGCGTATAGGCCATCAGACGTGCGCGCATGGACCTCATGGCAAGGATCTCCTGACCTTCCCACCAGGCGATTTCCTCGCGACAATGCCTGATAATAAACTCCCATTTGTCATCGACGGAGACCGGCTCTGGGGCGGCCTCTCCGGCCATCGCCGCCCGAATCTCCCGAAAAATCCATGGGTGGCTCATCGCGGCACGTCCGATCATCAATCCCGAAACAGACGTCTCTTTAAGCCTCTGAAGTGCGACGGAGCTGGAATCGATATCGCCATTTCCAATGACGGGAATCGATACGGCGGAAGCCACCTCGGCGATCACATTCCAATCGGCCTTCCCCGAATAGCCTTGTTCCTTCGTGCGTCCGTGAACCGCCATGCGCTGAATCCCCTCCCCGGCCAGAATCGACGAAGTCTCGACAGCATTGACCGAGTGGCTGTCCCACCCAATTCGAATCTTGGCCGTCACCGGCACGTCACCGGCGGCACGGACAACACAAGAGGCAACGCGAGCAAGCAGTGGGCAGTCCCGGAGCAGCGCGGAGCCACCGTTTCGACAGACGACTTTATTGACCGGACATCCAAAATTCAGATCGATAAAGTCGGGGCCAACCCAGTCGATGACGGCCTTGACCGCATCGGCCAAATGCTCGGGATCCGCGCCAAACAACTGGACACCCAAGGGCCGCTCGGTCGGATCAAACTCAAGATACCGCTTGGTCCGTTGGTTCCGATGCAAGATCCCCTCGGCTGACACAAATTCGGTTGTGAGGATATCGGCGCCCAACTCGCGACAGAGGCGACGAAAGACCGAGTTCGTTACGCCCGCCATCGGCGCGAGGAATAACAACGGACGTCCGGGCTGCGGAGATGTCACACGGTTGCATCCGGTGCCAGCAGCAGACTGACCTCGCGCTGGACCTCCGGGATTTGATCAAATCCCAGGCGTGGGTTCGAAAGAACAATCGTCTCACCGGTTCCGACATGCTCATAGACCAGCATATCGTCGTCCTCGCTCTCGATTGGCCGGAGCAGACGTTTCCGCTCAAGCATCAGAGCGAGAATGTAACGGACATTGGCATACGTTGGGTCATTCTCCGAAACCAACCGACGGAGCAGACTTTCTGCGTCGTCGTGTGGGAGTGGCTCCGGAGGCCGCGGGACGGGCGGCTCGTATTTCGACTTCCAAAACGAAAACGGTTGGAGGTTGTCGTTTCGTGAATTCCAAGCCTCATCGCAGAGATCCTCACGAAGAAACCCCTCGCCGCTTCGTGTCAGCATCGTGAAGAAAATTTCTCCCGGCTGAAATTCCCGACCCGTCCTTGCACAGACGTGTGCCCTTGATTTGATCTCCCAGTCAGCTTGCATGAGTTAAAATCCCGGAATCTTTATTTTATTCAGTTCGCGGTTCGTCGAGCGAAGCCATAGCAGGAATAGCCCGACGACAAAAAAGACGATCATCGGGACCCACGCGGCGACGAATGGCGAAAGCCGCCCGCCCTTCCCCAGCGCGATAAAGAGGCTGCTGAGAAAAACAAGGGAAAAGAATAACCCGATGGCAACCGCCACGCCCCCGAGGATCCCCCGCCGCGAATAGACAATGCCCATTGGGGCCGCCAGGAACACCGCGACAAAGCACACCCATGGAAGGGCGAAACGGTAGTCCAAGTGGGTGCGGAACGGGGCCAACCGAACCTCGGGAAAGTCCGAGTTGAAGTTGAGATAGTCGCGAAGCTCGGGAACCGAGAGATAATCGGGATTCATCCGTGAGCTGGCGATCCGCCACGGTGTCTCACTCCAGCCGGTGAGGTGGAGTTCCTGAGCACTCTCAGACTTCGTGATATCCCCGCCGGGATTCATTTCGACATAGCGGGCATCGAGCAACTTCCAGTCGCTCATGTTGGGATCAAAATACGCCTCGCGGGCATACCACTGGTGAAGAATCTCGCCGGCCTCATTCTGTTGGATGATCTGCACATCCTGGAGTCGGTTCCGGCCCAGATTGACATCCCGAGAGAACCACGTGCGACGATCGATGCGATTCCGGAAGAGGTGCCCTCGGATGACGGCCTCGGACTTTTTCCCTCTCTTGATGTCGCGAATCATCTGCTTCTTCGCCGCCGCCGCATGGGGTGCACCTTCGAAGTTAAACATCGCCGTCGCGCCAGTCAGCAACAGGCCGATCACCATGAGCGGAACAAGAATCCGCGTCACGCTGAGCCCGGCCCCGAGCATCGAGATGATCTCGTTCGACCTCGACATCGCGGTGAGCGAATACAACAGCGCGAGGAGCAGGGCGATCGGTAGACAGATGACAAAAATCTCGGGAATCTGCGAAGCGTAGTAGGCAAGTAAATCCGGGAAAGACGCCTTTCCCTGAATAAAGTCCGGCAGGTTATCGCTGAGATCAAAAATGAACCAGATTCCGATAAACCCGAGGAAGCAATACAGAAAAGGGACGAGGAATTTCTGTAGGACGTAACGGTCCAGAATCGTCATCAGGCACCGTAGCTCTTCGTAAACTTCTTCCGGCTTTCAGCCTCAACAGCCGGTGCCGCAGAC
>JBMOHW010000043.1:0-18567 GCA_049317665.1 Terrimicrobiaceae bacterium | reverse complement strand
TAGAAGGTTGTGTAGATCGCTTGAAGGACAGGGGTTCGACTCCCCTCGCCTCCACATTTTTCCGGCGGGCAGCGCGATTCGCAAGCGGCGGATTAATAACGAAAAAGGTCGGGCATGCCCACGCTCGATTGAGCGGCCCTGTTGTAGGCTCTCAGAATTTTCCCCTGAACATTCGGTGTCAATCGGCGGCCCTTGCAGGCCCGGGCAACCATTTTGTGGGTGATTTGCTCGTCCGAGGCGGCGACCAAATCCTGAGCCTTCAACCCCCGGTCATCCATCAGCTTCCGGAGCGGTTGCTCGCCCAGATCGCGATCCATGCTTTTCATCGGAGAAGGGATCGCATAGGTTGCCCGCTCCATGAAACCATTTTTCCCTCTCGTCATCGCCGCAACGATCCTGTTTATTCACCCCTCCATGGCACAAACCGCACTCGAAAAGGGCAAGGCTTTCCTTGCAGAAAACGCAACCAAACCGGACGTCAAGCAAACCGCAAGCGGCCTCCAATACAAAGTTCTCACGCCCGGCACCGGACGCGCACCGAAGGCGACCGACAATGTGTTGGTCAACTACCGGGGCACCCTGATCGACGGTAAGGAGTTCGACAGCTCCTATAAGCGCAACGAGCCGATCAGCTTCCCGCTCAACGGCGTCATCCCCGGTTGGACCGAGGGCCTGCAACTCATCAAGGAAGGCGGAAAAGTCCAGCTCTTCATCCCATCGAACCTCGCCTACGGATCTCGCGGAGCGGGCGGAGTAATCGGTCCGGACGAAACGCTTGTCTTCGAGGTCGAGTTGATCAAGATTCTCTGAGTCACCTCACGCGGTCACCGCCGCGCGACGTCACCCTTCCACGCCGAAGTAGCACAGTGGTAGTGCAATCGATTCGTAATCGATAGGTCACGGGTTCGAGTCCCGTCTTCGGCTCTCCCCCAAAAAGTCCGTTCACGCCAGATTCCCGGCCATCGCATGGCCGGCGATCCAGCCGGTCGTCCAAGCCGCTTGGAAGTTGAATCCACCAGTGATGCCGTCGATGTCGAGCAATTCGCCAGCGAAGTAGAGACCGGCCTGACGGCGGCTTTCCATCGTTTTAAAGTTTACCTCAGAACATGGGATCCCTCCACATGTGACAAACTCGTCCTTGTTGAGGCTTTTGCCGGAGATGGGAATCGCGGTGCGAACGAGTGCCCCTGCGAGGGCCAAGCGATGCGGACGCGAAAGTGTCGTCCAACGCGTCTCGGGAGGCACGCCGGCACCAAGGCAAAGTTGCTCCCAAAGCCGTGCTGGCACACCCTCGGGCGAAGAATTGCTGACCATCCTGCCTGGATGCAGATCTCGCTGCCCCTGCAAGAGGGTCTCAGCTTCCGGCTCCGTTCGACCGGGAAGAAAATTAAGACGCAGCACAAACTGGTAACCCTGCGCCTCCAACTCTCGCGCCCCCCACGCCGACAGCCTCAGGATCGACGGACCGCTCACACCTCGATGCGTGAAGAGCATTGGCCCGACTTGCTTCAAGGTGGTTCCCTGAATATTCGCCTCGACCTCACTCGAGACTCCGGCCAGCGAGCGAACCCACCCGACCTCCGAATCGAACGTAAAAAGCGATGGAACCGGGGGAATCGGATCGTGCCCAAACCTCTCGGCAATTCGCGCCCCGGAACCCACCCGGCTCCCGCCCGTGGCAAGCAGGAGTCGATCACAAACAAATGCACCCGTTGGCGTGGCCAACACAAATTTTCCATCCTCCCGCGAAACCTCCAAGACCGGCGCCCGCGCGTGGAGACCGACTCCGGCAGATCTCGCAGATTCGAGCAGACAATCGACAATCGACTCGGATTTGTCGGATTCGGGGAAGATTCTTCCATCACCCTCGGTTTTCAGCCGCACGCCACGGGTCTCAAACCACTCGACCGTCTCACGCGCATTGAATCGGTGAAAAGCCGCAATCAGCGGGCGCTCGCCTCGCGGGAATCGCATCGCCAGATGCCGGGGGTCGAAACACGAGTGAGTCACATTGCACCGACCGCCCCCGGACCGCGCGACCTTGGTAAGAAAGTGAGTGGATTGCTCGAAGACGTGAACGTCGGCGTCCGGGTTCGCTTCCGCACACGCAATAGCCGCAAAAAATCCCGCGGCCCCGCCGCCAAGAATCGCCACCGTCGGCGCACTCATTTTCCGGACGGATTCCTCTCAGAAACAAAGAGCGGCCGCAGTCGCTCGATGACCTGAGCCGGCTGGATGGAGTCCAAACAAACCACCGACGGCATCCGGCATCGGTCGATACAGGGGTGGAACGGACACGCTGTGGACCGGACAACATGGCTTTCGTTCCCGTAGGGCGCAAACCACGCAGGCTCTCCAGAACCAAAAATCGTGACAACCGTTTTCCCCAGCCCGCTGGCAAGGTGGGCGGGATACGAGTCATTGCAAAGGACCACATCGGCACTCGCCAGGCATGTCGCCAATGCGGCGTGGGAAAAACAATCCCAGTGGCATTGCAACGACCCAACCGGCGTCGGCGCATCCTCTCCGGGGGGCTTGACGATCACGACCGCAATCCCGTTCTCGACAAAAAATGTTTCCAGAACCTTCTGATACGCCGCCACCGGCCAGCGCTTGGTCGGCAATCGCCCCCCGGCGTGGAGGACACATATTTTTCGTCCGGCCCGGCGATGCTCCGCGAGGAAACTCTCCAACTCCGCACCCAGAAACTCCCTCGGCGGCTGAAACCACGGAGTCCGAAGCTCCGCCGTCCAGCCCAGCTTAGAGGACAGCAGGCCCCAAACCGCAAGATGACTACAGCGATTGTCGGGACGGTTCAACGGATCGGTGAGCAGCGAGATCCCAAACATCCGAAAAACAAAGCCGATCCCCCGGCCGGTCCGCAGTCTCCGCCTCCTCCATGGGATCTCTGAGGCGTAGTAATTCCCGCTCGTCATCGGCAACCCAATCCGCCGCCGTGCCCCGGAGGCCCATGCCAGAACCGACACCCGAACGTCCGCCCAGGCACTCACGGCAACGGTCGGACGGAATGTTCTCCGAAGCGAGATCATCTGAAGGATCCGACCAGGCCAGCTTGACCGAGCCGGAAAAACTTTCAGATCCGGAAGGAGCGTTCGCAAAAGTTCCGAAACCGAAGGTGTGCAAAAAACCGCCACGTCCGCATGGATCACGGCCGTTCTCAAAAACGGAATCGCCAATACCGCATCGCCCAGATGATGCAACTCGAGGACAAGAAGACGGGGCCTCATACCGAACGCCTCCGGGCCATCATCGCAATCATGTTTCGCTTGATCCGATAAAAATGACATCCAGCAATTCGCATCCACCAAGCATCGCGCAAAGGCCGCCAATAGATCCCGTAGACCGCCTGCATGCGGCGCGCCTCATCCCATGCAGGCACCAATTGTTTCCACGTCTTCGCATCCGGATGCAGTCGACTCGACGCCAGCGGCTCGGGGATGTAGTGCCACGCGGTGTCGCCACAAACGCGCAGCCAGTATTCGTGATCCATACAAAATCGAAGTTTGGCCTGAAAACTCCCGAACCGCTCGACGACCCGACGTCTCAAAAAGACAGCCGGTTGGAAAAGAAAGTTCCCCCGCCGAAGCCTCGACACCGAGAACTCTCCCGCGCTCTTCCGACGTTTCCATCCGGCCTCCAGAAAAAACGCGTCGCCGTAAACAACGTCGATCTTTTCATCCGCAGAAAATGCCTCTCCGACGAGACGGAGAGAATCGACCTCAAGGAGATCATCGGCGCAGAGATACGACACAATCTCTCCCCTCGCCAGCGCCAGCCCTTTGTTGATCGCATCGGTCTGACCCCGATCCGGAGCGGACACCCACTCGACATCGGGGCGGTTGTTCAGAATTTCCACGGTCCCGTCCGAGCTGCCGCCATCCATCACGATATGCTGCACCTCGACGTTCGCGCGCGAAGCGGCATCTCGCACCGAAGCCAGACACTCACCAAGAAACAGGCCTTGATCCAGCGACGGCGTGACTACGGAGAACGTCGGCATGGGAGGACCTCGTTGAACATCACCCGATATTGTTCCAGCACGGCGTCCCAGCTGTAGCGCTCCACAGCGCGCGTGTAGGCAAGCGCTCCGAGCTCCTCGCAGTGGGCCGGATTCGCCGAAAGAAACTCCAACCGCTCGGTGAGCGCGGGAGCTCCGCGGTCCGGATCGAAAGCTTCCGCCGCCTCACCCACGACCTCACGCGTCGCCGGACTATCCTTAAACAAGATCGCCTTACCCATCGCCATCTGGTCGAGGAGCACGAGTCGAGTCGCTTCGATCGCGGCAGGCATCACGAAGAACAACGCGTTCTGGCTAAGCTCGACGTAGGCCCTCGAAAAACGAGCCCCGGTGAAGATGACACGGTCGTCGGCAAGGGAAAGCAGCCGATCGTAATACGTGCGCTCGTAGTGATGCGACCCCGTGATAACCAAACGAAGCGGCCCGCGATAGTCCTTCCATGCCTCGAGCAGAAGGTCGGCCTCGTTTTCGGGACTCAGCCGGGACACGTGCAAGATATATTGGTCGGGCGCCAGCCCCCAACTTTCCAGCTCTCCAGCCCGGGTCCGTCCGGGCCGCAACTGGCATCCGTAGGAAATGTAATCGGGCGTCACTCCATAATCGCGTTGGTAGCGCGTCACGATTTCGCGGTTGTCGGCGATCACCCGGTCCGCCAGGCGCGTCGCCCAAACCTCACTCATTTTCAGCCACTGCCGGCCAAACGTTCCCCATTTTGCCCTTCGAAAATCTGCGCCGTCGACGTTGATGAGAACCTTCAGACCAAACCACCGGAGAAGCGCGGCGAGGATCGAATTTCCGACCCCGCAAAGATAGATGAGATCGTATCGCCGAAAAATCGCATCGATCGAGCTGAGCGAGGTATGGACGATCGTCTCGAGGCTTTTCGTCGGAATCGTCGGCAGCGTGATCAGGCGCATTCCCTTGAGCGAACGGCCGGCAGCTCGGAACCGCGGATACCGATTGTAAACCGTGACATCATACCCTCGCGACGCCAGCCGGCTGCCGAGCTCCTCGACCACGACCTCGAATCCCGAGTATCTCGCCGGGACTCCCCGCGAGCCGAGAAATGCCACGCGCACCTTCGCGTCGCCAAGCCGCGGCGGACCGAGGACCGCGTCCCTCCCGAGAAAGTAAAGAAACAGGCTGTTGAACTTGAAATACCTCGGCCAGAGCCGCTGCGGCTCCTGGGCAAGTCGATAGAGCCACGTCAGCCCGCGCCGCTGCATCCAAACCGGGGCGAAGGGTCGGCTGCCCGCCAACAACTCGAAGGCATCGCCCACGGCAAAGAATACTCCCCGCTGGTAGCGATGCAGATTCCGAATGATCCAGCGTTCCTGACGTTCCCCACCGAGCGCCACCCAGATGAAGTCGGCCCCGCTTTCAGCAATCCGCCGGGCGAATCCGGCTTCCTCCTCCTCGGTCCATTCCCGATAGGGCGGCGAAATCTGATCCACAATATCGATGTCGGGCTGGAGCTTTTTCATCTCCAACGTAAGCCGCTGCAAACAATCTTCCGAACCCCCAAAAAATGCGTGCCGGAACGGTCTCGGGGTATTTAGAAGCACTTGCTTCATCAGATAAGGCCCGTAAACGCGATCCTTCAACCCCGCACCCTGCCGGTTGAGTTGCCAGACCAGCGGATACCCATCCGGCAAGACCAAATCAAACCGCCGCATCACGTCTCCGAACGTCGGGTCGTGCCGGGCGAGCGAAATGATGTGCGTATTGGATGCCGCAACCGCCGCCGGCGCCGGAAGGCCCGCCAGTCGCTTGACCTCGCCCACCGCCGATTCATAAGTCGCGCAGTGGACCGGCGTTCCAAGAATCGAAAGGCTGCGCATGGAGAAGAAAAACGGGGTTTCCCGGGGATAAGTCAACGCCGGACTTCAAGCCTGCTCGTATCGCTGCCGCAATCGTTGGCCGGAGGGATGACCCGCCGGATGCCCGCAAAAACCGCCATTCCAGAGGCAGAGGCCTGCATCGCGCAGCGTGCGAACCGAGAATCCATGGGTCCTGAAAAATCGCCGGATGTTTCCAGGCAGGTAGCGCCACATATGCCCACGAACGTGAAACGACAGATAAGAAAGGTTCTGGAGCAAAGAGGAAAACTTCAGGTAGTCGGAACGTTTCGCAGCCACCGGATCAGCCGCAAGCGGCGGCAAATGCGGAACAACGGCCCGACAGGTGAAAAAGCCCGCCCGCAGCCGACCGATTCGCATCGAATACTCGAGATCCTCGCCGAGCATCCAAAAGTCGGAGCGATGGAACCCGATTCGCTCGACCAGTTCTCGATCCACCAGAAGGCAGGCCCCGGTCGCCCAACAGAACTCGATGGGCTCCGCTCCAAGCCTTGTCAACGCGTCATCAGGAGACTTCGCTTCTCGGATCAACTGCCGAAGTCGGATGGACCGCGGCTCGGGAAAGGCCCAGAGATTCCCGGAGGCATCCGAGAGAAGCGGCGCCATCGCTCCGGCCTTCGCCTTGGTCTTCTCTTCCAAAAGGATCTCCAGAGTATCACTCGCGACAACAACATCATCGTCGAGAAACCAAAGACCATCCACCCGTCCACCGAACTCTGAGATCGCGATTTTCGCGCCATGAGCCCACCCTCCCCCAGGCCCGGGATTCCGGGGATCTTCCACGACCCGGAGTTCCAGCGGACTCTCCGCCAAGGCCCGCCGCACCTCGCCCAGCCCCTCGTGGTCGACCACCACACACCCCAGCAACCCCGTCGCCGAGTCCTCCAGGCTCCGAACCAACCGGACAACCTCCGGCACACGACGGAATGTCACGACGACCGCGACAATTCCACTCATCGCCATCTCCACTCCCGCAACGTCAGCTCGACAGCCTCATGCACCTCGCGCAGCGGGATGCCGGTCGATGCAAGCTTGGTGGAATCCAGAACACAATCCGCCCGAAACACCCGGCCCGGGCTCCTCAGGAATTCTTCTTCGCTGCCGAAGTAGCGAAATTCCTTCGACGTCAACCCATGCGTTCGAAGTGCCGCCGCGACCTCGCTGGTGAGAATCGATCCGGGATTCGTAACATTATAAATCCCATCGGGAACGCCCTGCTCCAAAGTTTCTATCGCCGCGACTGCAAACTCCTGAAGCTGCGAAATGGAATTCCGCACCTCGAGCAACCGCTCGTAAGCCATGAGCTTCGAGAGATAATTTCTCTCATGATCAAACTGGTCAAACGGGATCCGCATTCTCCAAATCCGCACCCCGGGCCGATCTCGGAGCAGAACTTCGGCCATCCACTTCGTCTTCGCATACCACCCGGCCCGCGGGTCGCATTTTGCAAACTCGGGCTCGTCGTCCTCGCAAAATCCCTGTCCGTCGGCACGCGAACCATAAAAGATACACCCGGACGACACATGTCCCCACGGGATGCCTGAGTCTCCGAGGACCTCGGCGAGCACACCGGGAACGACGGTGTTGGCCTGCAGACACCTCCAGCGCTCGAGCTCGGTCCCATCAATGTTCGGCCTACCGGTGAATCCCACGGCATTAATCACATACCTGACCGCACGGCCGGAAAACCACCCCGCCACCGCGTCGCGCGACGTCAAATCCAAATCGCCATGCGATGGCGCGACGAACTCCGCACCGCGGGCACTCAATTGCCTCGCAATCGCCTGTCCGACATAGCCTGTGGAACCCAGTAGAACGATCATCCCGCAGTCCTACCAGCCCGCGAAACTGATCGCCACGGTTTTGTCATCATGATTTTCACCTTCCCCACAACCCCCGGAATTGTCTAGCCTCCAAGGGATGGTCTCGAAACTCCTCCACACTCGCTACCGCGTCGCCGATTTGGATAAAACCGTGGCCTTCTATCGCGACGTTCTAGGCCTCGAGGAAGTCAGACGCAGCGTGAGCGGACGCGGCTCCCATCTCGTTTTCTTCAAGGCCCCGGGCAGCGAGGAGTTGATCGAAATCTGCAAATTTGATGAGAGCGGGCCCGTCCAAGTCGGACCGGATCTTACCCATCTGGCCTTCGAGGTCGATGATCTCGAGGCCTTCGCCAAACACTCGGCCTCGCTCGGCTACCCGCTCAGCGACGGTCCGCACAAGTCGTCGAGCGGATCTGTCATCGCGTTCGTCGATGCCCCGGAAGGCTACGAGATCGAGCTCATCCAACACGCCAAGTCCTCCTAATGGAATTCGAATGGAGCCATCTCGGATCCGAACGCGGAGATATCCCTGCCAAGGATGTCGAGGAGTCGTTCGAGGATCCCTTTAGCATCCGGCTCCTGCCGGAGGTGGACCTCGCCAAGGATCGCGAGGCGCGGTATTTTATTCTCGGTCGCGCGATCTCGGGGCTCTCGATCTTCACCGTGTTCTGGACCGACGGCAAACGCTACCGGATCATCTTCTCCCGCCGCATGAGTCCAGAGGAAGAAGCGTTCTACGACAGAAAAAATTCCGAAGCCAATCCCTGACCCCATGCCTGTTCTCACCAAGTGGAAAGACCTCCCGAACTTTTCTTCCGAAGAGGAGGAGATGGAATACTGGAAGACGACGACATTGGAACCCCGGCTCATGAACGGGTCGATTCTCAAGGCGGACAACCGGGACTCGACAACGATCACCCTCCGCTTCGACCCCCGGATGCTCGCCCGCATCAAACGCCTCGCCCGTTCGCGGTATCTGAACTACCAGAGCATGATCAAGCAGTGGCTCAGCGAGCGTCTGGAGAAAGAATTGTAGCCAGCGTCACGGCGCAACCGTCTCAAGGTAGTTAAACTTTCCGTCCGAGACACGGAGGACCGGCGCAGACTTCGCCGGGTTCCGCTCGGCATCGAGCGTAATGTTTCCGGTCACCGCAGGAAAATCGCTCGTCGCCGCCATCGCGTCGCGGAGGCCGATCGCTTCGGTCGTCCCGGCGCGTCGAATCCCATCCGCGACAAACCCAACCGCATCGAATCCCAATGCCGCCAGAGCAATCGGCGGATGCCCGAACATCTTCTCGAATGCCCCGACAAACCGCATCGTGCGATCCGACTTTTCCCCGATGGAAAAATGGCTCGCAAAATAGCTATTGTTCACGTCAGCCCCACCGGCCTTCAAAAATTCCTCGGACTCCCAGCCATCGGTCCCGAGAAACGGCGCTTCGACTCCGAGTTTCTTGGCCTGTTGGATGATCGCCGCCGCCTCCGCAAAATAGCCGGGAAAAAAGACAACCTCCGGATTCCCCTTCTTCACCGCGGCGAGTTGCGCGGAAAAATCCGTCGTTCCGGCCGCGTAGGTTTCCTTGGTCACAATCTTCCCGTCCTGCCCGGTAAAGTCCTTAACGAAAGTGTCGGCAAGCTCACTGCTGTAGGGGTCCGCAGCATCGAAGATGACGGCGGCTCCGATCGCACCGAGCGAAATGGCAAACTTCGACATCACTTTGCCGGGAAAGGGATCGACATAGCAGATTCGAAAAACCCACGGACCGGCTTTCGTCACCCCCGCATGGGTCGCGCCGGGTGATACCATTGGCAGACCCAACTCGACCGCGACCGGCGCCGCAGCGAGGGTATTTTCCGAGGTGACTTCACCAATTACAGCCACGACGTTCTTGGCTGCCAACTCCCGCACGGCAGCCGCCGACTCTGCCGCTTCGGATCTCGTGTCGCGGACGATCAATGCCAGCGGCCGTCCGAGCACACCGCCTGCGGCATTGCATTCCTCGACAGCGAGCTTGGCCCCCTCCAACGTCGCCTCGCCAAACGCGGCCTTGTCGCCACTCAAGGGTAGAAAGATCCCCACCCGAATCGCATTCGGGTTATCCTCGGGTGCCACCGGCTTCTCAGGCACAATCGGGGCCTTTGGCTTTCCGCAGCCGAACATGGCTAGGGCGAGCACGATCAAGAGAATCGGGGAAAAAAACTTCACTCCCCTCACCCTACCAATCCGCCGGAGTCTGGCAACTCCGCACTCCCCACTTCGAGCGCCTCGCACACGTCCCGCCAACCGGGAAAATTCCAGCCGTTCGGAAAGGAGCGGCACTGGCCGGGCTTCACGGGCTGGATCCGGCAGTCGCGCCCGTCGAGGAAAATACAGGCCCCATCCTCGTGGTCGGTCAGTGCGAGTCCGTCGCGTCCGGGCCGAAGTCGCGTAAACTCCTGGATGAATTCCGACTCGGAAATTCCGAGATGCGAGGAGATCGCGGTGATATCTGCCTCCGAGACCTTGACGAAGCCGGGCCATCGACAGCAATTCGTGCACCGTTGACAGGCGTAGGTGGGTGCACTCATTTCGGAGGAATCTCGATCACAGACGGCGTCCGGACAGTCGCCACAACCGCCCGCAGGCTGTGTCGGCCCCCGGACCATGCCGCGAGAATTCCGAGATACGCCCGCATCTGGGAGGCATACCGCCCGGCAATTTCTTCCGGATCGCCCTGGTCGGTTTTGAAATCCACCACAACAATCTTCCCGGGCTCGATCACCACGCGATCCATCTGGGCAGAAACCAGTGTGCCTCCCGCGTTCCATCCCACAGCGCGCTCCCGCCAGACCACCGCCTCGGACGACGGACGCACAAACAAGGCCTTCACATCCGGATGTTGCAAAAATTTCCCGACGACGGCGGGCGCATCCTTAGGCAGATCGGCTGGCAACCATTCGATTCCGGCCAGCAGATCATGCACGACCGATCCAAACTCCAGCCCGCTCGATTCCGAGAAAATCGCAGCTCCAGGCAGCTTCCCATGCCCGGCATCCGATGGACGGCTGCGGACCGTAGCTGGCTTCCCCCTTCGGATTTCGACCGCGACGGAACCAACCGCCTCAGGCCTTGCCTCGGAGGCCGCCGACGGAAACCACAGCGCGAAATCCGGAGCGGGATCCGTCACCGGAAATCCCGATCTCAGAAGTGTGGAGGGTCTTGTCTCGGCCATACTATTCAGGTGTCAGAACAACCAGCGCCCGACGAGCGCGAGTCATGGCGACATAGAGGTTGCAAAGGTTGTCAAACGTGGACCGCTCGCGAAGGGCCTCCCCGGCAGCTTGCAGCACGGGATCCGCCGCGCAAAAATCCTCTCCCGGAATCGCCATCACCCACGGACGAGTTCCCTCCCCGAGGTTCCGCTCGTCCGCGCAGAAAATTTCGGACCCGTCGCGTTTATCCATTCGCTCGTCTTTCAACAGCGGGTAGAAAACCAGGTCAAACTCGAGTCCCTTGGACTTGTGAACCGTCATCACTTGCACCGTCCCTGGCCGGGCCGAAGCAGGGCTGGAATACGCCTCAAGGAAGTCAGCAAACGCCCGTGGTCGCGATATCCCCTGCGCATCAAACTCCCGGGCGGCCCGACGAAGGACCTCGACTCGAGAGCCAACCAGCACCTCGGGCGAAAGCGTGGCCCTCAGCGATCTTAACCAAGAAGTCACCATTCCGGCCGCTCCTTCCAGGTGAAACACCTCGAGTGCCTCGGAAACGAACGCAGTCCCGGGCTCGCCGAGCGGCCCCATCGCCAGCGCACACCTTGCCATTGCGTCGGATGAGTCGGCCACGAGCCTCGAGGCCATCAGCACCGCCACGCCGACAGGACTCTCGAGCGCCACGCGCGGCCGGGACTCGGTCGTCGCCGGAATCCCACGCGCCGCCAGCTCCCGCACGGCCTCCCGCGCAGTGTCATTCTTCCGCACCAAGATCGCGCAGCTGAATGGCGGACGAGAGAGAATCTCGGACGCACGAATCACCTCCGCGATATTCTCCCAGAATCCCCCGGGGTCACCCGCGATGTGCAGCACATGCCCGGGGCTTGGATTGCTCGCGTGGGCCGAGTGGTCGGTCCACGCCGTCTCCCACCGCGCGACGACGGTCGGCTCGATTCCAAGGGCACCGAGCGAAGCGGGACAAAACACACGCTGCACGAGATCGATGACCTCGCGGGCCGACCGCCGCGACTCCCCAAGATTCTCATCGCGTAAATGATCCGGATCGTTTGCCGTGTAGTGCCGGAAAATTTCCTCGAACAATGTCGGATCACCGTCACGAAACCCGTAGATCGATTGCTTCACATCCCCAACATAAAAGAAAGATCGGACGCCGCCGGAGTCCTGCAAAACCTCGTCGACAAGCGGCTGGAGGGCTCTCCATTGGATCCGGCTCGTATCTTGGAACTCATCGATCAACCAGTGGTCGAACCAACCGTCCAAGCGGAATTGCAGGTGCTCGGCATCCTGCCCAGCCAGACGCGCGACCAATACCGGAAGATCCGCGAAACGAAGTGAGGATCGCATCCGCCGGTCGCGCACACCTCGCAATTTCTCACCGATCCGGTGCCAGCGCCGCGATTGCGACAGGCTCGACTGGAGGATCCGGCCCAGGCACAGCCCAAGGGCATCGTGCGCGGCGGCTCGCTCGCCTGGCGATAACGTAATGTCTTTCTTTCCGAAGGGAATCGTCACCGGGGCGTCGGCAAGAAGAAGCCCGGCCTTCTCAAGCAAACGCACGGCGGTCACATTGAGTTTCGATCCCGGCACAAATTCGACAAACTCGGAAATCGCTTTCGCCACCTGCGCGTGGCCGTCGTCGGGTGGAACCGGGCGGGCATTTTTGAAGGCGAGCCACGGGCACCCGGACGTCCAGATTTGCGACGGCTCGCCCCACGTCTCAGGTCCGGGATAAAGCGTGTGGAACCTCTCGATCTCCGCCAGCAGATCGAAGTCCGTCCCGAGCGGATCGATCTTCGCCCGGCCGGGCACCCGCAACAATTCGCGAACCAACTCGGCGGCGTCGAGCTCGCGGGCCAATTCCCGTCGCACTTCGACCTCGTCGATCTGCGACGAGATCTCGTCTTGCAGCCGCAGCGAGCCACCGAGTCCGAGTTCGGTCGAGAAGGCCGAGACAACACGGAAAAAGAAACTGTCGAGTGTGCCAAACTCGATCCGGTCGAGAGCATCCGCTACCCGACGCAGCACCAACAAAAACTCCCCGACGGACTTGGCTGGCTGGATCCCCCGACGTTCGCAGAAGGCCTTGGCAGCGGCATCCCGGGACGCACACTCGGCGAGCTTGCGGAGCGTCTTGTTGAGAAACTCCCCGGCGGATTTCCTCGTAAACGTCAACGCAACAATCTTCGCCGGATCGGCCCCGAGCAGCAGAAGCTCGATGATGCGGTCGGTGAGGCGAAACGTCTTCCCCGTTCCGGCCGAGGCCCGAATGCGCAAGTGCGGCGTCATGACACAACCTCCAAGGCGCGGGCATCAAGAAATCTCGCAAGCGCGAGTGGTTTAAAATCATCGTAGGCCGGATCAGGCGCAAACCGCTGGAAGTCTCCTGTGGCGATCCAGTCCCGCACAGCATCCTCCGCGACCTCCTGCATGATGGATCGGGCACACTCGCGGGCGCTGGCCAATTCCGCGACGCCCGGCGTCCACTCGAAGACTCCGGCTTTTTTTGAGTCATCCGGCAACAGAAAATACGCGAGCGATATTTCCCGCCCGAGATCCTCCAAACCGAGTTCGTTGAGCGCGATCGCGTAGAGCGGGAGCTGGAGGTCGGCCCACACCTCATCGCCGAACCGGGCAAATGGCGGCGGAACACCCGAGCCGGCCACTGGCTTGCGCAAATGACGGCTTCGAACAATTTTGTCGGGTTTCCCAATCCCGAGAGCCCCGGTTTTGTAATCAATCAGACGGACGACATCCCCGCGCACTTCCACGCGATCGATCCGCCCACGCAGCGCCAACGGCCACCCGGAAATCTGTAACCCCTCAGCCCCATGAATATTCCACTCGACATGTCGGATCTCCCAACCATCCCGACGCACTCCGGCCTGCTGGATCGCAAACTCTTCAAGCCTCATCCTCCCGGCCTCTCGCTGGAGCAGGAGATCGACATCGTCTCCGAAGGGTTCGAAGAGCGAATCCCAAACCTTCGTGACAAATTCCCGGATCTCGCCCGCATCCGAAGACCGTCGCATCGCAATGTCTTCACCGAAAACCCGAAGAACACTGTGAATCAACGCCCCAAACGAATCATGCTCCAGACGGTGACTCACCTCGGTTCGAGTGCGCATTCCCAAGCGACGACTGAGGTGGAACCGCAGCGGGCAGGCCAGGTAGGAGGAGAAGTCCGTCACGCTCATCGCCGTGGCCGGTCGGTTGGGCCGGGGCAACTGGAGCGGCAACGAAGCAAAGTCGCTGAATGTCGCTCCCTCGGTCGAGGGCAGCTCGCGACAGAGATCGATCACACGTTCGGCAAGGATGTCGTCAGGAATACGCAGAAGAAAGCGCGACGGCTTAAGCGGGGTTCCGTCCGCACCGTGCTGCCCGCAAAGGACAATCAACCGCTCCCCGAAGACTCTCACGGCACCGGTCAGAATCGCGGCATCGCGAGCCTGCCTCGACGCGGCATGATCAAGCCCCAACAAGCCTCGCGCTGCATCGGGCAACAACGGATCCACCCGCCTCCGGCTGGGTAGGAGCCCCTCGTTTAATCCCGCCAGAATGACCGTCGCCGAATTCTCGCCGACGAGTTCGAGCCAGCCTTCGATCTCGACGGCTCCGGGTGGCTTGTCGGGATGCCAGGTCCCGGAAAGCGATTCGATGATCGAAGCCAACTCGACCGCGCCGGGATCGCCAAGCGAGGGGAAAGCGAGGACCTCGTCCAAGGCGGAGACCAGAGCCTTCGCGGCGTCCTTGTCTCCGGGCCGTCTGTTCATGTCGAGGGGGCCGTAAATCTCACCGAGGATCGAACGAAGCTCGCGGGCGGTTTTTCCGGACCCGAGGCGCTTCGAAATCTGAGTCAGACACTCCACTGCGGGGAAAATCCCCGCGAGCGGCGCAGTCGCGTTTTCCGGAAGAGCTTCCCACCGGAGGGTGAGTTCGCGAACTCCGGGTCGGAGCGCAACCTTTCCGAATTCGAGCCACCGCGCGAAGCTCGCGTCAGCCCACAGACTCTCGCGTCCGAGCCAGTTGAGAAAATCCGGGTGTCGCAGCAAAGCCTCGATATCATCCCAGTCGGCGTCCGCTCCGAGGCGGAGAAGCATGACCGCGAGCGAGCACACCGGGTGCCGCGCGAGAGGCAATCCTTCGGGCAAAAATCCGCTGGCACCGACATCCGCAAGCCCGGAGACAATCTCGTTCGAAAGCCCCGCATCTCCGCTGATGATGGCCACGGACGAGGCGTCGCCAACCGCCAAACGCACGGCCGTCGCCACAACCTCGTCGAATCCCGCCAGCACATGGATCTGGGAGTCGGAGACAGGAATCCGCTCCCGTTCCCAATAATCGACACAAGGCGTCCCACCACTGTCGAAGGCCTCCGAAGCATCCTCACACCCCGGGGCATGAACAAAAATCGTGTGCTCGACTCGCCGAAGTGCCGTCCAAGCGAGCGGCGGCATATCGAGGACGCCTGCGACCAGAACCCGACAAATCCCTTCGGGTAAAACGAAGTCACGCGCGGCCTCGATTTGCGCTTGAGCCGGACATTTGAGTCCACACCCGCGGAGGATTTTTAAATAGGCCTTGGCAAGCCCGGCCCACTCGTCCCACCGCGGGTCGTTCGTGCCAATCGCTGCACGGGCGGAATCCACATCGTGGTTTCCTGCGCTGAGCGTCCGACTCAGCGCCATAAAGGAATCCGCAAGCGCGACGCGCGACTCGGCGGTTGAATCCTCGCCAAACGTCAAGGGGCAGTTCCCGGAGGACCGGAGCGCACCCGCCCACGCCAACCGGGCCTGGAGCGGAGTCGCCACACCCTCCCCAGTCCCAAACGCCACCAGCGAGAGCGGCGTCGCGAGGCGCGGAGGAAAAATCACACGCCCGGGCACGCCCTTTAAGACCGCCTCGACCACCCGCCGACCGGTCTCCGCCGTCGGCAAAACCAGGAGCAGGTCGTCCCAGCATCCGTCGACCCCAACAGATTCGAGATGCGCGGCAACAGCCTCGGGTAAGGAAATTCTGTCGAGACAAATGACCGTTCTGCGATCCACGCCTCGGGTTTAGTGCAAATCCCAACACCTTGTCCCGCCGATTCGATCATGCAAAATACTTGGATCCCGTTGCTCAGGCTGTTAGACAGATAGGCAGTGAGCCAAGAAGCCCCCACAGTGGAAGTTGTCGATCAACAGGAAGTCCACACCCTCGACCACGTTGATCAGTATTTGATGATCGGCAAGGAGTCCGACGCCTCGGATATCCACCTCGGCGTGAACTCGGTTCCCATCTGGAGACGATTCGGCCTCTTGGAGCCGATCTGGAAGCAGGCGCCGGTTCTGACCGAGCGCGACACCGAGCGCCTCGCCATGGGGTTCCTCGACGAAAAACAAAAAGCCCAGCTCGCGGAGCGGGGCGATGTGGACTTTGCTTACTCGACTCCCCTCGGACGTTTCCGAACGAGCGTTGTTCGTCAGCGTTTGGGGTTCGACCTCGTTTTTCGAATCATCAACAGCCGCGTCCGCACGATGGACGAGCTCGGTCTCCCGCCTCAACTCAAGCTTCTCACGCAATACCAGAACGGTCTCGTGCTCGTGACCGGTTCCGTCGGCAGTGGAAAAAGCACGACGCTCGCCGCCCTCGTCGATGAAATCAACGGCCAACGTCAGGATCACATCATCACGCTGGAGGATCCCATCGAATACCTCATCCCATCCCGCGGATGCCATGTCACACAGCGCGAGGTGCACACCCATACAAAATCGTTTGCGAATGCCCTCCGGGGCGCCCTCCGCGAAGATCCGGATGTGATCATGGTCGGGGAAATGCGCGACCTGGAGACGATCTCGCTCGCGATCACGGCTTCGGAAACCGGTCACCTCGTTCTCGGAACGCTTCACACGAGCAATGCCGCCCGCACACTCGACCGCGTGCTCGACGTTTTCCCGACCGACCAACGCGACCAGATCCGGATCATGGTCAGCGAATCCCTGCGCGGAATTGTCTCTCAGCAACTCGTGCCACGCGCCGATGGGGTCGGACGCGCGCTCGCGATTGAAATCCTCATGAATACCCCGGCCGTGGGCAACGTGATCCGCGAGGCCAAAACGTTCATGCTCCCGGGCATCATCCAGACCGGGAAAAAGCTCGGGATGCGCCTGATGGATGACTCGCTGAAGGAACTTTTCGAGGCGGGCATCATCTCTGCGGAGGAGGCTGTCTACCGCGCCGAGCAAAAAAACCTCATGATGCAGATCACCGGAAACCGCTGACATGGCCTACATCAATCAATTTTTCCAGGTTCTCATTGAAGCCGGCGCCTCGGATCTCCACGTCGGAGAGGGCCAGCCACCGAAAATCCGGCGCCATGGCGAGATCGTCCCCATCCGCCAGGAAATCCTGACCAACGAGGAGATGACCTTCATGCTCCAGGAAATCTGCGGCCCAAAACGCTGGGAGAAATTCCTCGAGCACGGCGATCTCGACTTTGCCTACGAGATGGATGAAGACAACCGTTTTCGCTGCAACTACCTCAAGCAGACGAATGGCTTCGGCGCAGTCTTCCGAATCATCCCGACAAAGATCAAGACCCTCGAGGAGCTCAAGGTTCCCTCGATTATCAAGACATTCGGCCACATGCGCGGCGGCATCGTTCTCGTGACCGGACCGACAGGCTCGGGCAAAAGCACGACGTTGGCCGCATTAATCGATTACATTAATTCCAACTTCTCGCGACACATCGTCACAATCGAGGAACCGATCGAATTCGTGCACCGGAACAAGAAGAGTATCATCACCCAACGCGAGGTTCCGGAACATGCCCCGTCGTTTCCCGTCGGCCTCAAGGCGGCCCTGCGCGAGGATGCCGACATCGTTCTCGTCGGTGAAATGCGTGACCTCGAAACGATCTCCCTCGCCCTCACCGCGGCGGAGACCGGGCTCCTCGTATTTGGCACCCTCCATACCAACAACTCGCGTAAGACCGTTGATCGTATGATCGACGTTTTCCCGAGTGACCAACAGGCCCAGGTTCGCACGATGCTTGCAGCTTCCCTGCGGGGCGTCGTCGCCCAGCTCCTCATGAAAAAACAAGACGGCGGTGGGCGGGTGGCCGTTAACGAGATCCTCGTCGTCAACAACGCCGTCTCGGCGATCGTCCGCGAAGGAGCCACCCAGAAGCTCCAAGACGTCATTGTCGGTGGCAAGGGCGAAGGCATGCAATTCATGGACGATGCGATCTGGGAGCAACTCGTCAATGGCAACGTCTCGGCTCACGAGGCCTACATGAAGGCCATCGACAAGCAACGCTTCAAAGCCTACCTGCCTGCCGAGGAGGCCGACCTCGCAAATGCCGCGGGGGTTCCTGACGATGTTTCGCATGACGATCTCGGGAAAAAGCCATCGCTCCGGCCCAAGACTTGATTTCCTGAAATGCGAGCCCTGCTGAAAGTCGTTCCTGCGGATGGCACTCCGTTCGAAGTCGAGATCGGGAACACGGCAACCATCGGCCGCGGGCCGGACAATACCGTGAGCCTTCACATGAGCCCTCACGTCTCCCGCCAGCATGCGATCGTCCGCTGCCACAATGCCTGGCAATATCAGATCATGGACCTCGGCAGCCGGAATGGGACTTTCGTCAACGGCC
>JBMOHW010000042.1:0-18888 GCA_049317665.1 Terrimicrobiaceae bacterium | reverse complement strand
CTCGTCGATGACGACGGGAATTTCTACTTCATGGAGATGAACACCCGCATCCAGGTGGAACATCCGATTACCGAGGAGGTCTACGGTTGCGACCTCGTCAAACAACAGATCCAGGTGGCGGCCGGCGAGCATCTCAGCGATTACGTCGTCAACGCGCAGCCTCGCCATCATGCGATCGAGTGCCGGATCAATGCCGAGGATCCGGAGCGGGGATTCATGCCGTGCCCCGGTAACATCGAACTCTACTATGCACCCGGTGGACGCGGGGTGCGCATCGATTCCCATGCTTATGCCGGGTATCCGATACCTCCTAACTACGATTCGATGATCGCCAAAGTCATCGCGAGTGCCTCGAGCCGCGAAGCCTGCATTCGTCGGATGTCGCGGGCATTGGGCGAGTATATGATCACGGGAATCAAGACGACGATCCCGTTTCAGCAGGCGATCATGCGCAACGCGGATTTTCGCCGTGGAAAATACCATACGGGCTTCGTCGAGCAGTTGCTCCGCGAGGGCGTGCCCGTTGTGCGGTAGAATTGGGAAAAATCGCCCCAAAAATCTTTGAAAGGTCTTCAGATATCATAAATATTGCGTCCCGAAACAACCGGTTGACCACCATGAATAAATCTCTTCAATCTCTTCTCGCAGCCACAGTCCTAACGATTTGTGCCGCTGCCAACGCGAATGCAGCGGGCATCCTTTTGACCTATGCCGAAGCACCAGGTGCTCTCAATTCCACTTTGGCCAACACTTCGTTTATCGACTTCAGCAGCATTGCACCGAACGTGGATGGCAGCCTGACTTGGGCGGGAGTCGGAAGTTACGACGACGTCGCGATCATTAATGCCAACAGGTATGGCGGAGCGGGTGGAACCGGAACGTATCTCGTTCAGAGCATCTCAATCCCACCGGGAAATCCCACTCCCACCACGACATTGACGTTAAACACTCCGAGTTCTTATTTCGGTCTCTGGTGGTCGGCAGGCGATGCAACCAATCGCCTTCAGTTTTCAATGGTTCGGATCTGGTGGCAGACTTCACCACAGCGACGCTCTTGACGGTTCTTCCAGATACCTAACGCGGTATGCCAAGCGGAGCTTTTGCTGGTCAGAACATGGGGGAGAAGTATGCCTTCTTCAATGTCTACGGTGACCCCGGAACAACGTGGGATCGGATTATCTTTGGCAACAACGGGTCGAGCGGCTTCGAGTCGGACAACCACACCACCCGCGTCAACCCGTGGCGCACTGAGCCCGGCGAAGTCGGCCCGGAACCTGGAATTCCTGTAATGAGAGTCAGTGGAACGACTGTGAGCCCTGCCGTAACCGCAGTGCCCGAGACGAGCACATGGGTGATGGGTTTCTCGCGTTGGGAGTTATTGTCTTCATGGTCCGGCGCAAGTCGGCTGTTCGGCAGGCTTCGGACGTCTGAGAGTCCGAGGTTAGTTTTCTGTTTCGACCTGAAAGGTAGCCATCGCTCGGGAATTGCCTGAATGGGCCTCGACGGTCCATGTTCCTGGCCGGACAGAAATCGTTGGAAGATCGACGGGCTTCCCGTTCACCGACCAAACGCATTCGTGGGAGCTTCTCAGGGTGATCGACTGCTGGCTGGCGGGAAGATTTTTGTCGAAGATGTAGGTTGATCCGTCGGTGGGGAAAAGAATTTTGAGCTCCCCACGTGCCGTGGTTGCGTTGATTCGATTCTCAGCACTCAAGCACCAGTTCGTGTATTCCGGAGGGAGGAGGAGCTGGCCGTTCGCATACATTTCAGCCGCAGGAATTGTCGGTGCGGATCCGCGGAGGAAAATCTCTCGCACGGTGCGTTCGCCAGCGCGGGGAAGCAGGCCGGATTCTGATGCGATATCGATCACTTGGTGGTCGCCTTGCGGCAACGGAAGCGGAATGCCTCCGTTGGCGAGAAGGTGTCGCATCATTGCGGCCCAGAGCGGGGCGGCGGCACGAACCGCGAGCACCTCGCCGAGCGAACGCCCGTTGAGATTGCCGGCCCAGACGGCGACTGTGTGTGTGGCGGAGAATCCCACGCACCAACGGTCTCGAAATCCTGAACTCGTTCCCGTCTTGACGGCAATACGGACACCGAGATCGAGCGGAGAGGCCGTGCCGAAACTCAGGCGACGTGCTTCGTTGTCGCAGAGGATGTCGGTAACAATCTCGGTTGCTCCTGGAGAGGCCAGGCGGTCCGAGGCGATGGGCTCGGATGGCAGCACACGGGCCGGCCACGCTAATCCGCCTCGGGCGAGCCCAGCATAAGCTCCGGCGAGATCAATGAGACGGATCTCGGCATTTCCCAAAACAAAGCCGGCACCGGATTCATCGAATCCGCCGGGAATTCGGAATCCCCAGCGGGCCAGCGAGTCGAATGCGCGCCTCGCGCCAACCTTGCTCAGCGCAACGACGGCCGGGACGTTCAAAGAATTTCCGAGAGCTTCCCGAACCCGGACTGGGCCGTAGGCGCGACGGTTGTAGTTTTGGGGATCGTAGTCGGAGTAGGTCGCCGGGATCGCATCCGCGGTGTCGGGCAAAAGCGTGGCCGCTGTGAATTTCCGCTCTTCGATTCCTTGGAGGTAGACAAACGGTTTGAGGGTCGATCCGCAGCTTCTGGGAACGATGGCCGAGTTGATTTCCTCGTTCTCGGTCCGGCCTGCACAGGCTAGGGCACGGACTTCTCCGGTGGCATTTTCCACAATTACAATGGCGGCGTCCCCAACTCCGAGCGATTCAGCGGAGCGCAGGTGCTGTTCGAGCAGGGCCTCGGCGACTGTTTGAACGTCCAGATCCAATGTCGTGGCGATCCGGGGTCCGGCGGGGGAGCGGGAGAGGGCGATTCGGGCGAAGGCATCGGCCATTCGCTCGGGCTCATGGCGTGAGACGATCGGAGGAAAATCGAGTAAACTCTTCTCGCTAACTCCCGGAGGCAGAAGTGCGAGTTCCGCTAGTCGTGTGACGTTTCGGCGATAAGTCTGTAGAGCAGCCGATGGGTTGCGCCAGGGATTGAATCGGCGGGGCGATTGAGGGAGTCCGGCGAGGTAGATCGCCTCACCGATTGTAAGATCACGGCAGGGTTTTCCGAAGTAGGCCACCGCAGCGGCCTCGACTCCGATGCGGCGGTTTCCATAGTCGATCCGGTTCAGATATTCCTCGAGGATTTGATCCTTCGAGCGAACTCTCTCCAACTTCGTCGCGGCGACGGCCTCGCGGGCTTTCACTGCGAGCGTTCGTGGCGGTCGGCCGGTGGCGACTTTGACGAGTTGCTGCGTAATCGTCGAAGCGCCCGAGACGACGCGAAGGTTTTTCGCATTTCTCCAAACGGCCGCCGCGAGGGCATAGAAATCGATTCCGCAGTGCTCCCGGAAGCGATGGTCCTCGATGGCAACCGTGACCATCGGAATCCATGGCCCCATCTCGCTCAAGGAAATCGGGCGTGCATCCCGGGCTTCGTCTGTGGCTTGGCGTGAGAAAACCCGTCCGCGGATATCCGTCAGAAATGGGGAAGCCGGGGGTGACTGGGAAAGGGCGGCCGGTATCCAGGCCGATCGGACGGTGGCCTCCCAGATGACACCGGTCATCCCAGCCACGGCGGCGAGTCCGATGGCGAGCTTCCACCTTGTTTTCACTCGACAACGAGGAATGTCGTGGGCGCACTTCGAGCGGTAAATCTCGCGTCATACATCGGAGACATCTGCGCGGATGGCCAAGCGAAACGTCCGACGCTGGTCGCACGGGCGAGAACGGCATAGCTGTGGAGACCCGGTGAGAGGCTGTCGAAGTAGAGGTTTGTCTGGTCGTCGCGCATCTCGGCATGGGAAAGGTCGGCGGCCGGGATGTCGCTCGTGCCTGCCGCAGGGTAGAGGGCACCGAACATTGCGAGGTTGGGATTGATGACCTCCATGCCTGCGGGGAGGGGGTCTTCGAGAGCGATGAAACTCTGGGCCTTCTCCGAGGTCATTCGGTAAGAAATGAGGACCTCATCGCCGAGGCGGAAGGGGGAGTCGGGTGAGCCCGTGCGCTTCGGATCTGTCAGGTTGCGGACGACGCGGTCCAACGACATCCCGCGGCTTACAGGCACTTGCTCCTCGGGAGGCAGGCTGCGTCGGGCGGTCAGGACGAAATGCCCGGACTTCGGGAGGCCCGAGATTGTAAATGGTTGGGCGAGATTCCCTCCATCCCAGGCACCTGCCGACGTGTCGACGGACCGGACGGCTGGCTCCGGCTGCAGCTTCTTTCCCAGCGGAGGAGTTTTGCTACGTAGGCGCTGCGAATCGAGTGCGAGAAGAAGCCAGAGATTTTCCTGCGTGGAAAGGGCTGCTGAAGTATCCGGCAAGTTCGCGAGGGCGTTCGAGTCTGGAAAAACCGTGGCCCGAGCCAAGGCGCAGATCGCCGTAGTCCGCGTCGTGGAAGAAAACGTGAGTGGGTCAAAACTCCGATCATCAGGCTTGGCTGAGAATTCCTTGATCAGATTTTTTTGCTCCGCAGGCAGGATGTCGAGGGCGTTCATCCCGAGAGCGAGGAATGCACGGCCTTCATCACCGAGTTCGTCCCGTCGAATGTAGAGTTCCTGCGCCGCATTGGCGAGATCGCCGGCCGAATCTGATTGCGCGAGGACGTAGAAAGCAAAGGCACGGAGCGTCGCCGGGGCAGCGATGCGGGTTTGACGATGGACGATCGCATTCAAAGCATCCGGCAGTTTGTTCGCGAGATCTTCCGGAATGGAGTATCCGGACTCCGACGCCATCGCCACGGCCCAGGCGGTTTGGATGGTGACGAACACGTTCGGATCTGTGGCGTTCGGCCAGTAGGGGAGAAATCCGTCGGGAAGGAGGGAGCGTTCAAATTCTTTCAGTGAACCCTCGATGACCTTTTGGTATGCAGCATCCCTATCGGCGCTCACAGGAACGGCGTCGAGGACCTTCGCCATGGCCGTGTAGGCAAGAATTCGAGAGGACTGCTGCTCGAGACATCCGTGTGGATAATCCAGCACGAACGGGAGTCCGAGCAACCGCGTGATGAACGGCGAGGTCGATAGAATCGTGTCGTAGGTGCCGGTTTTCCAGGCGGGATCAAATCCGCTCGCCGTCGCAAAAGCCGGCCCGGTCCATCGCCCGGCGGTCGATTCGCGAACAACAATCGTTGGGGAAAGAATCGGTAGCGCGGATTCGACGGCGTCGGTCAAGTTGCCGCCACTCGCGGAAAATGTGACCGTGGCAGTCGTCGCGTCGGTGGGAACGGTGGCGGTGAATCGCGCAATAACCGGGACATCTTTCGCGGCCGAGACTTCTCGGGGGCCAGGCGTGCTGAGGCTCAGTGACGATTGGCATGCGATCTGAATCGCCATCTCGGGGAACGCTCGTTGACGACTCACGGCACGAAGTTCCACTTCGTCACCTTGCCGGAGAAATCTCGGGAGCGCCGGCTCAATGAGGAGATCCTTCGAGACGGTGAATGTTGTATCGCCCGAGCCAAATTGATTCCGGGCCGTCTGGCCCAGCGCGATGACGCGGAATCGCGTGAGGTTGTCGGGCGCTTCGCACGAGAACGACGCGATGCCATTGGCATCCGTGCGCAAGTTCGGCTCCCAGAGGATCAAGGCTCGAAACGATTTGCGGGCGAACTCGACATTTCCAAACTCATCTTTTCCGCCGCCTCCGACCGTGAATCCCTTTTGCGTCAGGCTCCGCTCTTCGAATTTCTCGAGGAATCCCGTTAACGCGGCGCAGGTGATCACGGCAAAGGGATTGGGCGAAAGGAAACCTGCTGCAAGCTTCGGAAGCGTCCAGTTCCCGAGGGCCAGGACGGAATCGTCAACGGCAAAGACGGCAACGTTCGCGTCGGGCACCGGCTGGCCTTCAGCGGTTGCTTTCACGATTCCGCGAACAGAATCTCCCGGACGAACATCCGCCTTCTCCGTGGAAACCTCGAGGGTGAGTCGTGAATCCCTTCGCTCGACTCGGAACGGCGTAAATCCAAACATCTCGGCCGGGAGGGCATCGGTTTTTCCGGGCCGGAGGAGGTAAACGGAAAGCGTGGCATTTGGTTCGTAGGTCGCCTTGATGGGAACTTCGAGGAGCGAGGAGTTCCCATCGATGGCGACAGTGTATTGGTCGAGAACACGGTCGGTTTCGACCGTAACCCAGGCGACCCCGGTTCCCGGCGCGAGCACCCGGAATTTGGCCTTGCTACCGACAAGAGCCGGCTGATTCGGCTCCACTGGGGTGACTGTCAGAGATTGTTCGGTTTGGATCGGAAGTTCTGCCTCGCCCGGAGCGGCGAGGTAGGCTTGTGTGCTAACGAGCATTCCCGGCTGCCCAGCAAGCGGTGAGACCGTCAACACATACCGGCCTGGCTCGGTCTGATCGAAGAGCAACTTGCCAAGGGGAGGCACCTCGCGCTCCGCGACACGGGTGAATACATCGGTGTTTCTGTAGCGATAGACGTTCGGGGCGAGGCGCTCTTTGATGCTCCTCGTCTTCACGAGAAAGAGCTCGGCGCGAACTTTTTCCGGCAGCTTGTCGTTCGTATCTCTTGGTCTGGCATCGAGTTCGAACGTGAGTTGCTCGGAGTTTTTGACCCCGAGCGTGACCGCGTTCATAACAACCTTCTGGTCGGCTCCGCCAATGATGGTCTGGCCATCGGGTCCGGTCACGTCAGCCTGCCAGAGGACGGTGCAACGGGCCCGATTGCCCGGATCCCGGAACGGGGCTTCACTTGTCAGAGTCAGCGTGCCATCCGGTCCGAGTGTGCCCTCTCCTTCAACCTCAAAATCAAACGCGGGAGCCCGGACTCCCTCTGAGAATCGATCCACGCGATCAAATCCGTCGCCATCGTCGTCATGGACATAATCGCCGTCGTGATCGCTCACCCACTGGGCGGTCCACCGGACCCGGCTGCCGATGTTGGGGGCTCCGTGGAAGTAGCGGGAAGAGACCTTGATTTGTGAGATCCCGGGTTTGTCGGATTCGATTGGCTCGCAGACGACCGAGAACGGAGGATTCCGATATTCTTCGATGCGAAAATCCGCCGGAAGCGCGGCGTCCCGATCACCGACCTTGGCCCGGATTTGAAACGCGCCAAGGCGCGCGGCTGCCGGCGAAGTCCATTTGCCATCCCATCCGCCGCCAGCATCAGATTTGGCCGAGCCGCTGGCAATCGATTCGCCCGACTCCGATACAATCTCCCAAGTCACCGGGGTGTTCTCCCGGATCGTCAAATCGCTGCCGGATTGCTCACGGAGAATGCCCTTGAAAAACACGTCATCACCGGGTCGGTAAAGTGGGCGGTCGGAAAAGACGGCCCCGACCCATTTGGGCCTCGGATCACGCGTCGTGTAGCCCGACGGGAAAGCCGGTCCGGGATCCGCGGGGAAGGCTTCGTCTCCCGCCAACACCCAACTCGCGCCCATCCAATCACTCTCATCAAAGGTCGCACTTCCCTCGGAGTTTGTCTTTGCCTCTGCAACCGGGGTGAGGTCGTCCGTGACAGCGCGAACTCTTCGGTCCGCGACCGGTTTGCCAGTTGCCATGTCAGCGAGCCGAACGGTCGTTGTGTCTGGCGAGGTCTTCTGGGTGAGGGCCGATTCGTTAAAGAGGATTAACACACGATTTGCGATGGTCTGCCCAGCGGTGCCGGTCGTCTGCGCCTCAAAAATCGCGGGACCGGTCAGCGCGCCGTTGGTCGGCTTCCATTCGACGAGCCGCATTTGCTCGGAGTCGTCGGACGCAGAGGGGAACTCGCCGGTGGCCAGCACTTGCCAATCGCTCGGCAGGAGGCTCGTAGGGCGTTCGGTCGCTGTGCGAAGCGCTGTCAACTGCCCAAGGGGCACGCGGACGAGGCGCCATGTCACCGGGCCGGTGCGACAATGTTTGAACGCAAATCGCAACCCGAGCGTGCCGCGTTGCCGAATCTCGGAAACCTCGGGAAAAAGCAGGGACGACGGCTTCGGGCGGAAAGTGGCACCCCAGACCGAGGGGGCTGCCAGCGTGTAGCCACGGTCTCCCATGACAATTTCCGGCACTTCGACCCGATAGCGCTTTGTCGTATCGAACTTCCCGGTGAGGAAAAGAAATTCGCCACTCCGGACCAACGAGACTCCATCGATCGGGGGTTCAATTTTTATCGCACTGGCCGGCAACTCCTGATCCGCGAGCGGAGCCGAGAATTTGATCTCAATACACGGCGTCCCCGTCGGATCATTCTTCGCTGCAACCCATTTGACGCCGAGTGGTCGGGTCGATCCAAGCGGGAAAACGCGGGGGTAGGGGAGCGAGCGGTTTCCGGTCTCGGATCGCGGCGAGTCGACGACCAAATCATAAGTTGCACCAACGGGAAGTGGAGCCAGCGGGCGAACTCGAAACTCCATCGGTGGCGTCACGTTGGTCGCCTCAACAATTTCGTCCCCGAGCGTTCCCTCGGCGCGGTTGAGAAGAATTTCGCAGGGGAATTTTTGTCGTGTGGAGCGGTTCTGAAACCAAATCGTCTCCGGCAGGCCCGCGAGGCGCATCGGAAAGTTGAACGCGAGCGGAATCTGTGGGCGGGCACTGAGTTGTTCGCGAGGTTCGGAGTCACTGGAAACCCGGAGTGCCTCGGTAAAAAATCGCGCACCCCATTTTTCGGTTGCCGTCAACTTGCCGTTCAGGTCCTTGAGTCCATCGCGAAGTCGGAAGCGATATTCCTGGCCGGGGATAAGCGGGCCGGTGATTCGGAGCTCTCCCCGTGATTGCGTCCTCCAGGTAAACTCGCTCTCGACGGGCGGCCGAATCGCAATGGGCACCGTCGCTGCGGCGGCATCGATCTCCGAGGGCGGGACCATCTCGGTGGGAAACGAGATGGTAAATGTTCCGTAGGGATTCAATGTCCCCTCCGAAGGATCAATCTCGATCCCCGCTGCGTCGGGGGCGTTGACAAAAGGTCGCTCGTCCGGCGGAACTTCGGCGCAAGCGAGACTGACGGCGAGCAGAAGGACGGCGAATGCGGATCTCATCGGGCCAGCCTCCCTTCGGCGTCTGCGAGAATGCGGGAGGCGGAATCGGAGGGCTTGGCTTGAACCGACACCGCGGCAAACTTCGCGGCGTTTGAGAAATCCGACAGCCGGAAAAACATCGCAGCCATGGCCTCCGTTGCTGCGGCCTTTTCCTCGGTCGAGGGATCCAGAGCGCGGAGCTTTGCCCAAGCGGCTCCTGTCTTCCTCTGTTCATTTAGCGCCGCCGCCGCGAGCAGTCCCTCCAATGCTGCACGGGAACTCCGCGGATCTCGCAAGAGAACCTCTGCGGCTTCATGCCAAGCCAGCGCAGGCTGACCAATCTGCTCGTTCAGGAAAACCAATCGATTGAGCCGCGCCTTTTCGGTGAGAGCCGCGACGCTTTCGTCCCACGTGATCAGCCCGGCCAGCGCCTCATCGGACGGTTGGGGCAGGTAGGTCGAGATCGGGAGCGTGGGCTGATCGGGAGAGTTGTAGGCCGAAATAATCGCTGCCGAGAGGGAATCGGGCATGATGGTCAGAGCCGCTTTGGCATCGGCAAAGGCAGGGCCGGGCAGGCCGGCGGCAGAATGGGCCGCGGCCCGGCGAAGGAGTGCGCCGAGGTTGGTCGGAGATTTTTTGAGTGTCGCCGACGCCTTCGCGATGGTCGCCACGGAACGTTCGAGTCGCTCGAAGGAGGGGAGCGCCGCACGGACGGACGGATCATCGGGCACCATGGCTGATGCGGCACGGACATCTTGGATCGCCCGAGAGAATTCCCCGGCGCGTCTCAACGCTTCGGCACGCGCCACGAGGAGGGGTGCGGATTTTTGTGATGCAAGAAGCGTCGTGAGAACTCTGGCCTGCGATGTCCAGTCGCCCTGACGACCGAGGAGGAGCTGGAGGTCGTTGAGAGTCGCCGCAGACGGCTTCTTCACCGCCTCGAGTGTGGAAATCGCAGCAGGCAGATCCTGATCTCGGACGATAAACGTCTGGGCAGCGACGCGAGCCGCAAGATCCTCCGAGACGAGTTTCCCCGCCGTCATCGACTGCGCTGCCATTTCGACGTCCCCGCTCCGGATCCACAACTCCACGAGTTCGGTCCGTTTTTGATTATCCGCAGGATTCTCATCCAACATCCGGGTCAGGATCTCGAGTTGTGCCGAGGCATCTCCATCCTTTGTCGCGGCGGCGAGTTGGTCGGACAATGGCTCACCGGCAACCGACGCTGCCGCGAGAACCGAAGCAAGAAGCCAGATGATCCGTTTCACGGCTGATGACCGATCAGGAAAGGCTGGGGATCGGGCGCTGAGGATCGGACTCCGCCGAATAGTCGATGCCCGGAAGTCCGAATCCAAAGAGCCGGAGAAATTCCTTTTGGTAGCCTGAAAAGTCGGAGACGTCGTCGAGGTTCTCGGTTGTGACGGACTCCCAAATGCGGGCGACCTCCGCTTGAACATCGTCTCGCATTTCCCAATCATCAATTCGAACACGGCCTTTGTCGTCGAGTGTCGGGCCCGCGGCGGCTCCGAAATGGTCCGCGAAGAGGCGGTAGATCTGCTCGATGCAGCCCTCGTGCAGACCTTTTGCCTTCATGATTTTGTAGAGGATCGAAATGTAGAGCGGAACGACCGGAATGGCGGAACTGGCCTGGGTCACCAAAGCTTTGTTCACCGAGACCAGCGCTGTGCCATCACCGAAACGCGAGCTGATTCCTTTTGCGGTTTCTTCCAAGTGAACCTTCGCACGTCCAATCGTTCCGTCCGTGTAGATGTCCCAAGTTAGTTCCGGGCCGATGTAGGAATAAGCGACGGTTTTGAATCCGGTCGCCAAGGCGTCGGCTTCCGCAAGCGCATCAATCCAGAGTTGCCAATCCTCCCCGCCCATGACCTTGACGGTGTGGGCGACCTCTTCATCGCTCGCGGGCTCGATGGTGACGGGCTCGACAAGCTTTTTGTCGGTGTTGAGGTTCTTGTTCGTGTAGGTCGTGCCGGTTGGCTTCAGGACGGATTTGTAAACTTCCCCGGTGGTCGGATCGACTCGGCGAGGCGAGGCCAGGCTGTAAATGATCATGTCGATCTGGCCGAGGTCGTTCTTGATCGACGCGATGACCTGCTGCTTCATCTCGTTGGAAAACGCATCGCCGTTGAAACTCTTCGCGTAAAGATCCTCCTTTGCAGCAGCCTCCTCGAACGCGGCGGAGTTATACCATCCCGCCGACGCCGTCTTGTTTTCGGACGGCTCCTTTTCAAAGAACACTCCGATGGTTGCTGCCTTGCCGCCGAATGCTGTGACGATTCGTGAGGCGAGTCCGTATCCGGTCGATGACCCGATGACGAGAACGCGACGCGGTGCGTTTGCGACGGGGGGCTTGGATTTTACGTAGTCGATCTGTTGCTGGACGTGAGCTGCACAGCCGGACGGGTGCGCGGTGGTGCAGATGAAGCCTCGGATTTTCGGAGAGATATGGATCATGGTTGGGATGGGTGAGATTTCTGAGAAAACTTAGAGGTCGAGAAAGTTTTTCAAGAGGCGTTTGCCCTCGGTGGTGAGGATTGATTCCGGGTGGAATTGCACGCCGAATACCGGGAGTTCCTTGTGAGCGAGTCCCATGATCTCCCCTTCGGCGGTTTCAGCAGTAATTCGGAGGGAGTTGGGAAGTGTTTCGCGCTTGACCAAAAGCGAGTGATATCGAGTCGCTTCGAACGGGCTGGGGAGTCCGGCAAAAACGTTCTCGCCCGTGTGCAGAATGGGTGAGGTTTTTCCATGCATGAGACGGTCCGCCCGCACGACATCGCCACCGTAAACCTGCCCGATGCTCTGGTGTCCGAGACAGACGCCGAGAATTGGGCATCGGCGGCCAAATTGCCGGATGACCTCACAGCTGATCCCTGCCTCGTTCGGTGTGCAAGGTCCGGGCGAAACGCAGATTTTCTCGGGCGCAAGGGATTCAATCTCCGCAATCGTAATCTCATCATTTCGCTTCACGAGGATTTCCGCACCGAGCTCGCCGAAGTATTGAACGAGATTGTAGGTGAACGAATCGTAATTATCGATGACGAGAATCATGGTGTCCTCCGGGCACGGTCGATGGCGCGCATTCCGGCCATCGCCTTGTTGACGGTTTCCTGATATTCGCCCTCCGGAGTCGAGTCCGCAACGACACCGCCGCCGGATTGGACATAGGCCATTCCGTCCTTGAGAAGCACGGTGCGCAAAGCGATGCACGAGTCGAGATTGCCATCGAACCCGAAGTATCCCACCGCTCCGGCGTAGGTGCAGCGTTTGCTATTCTCGATTTCGTTAATGATCTGCATCGCTCGAACCTTCGGAGAGCCCGAGACGGTGCCCGCCGGAAATGTTGCCCGCATGACGTCATACGCGCTCCGGCCTCCAGCGAGTTGGCCGGAGACATGGGTGACAATGTGCATGACGTGGCTGTAGCGCTCGATCGTCATAAAATCGGTCACCTTCACCGAACCGAATTCCGCAATGCGGCCGACGTCGTTCCTCGCGAGATCGACCAGCATGAGGTGCTCGGCGCGCTCCTTGGGGTCCGCGAGAAGATCCTCCGCATTGTACTCGTCGGCCTCGGGAGTTTCGCCACGCCGACGGGTGCCGGCAATTGGGCGGATCTCGACGAGGTCTCCCGTGAGGCGGACATGGACTTCCGGCGAACTCCCCACGAGGGAGTATCCCCCCGGACACCGCAGACAAAACATGTAGGGGGAGGGGTTCACAAATCGGAGTGCCCGGTAAAGATCGAGGGCATCCCCGGTGAATTCCGTTTGGAATCTTTGGGATGGAACGATTTGAAAGATGTCACCGGCACGGATGTATTCCTGAGCCCGATGGACCATGGAAAAGTATTCCGCCTCGGTCGTGTTTGATGCCGACGGGGCCTCCCCCGTCACCGATTGGGTAAGGATCGGATCGAGGGAGATCGGCTGCTGGAGCGCGTGCAGAATGGATTCGATCCGGGCGGTTGCGGCATCGTAGGCTGCGTCGACTGCGGAATCTTCCAGAAAGGCATTGGCGACGATTTTCATCCGTCGCATCCGGTGGTCGAAAATGACGACCGATTCCGTCACCAGAAAAAACATGTCGGGGATACCGAGATCATCCTTTTTTGGCAGGGGGATCGAAGGCTCGAACCACCGCACACAGTCGTAACCAAGATAGCCCACCGCTCCGCCCGAGAATCCCGGGAGATCGGTTTGGGGAGCCGTGCGGTAGGTGGACATCCATTTTTCCAGTTCGTCGAGTGGATCCCGCGAGGCCTCAAACGTGCGGGAGGTATTCCCTTCCGTTATGGTGATTGATTTTCCATGCGCGGTGAACGTCGCTCTCGAGCCCGCACCCAAAAAGGAGAATCGTCCGACCTGGTCGCTCTGTTCGGCTGATTCGAGGAGGAACGACGGCGCAACCCGACAGAGCTTGGCAAATGCCGAAACCGGAGTGTCGCCATCGGCCACGATTTCGCACGACACCGGCACCACCCGTGCGCTCGCCGCCTGTTCCGCAAATGCGGACCGGGACGGAGAGAGAGGAATCATGAAAACGAGACTTTGGGAGCTTGCTTCTCTTCCGCGTTCTCGATTTGGAACAGCTCGGCCGGACCGAATTGAAAAATGCCGGCAACGATATTCGTGGGGAAAACTTCGCGCTTCGTGTTGTAGGCCATCACCGAGTCGTTATAGGCCTGCCGTGCAAAGGCGACTTTGTTTTCCGTCGAGGTCAACTCCTCGGTGAGCTGCATCATGTTTTGGTTGGCCTTGAGGTCGGGGTAGGCCTCGGCAACAGCAAGAAGCCGTCCGAGCGCCCCGGTCAGGCCGGCCTCTGCTCCGGCGAGATCCTTCATCGACTGCGGATCGCCTGGATTCGACGCGGCACGTGTTCCTGCGGTCTGGGCGAGATTACGGGCTTGGGTCACAGCCTCGAGCGTGCCGCTCTCGTGCTTCATATAGCCCTTCGCGGTTTCGACGAGATTCGGGATCAGGTCATACCGGCGCTTGAGTTGCACATCGATCTGCGCGAACGCATTCTTGAAGCGGTTGCGCAGCGTCACGAGCCCGTTGTATTCGCCGATGGCAAAGAGAGCCAAGAGGATGGCGACAACAATGATGACTCCAAAAAATCCGAGAATGATTCCCATGCGCAGAGTTTGCTCCCACCGGGTGCCGGGTGCAACTTCGAAAATCAGGGTGTTTTTCGAGGAGTTGGAACAAAAAAGGCCGACTGCAGGGGGCCGAGAGTCAACTCTGTGCGGCCGGCCACGACGGTGATTTCCTCTCCACCGATGACGTCTCGATAAGTCCCGTCCGGCAACTCCGGGCCCGTCGAGATATCAAAGTGTGCGCGTTCTCCCCCTTTGTTCCAAACAGCTAGCACGCTGTCGCCAAAATGACGACGGACGAAGGCATACCGATGGTCGTCCGCCACGAGGACTCTGCGGCTTCCGTAGCGGAGTGCGGGATGTTCGGACCGGAGCGCAGCGACCTTGCTGAGGTAGCTTCGGACGCCCAGTTGGTGCTTATCGAGTTGATCCTCGGTCGGCATCATTCTTCGATTATCGGGATCACCGGCCCCCGTGAGCCCAACCTCGTCGCCATAGTAAACCATCGGAACTCCGTCGATCGCCAGAATGAATCCGATGGCGAGCTTGAGCTTTTCGTAACTCACCGGATTGTCGACCTTCGGGGGATTCGCCCACCCGATTTCCTCCTCGTCGTCGAGTTTTGGATCCGGGAGATCGCCGTCGGCAAAAGCCATGAAGCGAGACTTGTCGTGGTTGCCGATCAGCGGCGACATCAGGGTTTCCTTGCCGTAGATCGTCTCCGAGGCCGACAGCGATGCTTCGAGTTCGGCAAAGCCTTTCTGTCCCCGTGCAAAGACCTCCATGATGGTGTCGTAGAGAGGAAAGTCGAATTGACCATCGAGCATGTTCGGTCCGACGAAGGACATGATCCCCTGGCGGTCCATGAATGTCTCGCCAACAAAATACATGTCCGGCATCCCGTCGGCTCGCTGCAGCTCCCGCATGGCTGTGCGGAACTTCGGCCAGAATGAATACTTAATGTGCTTCACAGCATCGAGGCGATAGCCATCGAGTCCAAATTCTTGGATCCACTTTTGGGCGTTCGCAATCAGAAACGCGACCGGCTTTGGGTTGTCGAAATCCAGCCCGGGAAGCCAGGGCTCGAACCACGTGGTGAATTGCTGCTCGTCCCAGAGACGGAGGTTTTGTCGGCCATCCGGGAGCTCGAGTTTTCCAAACCAGTCCGGATGTTCTTTCCAGAGGGGATTTTCGACGTGAGCATGTTTCAGAACGAGATCCGCGATCACTTTGATGCGGCTCTTTTTTGCTGATGCGATCAGATTTTCGAGGCCTTCCTTGCCTCCGAACCGCGGCTCCACCTCGGACTCCGAAACTGGCCAGTATCCGTGGTATCCCGTGTAGGAGCGGTAGGGAGTGAGGTATTCTTTCCAGGCACCGTCCGGGTTGCGGTTGAGGGGAGCGAGCCAGAGAACGTTGACTCCAAGTTCCCGAAAGTATCCATTATCGATCTGCTTCTGGATCCCCTGAAAGTCTCCGCCGAGATAGTTTGCCTGGGGAAGCACGGCCGGGTCATTCACGGGACGGTCGTTGCCCCGATCTCCATTCACAAATCGGTCGGTGAATGCGTAGTAAATGATTCCATCCTGCCACTGGAATTCCTTCGATGGGCGGACTTGAGCGCGGGCGACTCGACTGACTCTTCCGGCTTGATCGGCGATGGTGAGGCGAACCCAAGATCCCTCGGGGAGTTTCGAGGTGGAAACGGTCGTGCCATCGGTGGTTCGTGAGGTCTTGATCGCACGGCTTGTCCCGTCGTTCAGCTGGAGGACCGCTGAGACGCTGGCTACATCGGAGCCAGCGACCGGAACAAACCGGAACTTCATCTCCGTCGCCGTCTGTGACTCCGCAAAAACCAAGGGCTGATCGTTTCCGGCGACAACTCCGGGTGGTTGGACGGCGATGGTCAACAACGCCTCGCCGCGGCGGCTATTTTTCGGACTGGCATTTGTGATGTTTATCGGGATTTCGATCAGCCCTTTGGCGTCCGGCTGAATCGCGACACGGAGCTCAAACTTGGCTTCATCAAACTTCGCAGTAAATCTTGGGTCGTCACCGGATGGCAATTTGACGCGGTCGCCAAGCGCCGGGTTGTAGAACCGATGCATGTCGAGAACGAGTTCGTCTCCAGCTCGAACGCATTGCATGGGAATCCATCCTACGTAGCTCGGAGCATGGGTTTCGCCAGCCTCGCAGAGGCCTGCGGCGACGAGAGTGAGTGCGAGAAGCAATCGTCCGAATGGTCTCATTGCGTTATCTCAAAAAAGTATGGCGTTAGAGGCTTGAGGGAGCCCAAGGGGAGCCCCTTCTGCAAAACTTCCGGAACGGTGCCTTGGATCTTCAACTCACTACCAAGTCTTTCGTTCAGGAGGACTGGATCGGAGTCGTTCAGGCCGAGAAACCTGATCGCGTCAGGAGGAAAAAGGATGCGCGTTTCCTCAAACGTCCGGCTCTTGTGAAGATTGATGACCACGAGAAACTTCTGTCCAGTTTCTTCATCCCGCCGGAGAAAGCTGTAGAGCCAGTGGCCACTCGCCTGTTCGCCTGGGACACGTCCATAGGATGGGTTCTCAACGTTGGCAGGGTTGAGCGGGAAAAACGCCCCATTGCGGAATGCCGGCTCGTCAATCAGGTGGAGGAGTTGGGAGTAGAAGCTGCGGAGAGCGACCTGTGCTGAAGACAGTTTTCCCCCATCGAAGCTTCTCCCGTTGACCCACTTCGCGAACTCCGGCATCGACCAGTAGTCGAAAATCGAGGTCCGCGCATCATCTCCACCGAACCCCTCAGCTCCCTCCGCGGGCTCGCCAACTTCCTGTCCGCCGTAGAGCATTGCAGGGCCGCGGGATAATCCGAACAAGAGGGCGGAAACGGGGCGCCCGACTTCGAGGCCGATACTGTCCCACTGATTCTTTCCAGCCAATCGGACTTCATCGTGGTTCTCGGCATAGCGAAGGGATTTCTCAAAGACAGCCGGCGCGAGGTTCGTTCGGTCCAAATCGTTCGCCCAGGCTCCGCCGTCATAAATCTCCTTCAGCTTGTCGTAAGTTGCGTCGTCGTAGACTGCATCAAAACCGGAGTTGAGGAGATCGTTCATCACACTTCCCTCCTGCCCGGATCGCTCACCTGATGGAACTTTGGCAGGGTCATCCTCATAGGCTTCCGCGACGAAAAAAACACCCCTATTGCGCTCTCGGGCGCGAGAAATCATCCAGCGCCAAAACTCGGGTGGGACCATGTGTGCCATATCGACGCGAAACCCATCCACGCCGAAGCCCTGCCAATAGTTAATGATCTCGTCCATCTTCTTCCACGTATCTGGAATCGGGATTTCCTGCCGGTTTCCATGTGGATAGGCACGGGTATCCTTTTGCGGGTCGGTGAAGTCGAATCCGTAGTTCAGCTTCACCGTTTCATACCAACTCCCCGCATCCGGCTCCCAACTGACGAGATTGTTTCCCGTGACGCGCCCGTGCTCGGATTCCAATGCGAAGAGTCCGTCGCTTTTCGTCTTGGCAACCTTGCTGGTCGGGCTGGTTGGATTGCCCTGCCGATCAACCGTCGGGAGGCGGAGGGGCGCGCCGTTGCCAGACGGCTTGGCTTCCGGGGTGAGCCAGAAGAAGTTGTTATCCGGTGAAAAGAACTTAGATTTATTATCCTGACTTCCAAAGCTAAGATTAGGCTTTATCGTCGAGTGATAGCTCCGTGCGACGTGGTTCGGCACAAAGTCAATAATGACCTTAAGCCCGGCGTCGTGGATGCGGTCGATCATGGCGCGGAACTCATCGAGCCGGCGGGCTGGATCATCAGCATAATCCGGGCAGACATCGAAGTAGTCTTTGATCGCATAGGGACTCCCGGCGAGGCCTTTGAGAAGATCCGGGTCGTCGGCAGGCTCGCCGATCGCAGAATAATCCGTAGCCGTCGCCTGCTGCAGGACTCCGGTCGGCCAGACATGTGTGAATCCCATTTCTCGAATCGCAGCGAGTGATGTCTTGTTGATGTCGGAGAATTTCCCTGATCCGTTCTCTTCCATCGCGCCATTCGGTTTCCTCGTCTCATTCGTATTTCCGAATGTGCGGGGTAGGAATTGGTAGATCCGCACTTTGGAGTCGGTCGAAGCGGTAGAACTTCCGGAGAGGGGCGAGATTCCCAGACAGAGGAGAATGGGAATTCGAAGGCAAAGGGATGTCATAGGCGAAGATCGTTGGATCGTTGCGGGCTGCTAGCGATTTTCCGAGGAATGAATTCTCGCAAATGGTTCCACTCGACTGGGTCGGGTCGTCCGACGGACCGCTTTCGGAGCGATAGGTTTTGGGTCAAGTGGTCAGAAGCGATTACCGAGACACCGATCCAGACGGGCGCGAGACCTGAAATCCGTTGAAGTATGCGTCGCCTGTCTCCCCGTCTTGGTTGTAAATGGCGAAGCTCTCGATCGGCGTGCCTGCATCTCCACCGAGTTTTCGTCCGGTCAGTTTCTTCGTTTCCTTGGTGTCGAGGGACGTGATCTCGAGATCGTAGGTGTCCGGGGTCACCAAGGTCACCGTGACGGAAACTCCGGCATTTCCCGATGGCACACCGGTATCGTGATCGTCTTCTCCATCATAGACCTGATAGTTCCCCTCGCCCTCGTAGAATCCGAACTGGAATCGAGCGCCATTTTGAAAGTCGTCCCAGCTCTCCGAGGCCGATCCGGTGCGAAGCGAGAATCCGATCACGCCCGGTCGCGAATCGTCCGAAGCGAACTTCTTGATGAAGTCGGTCGATTCCATCATGAGCGAAAAAGAATCTCCGACGGCCAGCGG
>JBMOHW010000041.1:0-19226 GCA_049317665.1 Terrimicrobiaceae bacterium | reverse complement strand
ACCAAATCCACCGAAGACTCTCATCCGAGACTGTTCAGAAAACGGGGCCCCTCCACGACCAGCTACTGGCCGGTGTTTCCGGCTGATGAGCAGATGAAGTCCACTCAGAATTCCGATCCGCGAGCGAAGGCTTCCAGGCTACCCGTTTGACACCGTCAACGGGTTTTTCCAATCCAATCCGGGGAAGCGTGCAAAGTCGGTGTCGTTGGTGTGGAGAGTGGCCCGCTGAGCCAAAGCGTAAACGGCCAGCACGGCATCCGATGTTGTCGCACCGGAACTCTTAGTTTTTTTCATCAACTCGATGGTTTTGACAAAGTGATCTGGCTCGGGAGAGAGCAAACGCACATGCGGTTGTGAAAGCCACGTCTCCACGGCTCGGTTGGCCATCGTGAGCGAAGCGGCCGCCGCTCCCAGTCTCGGATGGGTCGCGATGCGCACAAATCCGAATAGCACTTCGTTTGGCAGCCCGATAAGTTCTTCGCCGTTGAGAGCCCCCTCCCACCAGGCCCGCGCGGCGGCGTGTTGAGGAACATGCGGGTTGTAGGCGTAAAGCAATACGTTGATGTCGGGGAGAATCATGCCCCGATTCCCCGGAGTGTGGCTTCGTCATTCAACTCGTCAGCCACTGCGTTGAAACTGCGGTTTTCGAAGTCCACAGGAAACGGGGCATTGAAGATCGGCTTCACTGCAACTCGGCTCCGCACCGGGGAATGAGACACGATAGCCCGGCGCACACTTCGATTGAGCACTTCCTTGAATGAGAGCCCCGTGCGACGAATTTCCTCCCGTAGCAATGCTTCCGTGTCCGGGTCGATTGTTACCGTCGTCCTCATGGAGACATGATTACACCATCGGCCATGCTGTCAAGACAGCATCATCCTCGGCCGGAAAGGAATCAAAGCCGTCCCAGTGAGGTCATCGGACTCGAATGTCAATCTTCCGACCCGATATAGACGGTCTATTTTTGTCCGAGCCGTTTCCACTCGCCGAGCGGGTGATCGACGACCGCCTGAGTGACCGTGAGAGACCGGATGCCCGACGACGGTGCACGAAATTTTATTTCGCGAAATGTCCGCTCCAAAACCGTCATCAACCCACGCGCCCCCGTTTGCTCGTCGCGGCTCAGCTCGGCCAGCCGACGCAGTCCGTCGTCGCGGAACCGAAGTTTGATGCCGTAAGCCGCAAACGATCTTTCGTATTGGTGAATCAGGCTGCTCTCGCTCTTTTTGAGAACATTAAAAAGGTCCTCTGTATCCAGTCCGTGACAGGCCACGCGAACGGGGAGGCGACCGATAAACTCAGGCTCTAGGCCATACCGGATGAGGTCCGCTGTTGAGGCCTTCTTGGAGTTTGGTAATCCCGTCGCGGTAGAGTTTTTTCTGTTGGCTGTAGTCTGCGCTGTCGAGGATGCTCCTGGCTTGTTCAGAATCGTCTTTTGCGAGGGCGGCAAAGGCATTGACCTCCATTTGGACGAGTTGGGTATGGGCTGCGTCCGTCTCCGTCAGAAACTGATGAAGTAGGCCGGGTTCCAGCCGGTTGGCTTCTCGGATGGTGGCATCGAGTAGAGGTTCGTTAATCTCGTAGCGGCGTTCCCAATCCGGATCTCCGGTCGCCACCGCCATACGCGCGGACATCGTCAGGACTTCATCCAGCAACAGAATCTGGCCGGACAAATCCTGAAGTCGGAGACTTGTCGAGATCTGCCGGGAGCTCTCTTGATTATTGGACCAAAACATCCACCCGATTCCGATGAGGGCGGCAGCGGAAATCGATGGGCCGAGAATGAGAAAAACAGCCAGGCGAAAGCGACTCGCTGCTTCAGGCCGACCGCGCTGGCTGGCGTTATCAGGACGAGAAGGGATGGATCTGCGCGGGAGCATGCTCCCGGCGCTCCTCACGGTGCTGACGATCGCGGCAAGTCCGATAGCAGAGAGCAAGACGAGCACGATGGGCACGGTGGCACGAAGCCACACATCGGAACGCCACTTGCTCGCATTGCGATCGATGGCAAAGACCATCCGGGCAGGCCCGCCCGGGGTCGCTGGGATCGGCTGGAAAACACTCACCCACGTTCCCCAGCGATCGGTAAATGGCCCGACCGTGATTCCTCCGCTGGCGTCGCGGGAGAATAGGGAGGCTGCCTGTGCCGGAACATCGGTGTAGATCTGCCCAGCCGGAGATTCATTGCTTGTTCCAGCAGGCTCGGAATCCGCATAGAAATACACTGCTCCGTCGGTGTTTTGTCCGAGAAGGTAAACGAACCGCGCGCCGTCGATGGAGGCCCGCACTTGATCCAGCCTGGCCTTGAGGCGCACATAAGAGGGATTCTCGAGATCGGCTGAGGTTCCCGAGAGTTTCTCGATGTCCGCCGAACTGAACGCGAGAGCTGCTGTCTTGGCCTCTCCAAGGAATTGCCCGCGCATTCCTTCGTCAGCCTGCCAGAGGAAGAACCAGGAAACCCCGAGGAATCCCGCCAGAAGGACAAGACTCAGAATCCACAAGCGCAGAGGCGACGGAAGCGGACTGGTGCGTCTCGACTCGCTCGGAATGCTTTTCATATGCCTACTTGTAGCCCGCGAGGATCACGGCGCCACGGGAATCGTTATCGCCAGCCCGGACTGCTCCCGGAGGAGGGAGGAAATCTTTGTCGAAACGAGGGTGAGGCCGCGCTCGAAGACGAAGGTGTGTTTCGATTCGCCGTCGCGGTTGGTGACTTCGATCTTGTCGCAAAGAAATCCCGGGCGGTGCTCGACGAGGGCTTGCTTGAAATCGATTTCGAGCAGAAAGATGCCGGCCCAGCGGCGGCCGATGAAGAAGAGGGAGTCCGGCTCATCCTTGAGGGAGACCAGCCACCCGCGCAGGTTGGATCCGAGGCGGGGGCCGCCTCCGCTCAGGCACGGGACACTCCAAAGGATCGGGGCGCTCCCGGCGTGCGCACGGCGAAGAACGGATTCGAAGGCGGTCGGAAGGTGGCGTCCTGGTTCGGATTCCCGCTCAGATTCCGACGGTGAGTTCAGCTTCCGCCATGCCAGCCAGACTTTCGCGCTGATGCCCCGGAGAAGCTTCGGAAGAAAAACGAGAACGATGATCGTGACCGTGACGGCGACGCAAAGGGCGACGATGGGATTCCACGCGATCAATCCCAACCCGCCCAAAACGATGCCATCCTCGAGCAGACTGAGGCCGATATTTGAGACCGGTTCGGGCGATCCATTGGCGACGAGGCGGGTTCCGGATTTTGCGACGTGCGACGTCAAGGCCATTCCGCCGGCGATCAGGGCTGCGACAATTTCGAAGACCGGATGCAGATCGCCCACCGCTGCGACGGCGAGCGCGGCGGCTCCGACGGGGCGAATGAAGGTGTGGACGGAATCCCACGCGGTATCGATCCAGGGGATCTTGTCGGCAAAAAATTCGATGAGAAAAAGGAAGGCGGCCACCCCGAGTATGATCGGATCGGAGAGAACGGCGAGACCCTGGTATTGCGGTGCCAGTGCGACCCAGTCCATGCGGACCGCCAGACCGGTCACGAAAACGGTGAGATAGAGATTCAGCCCGGCGAGGCTGGCCAACCCGAAAGCAACCCCCAGCAACTGAAGCGTCTCCATGATGCTGAAGCTAGATGGAAAGCGTCGGGATTGTCACGGCGTCATTGCAGCCGGATGGGCTACAGGCCGCCATGTTTCCAAATCGAAAATACGAGCCGCAGGCACATGTAGCTTCCGAAGACGAGTCCGATGAGGCCCGGGATGCTGACGTTTCCGATGTGAGGTGGGATCGAGGCCAGAAGGACGATGCTTGAGCAAATCAGCACGGAGGCCGTAAGGATGGCATTAGCGAGGCGGTTGGCGATCGAGTCGAGCGTGGTGCGGAGTGGCTCGAATCCTTTCGGGTCGATCTTGTGCTCGAGTGGAATGTTGATCTTCCCGCGGCGGATGCTCTGGTAGAGTTGACGGAAGTCGCCTGGAAAATCGCGGAGAAAATCAAGGAGTTCGAGAGCGACGCCCTTGAGGATCCCCCCAACGCGGCCGGCGCCAAATTTTCCAACGAGGACGCGCGTGGCGTAGGGCTCGCCGAGTTTGATAAAGTTGAGCTCCGGGTCGAGCGCGCGGCCGATCGCCTCGACCTGAGCGAGGGCTTTAATCCCCAGATAAAATGCAGGCTTCATCCGAAGGTGGTTGTCGCGGAGAAGCGCGAGGAGACTGTTCAAGACGTTTCCAAGACTGATGTCCTGCAGGGGGCGGTTGAGATTCTGTTCCGCGAATTTTTCAACTTCGACTTGGAGAAGCATCTGGTCCCTGGCAATGCCCTCCTCGGAGAGGTCGAGGATCGAGCGAGTCGTCTGATTGTGGTTTCGCTCGCCAAGGCCGCTGACCAGCAGCGCGATACTCTCGCGCATTTGAGGTGTGAATTTTCCCATCATGCCATAGTCGAAGAGCGCGATTCGCCCGTCTTCGAGCACGGTCATATTGCCGGGATGCGGGTCGCCATGGAAAAATCCGTGGTCGAAAATCTGCTCGTAGATCAACCCGGTCATCGACTCGGCCAGAGCGACGGGATCGGTGCCGTGGGCAATGAGAGCTTCCGTGTCCAAGATCGGGATTCCGTGCAAGAAATCCATCGTGAGCACGTGGGGCGTTGAGCGGTCGCGGTAGATTTTCGGCACGCGGATGGCGGAATTTCCTTCGAATTGCTCGGCAAACCGCTCGGCGTTCGAGGCCTCATTCTCGAAGTCCAACTCGCGTTGAAGCGTGTCGGTGAACTCTTCCACGACGCCGGTGGGATTGAGTCCAGCCGCCTCCGGCACGTGTTTTTCAATGAAGCGGGCCAGGTCGTGGAGGATCGCGACATCTTGGGCGATTGTTTTTTCAATATCCGGACGCTGGATTTTGATGGCGACCGGCGTGCCGTCGGGAAGCTCGGCCTTGTGGACTTGGGCAATGCTGGCGCTGCCGATGGGTTTGTCGTGAAAATTCCGGAACAAACTCCGCACAGGAACTCCCAGTTCCTCTTCCACGATCCGCTTGGCCTCGCTGGCAGGAAACGGAGGCACGCCGCTCTGGAGCTTCGTGAGTTCGATAAAGTAATCATCGGTGATGACATCCCGCCGGCTGCTGAGGATTTGTCCGAACTTGATGAATGTCGGACCGAGTTCCTCGAGCGCGAGACGAAGCCGCTCGGGCAATGGCTTGGAGAGAATCTCATCGTCGGGATGCACCTTGATCGTGGCGTCTTCGATCTTGAGCAGATGCTGGAGAGCGACCAATTTCAGCACGTCGGCAAATCCGAATTTGAAAAGAATCGAAAGGATCTCCCGGTAACGCGGGAGGTGACTGTAGAGGTCCACAGCGGAACGGAGCGTGTCGAAAATCACCGCAGCAGCCTACTCGGTGTGAGGCTGGTGCAAAGAAAGGAATTCTCCGGCGTTGTGGGAGCATTCACTTTCCATTCGACCCGCGGCACGAGTTGCGGCACCTTCTGATGTATGAGTTTTCAAGCCCAAATCGACCAAGAGATCAAAGCCGCCATGCTGGCCCGCGAGGCCGCGAAGCTCGGTGTGCTCCGCATGCTGAAGTCCGCCCTCATGAATGCCGCCATCGAGAAGCACGGTGCCGGCGGTGTGCTGGAAGACGCCGATGCACTGGCCATCGTGCGGAAGGAAATCAAGAAGCGTCAGGATTCCGTCGAGAGCTTCGAGAAGGGTGGGCGTCCCGAGATGGCTGCGAACGAGCGGGATGAGATCACGTTGCTCTCGGCCTATCTCCCGCAGGCGCTCTCGGAGTCTGAGATCGCTGAGATCGTCCGCGCGGCGATTACAGAAACTGGAGCGACGTCTCGCAAGCAAATGGGAGATGTCATGAAGATCGTTAATGCCAACGTCGCCGGTCGCGCCGATGGGCGCACATTGAGTGCCGAAGTTCAAAAACAACTCGGCGCCTAGAGTAGGCTAAGGCTCCGGAGTGGAGAGCAGTTCTTTGAGTGTGGTCCAACCAGCGAGCGATTCGCGTTGGGCGTCCGACCAGAGGTTGTCGGTGACATTTTTTCGGGCTTGGGCAAATCGTTTGGCGACCGGGATGCACTGAGCGGGATCCAATTCGTAAAGAACGGCGAGTCTGTCTGCAATCGACGCCGTCAACTCGCCGCGCTTGGCGTGATCGGACTGGAGCATCCATGTCGAAAGTTCCATCCGCGCCACCGCGTCGGGGTCGAACGTGCCATTGGTTCCCTTTTTCAAGTTCACGTAAGCCATTCGCAGGGGAAGGATGGCTTTCTCTTGATCAGCAAGATCTGGTGCCGTTGCAAAGATGTGGAGAGCGCGCGCCATGTCGAAGGCGATCATCAGGGACGTGATTGGGGCCAGGCGGTATTGGCCCGAGTAGAGCTCGAAGAGCGGAGCGATCGTCCCCGTCCGGTTCTTTGCCGTCGCTTCTTTCCAAACTTGGATTTGAAGTTCCGAGATCCGGGCTGGCTCAAAGTTTTTCAGAGAGGAATTTCGAGGCCAAAAGCAATACGCTGCCAGCACGATGACCAGCAGGATCAGGAGACGTCGGAGGGCAAACATCATTCCAACTGCCAGTATGGACCCGTGTGTCACCGGAGGGGAAGGACGTTTTTGTTTCGTATCTCTGCCCGTTTTGTCGTCGTATAGGAACCGTGGGAGAATCAAGTCAAGCCGTGGCGGTAATTGGGGCGGGGTTATCAGGAATCTCGGCGGCACAATTTTTGCGGAGCGAGGGTCATCGCGTTGTGGTCTTCGAAAAGTCGCGCGGATTCGGCGGACGCTGCGCGACCAAGCGGTGGGACGGGCATGTCGTCGATCATGGTGCCCAGTATTTTACGATCCGGGATGCCGGGTTTCGCGAAGCGGTTCTGGGAGCGTGCGGCTCGGAGATCGTCGAGATTTCGTCGCCGATCCTGACGCCCGGCGGCGAGGCTGTGACCGCCGAGGAACGATTTTTCCACCGTTCCGGAAACAGTCGACTCGTTCGCGCTTTGGCGGACGGACTGGATGTGCGGACGGGGATTGCGGTGACGCCAATTGTCGACCGGACCATCGAAGGCGAGCAATTCGATGCGATCCTCAGCACGGCACCAATGCCGCAAACAAGCCGCCTTGCGGGGTGGGAAGGTTTTCCTTCAGCCTATATTCCCTCCCTTACACTTCTCCTGCTCTACGACGGCGATCCCGTGGGCCTCGCGGCCGATCGCTATGGAGTGAGTGACCGCACCGGTCACCCGCTTGCGTGGACGGCGTGCGAGAATCACAAGCCGGGCCGAATCCAGCCGGGCTTTACGGTGATGGTCGCGCAGGCGTCGGAATCATTCAGCCGCGAGTGGCTTGAGAGCCCGCCTCCTGAGTGGAGCGAGGTTTTACGGAAGATGGTGGAGGAACGGTGGGAGCTTGCGTCGGCATCGTTCCGGGCCATGCATCCGCATCGATGGAGGTTCGCCCGCGTGGCAACGCCGCTGGAAGTTCCCGAGCTGCCGGAGGGATGGTTTTTTGCCGGGGATGCGCTGACAGAATCCCGCGTCGAGTCTGCCTGGCTCGCCGGGCGGGGTGGCGCGCGGCGTGTTCATTCATTCCTCGCGGAATGAAACTTTCGGGTAGGTCTCCAGGTAACTCGCGACCTCGGCGGTGAATTCGGCTCCAAACTCCGCGAGTTTCTTTTCGCCTATTCCAGTGATCCCGCGGAGGTCATCGGTCTTGGTCGGATAAACGCGAGCCATCTGGCGCAGCGTTGTGTCGCCGAGAATGACGTAAGCCGGCACGCTTCGGTCGTCGGCCAAGCGTTTGCGCAGTTTCCGGAGCCTGTCGAATAGGGTCTCGTCGCATTCGATCTGTCCGGCGCGGGGAGTCGAGCGCTTGGTCGCGGTGATCGATTTTGTGAGATGGATCATCCGTCGGGATTTCAGGGCCTCAACCCCTTCCTCCGTGATGGCAATCGTCGGGAATTCTCCGGACTCCTGACACAGGAGCCCGAGTCGGATGAGCTCTCGACCGATCGCCGACCACTGCGGGCGGCTGAGTTCCTTGCCGATGCCGTATGTGGTGAGCTGATCGTGATTCCAGCGTCGAACCTTCTCTGTATCGGCCCCGGTGAGGATCTCGATGAGGTGGTTCATGCCCACGCCAAAGCGCCCCGCCTGCCGCACTCGATAAACGCAGGAGAGAAGCTTCTGAGCCTCGGTCGTGGCATTGTAGGACTCGCGGGGTTCGAGGCAATTGTCGCAGGTATCGCACGTCGGGGAGGCTGAGGATTCGCCAAAATAGGCGAGCAAGTCGCTCCGTCGGCAGGTGGCGCATTCGGCGTAGTGCAGCATTCTTCGCAATTGCTCGCGGGCGATGTTTTGCTCAGCCGGATTGCTCATCTCGTCGATGAAATGCGTTTGCTTCGCGGCATCTCCGGCATTGAATAGGAGAAGACAATCCGCCGGCAGCCCGTCGCGACCCCCACGTCCGGTTTCCTGGTAATAGCCCTCCACGTTTTTGGGCAGGTCGTGGTGGATGACCCATCGGATGTTCGGCTTGTTGATGCCCATGCCGAAGGCAATCGTGGCGCAAATGATGCGCACCTCGTCGCGGAGGAAGAGTTCTTGGTTGGTCGCACGCTCATCCGCCGTGAGGCCCGCGTGATACGGTCGCGCGGCGAATCCGCGCTCGGTGAGACTCTCGGCCACACGGTCTGCCGTCGCCCGCGTGGCACAATAGACGATCCCGCTGTCGAGCGGACGCTTCCGGACAAATTCCGTAATCTGACTGACCGGTTTGTCCTTCGCACTCACCCGGTAGAAGAGGTTCGGTCGATTGAAGCTGGCAACAAAAACGTCAGGATCGCGAAGGCGGAGGTGCTTGATGATGTCCTCCCGGACCCGCTGCGTTGCCGTGGCGGTAAGAGCGGCTACCGGAACCCCGGGCAAAAGCTCGCGTAGCCTCGCAATCTGCCGGTATTCCGGGCGAAAGTCGTGACCCCACTCGGAAATGCAATGCGCCTCGTCGATGGCCAGCGCACGCACATTCCATGCGAGAAGGTTCTCGCGCCAGTTGTCGAGCATCAGACGCTCGGGAGCAGCGTAGAGGAGCTGAAACTTTCCCTCATGCAGTCCTCGCAAACGGGACTTGGCCTCGGAGGCATTGAGCGAGGAATTCAAAAATGTCGCCGCCACCCCGGCCGCCTCGAGTTGATCGACCTGGTCTTTCATCAACGCGATGAGCGGCGACACGACGACCGTCAGACCTTCGCGAAGGAGCGCGGGAAGCTGGAAACACAGAGACTTTCCGCCGCCAGTGGGCAGCAGAGCAACGACGTCGTGCCCCCCGAGCGTGGCCTCGATGATCTCGCGCTGAAGCGGCCGGAACTCATCGTAGCCGAACGTTTTCTTCAAGGTCCTCTGCAAGTCGTCCATGTCGCAGGCAGAAGGTGGCGAAGCTGGCGTCTCAAGTCGAACGCATTCTCGGCTCTACGGCGACAGGCGTGAGATCGACCAACCCTCGGAGCCTAGGGAATACCGGAAGCGGTCGTGCAGTCGGTCGTGGCCGCCCTGCCAGAATTCGAACGTCTGGGGAATGATGCGATATCCGCCCCAGGAATCCGGCTTGGGCACTTCGCCGTCGGCAAACTTTTTTTTCAGCTCCTCAAACTTGGCAACCAGGATGGCGCGGGAGGGGATGATTTGACTCTGGTCCGATACCCAGGCCCCGAGTCGACTGCCGAACGGCCGGCTGAGAAAATACGCGACCGACTCGGCGGCAGAAATCTTTTCCGCGGGACCGGCGATTTCAATCTGGCGCTGGAGAGGAAGCCAGGGGAAGAGCACGGCGGCGCGGGGGTTCTCGGCCAGTTGGCGCGCCTTCCGGCTTGTGTAGTTGGTGAAGAAAACGAACCCGCGTTCATCGAATGCCTTGAGGAGGACGGTGCGGCAGGAGACCAACCCGGAGGCATCTGCCGTTGCCAGCGTCATCGCGTTGGGCTCAACGATCCCGGCTTCGCGAGCCTCGTCGAACCAGACGCGGAACTGAGACGTCGGGTCGGCGTCGAGTTCCTCCTCCCGGAGTGGGTCGAGATCGTAATCGCGGCGTAGGGAGTGCACAGGAACATCGGTCGGCATACCTGAAAAGTTACGTCCGGCGCCGGTCGCAAGGAAGCAGGAAAGAAAACGAAGTTCTCGCACTGGAATGTCCGGGGATCATCGATATAGTGGCGGTCATTCCATGAACGACCGGACCAGTGAGATGCGCGTGTGGCGAAAAGAGTTTCCTTTCTTGAAGGAGGACTGTGGCGGAAGGCCCCTCATTTACCTCGACAGCGCGGCGAGTTCTCAGAAACCGACGGAGGTGATCGAGCGCGTCGGGAAGTTTATGGAGTCCGAGTATGCCAATGTCCACCGCGGCATTCATATGCTCAGCGAGCGTGCGACGTTGGCGTATGAGGCGACGCGTGCGGCAGTCGCCAAGCTTTTGAATGCGTCGCGCGTGGAGGAAATCATCCTCACCCGTGGAACAACCGAGGCGGTAAACCTGCTGGTCAATACCTGGGGCCTGCAACATATCGGGCCCGGTGACGTCATCCTCCTCACCGAGATGGAACATCACAGCAATCTCTTGCCGTGGCGGAATCTTGCCGAGAAAACCGGGGCCCGTGTGGAATATGTGCCAGTCCTCGAAAACGGAAACTCGCTGGACTATGTCGCCGCCGAGCAGCTTCTCGGGACCCATCCGAAGATTTTTGCCTTCACCCATGTTCCGAATACGCTCGGGCTCGAGAATCGTGCCGCCGACTTGTGCGACTGGGCGAGGAAGAATGGCGTGACGACATTTATCGACGCGGCTCAGAGTGTCGGGCACCAGCCGGTCGATGTGCAGGCGCTCGGTTGTGATTTTTTGGCGACCTCCGCGCATAAAATGTGTGGGCCGAGTGGGATTGGTGCTCTCTACGGTCGATACGAGTTGCTCGAGAAAATGCCTCCGTGGCACTATGGCGGTGAGATGGTCGAGCGCGCCTATTTTGATAAGCCGTCCACTTTCCACACACCCCCGGCGCGGTTCGAGGCGGGGACTCCGCCGATCATCGAAGCGGCCGGGTGGGGCGCTGCGATCGGATTTCTGGAAAAAGTCGGTCTGGAAAACATTCATCAGCACAGCGTGGCCTTGGGCAATCTCGCGGCTTCGCTGCTCCGCGAGCTCCCGGGCGTGAATGTCTTTGGGCCGCAGGTCCGGCAGTCGGGAATTGTTGCGTTTTCAATCGAGGGAGTTCATGCGCACGACTTCGCCTTTTTTGCCAATCAGCGGGGAGTTGCCGTTCGGGCCGGTCACCACTGCGCGCAGCCTCTCATGAACAAACTCGGATCTCCCGCCTCCAGCCGGGCCAGTTTTTATCTTTATAATCAGCCGGAAGATGTCGACATTCTTGGAGAAACCGTGCGTGAAGCGATCCGATTTTTCCGTTGAGATCACGAGATGAAAAATGCCTCTCCTTGCCAGGTCGTCGATCACCCGCTGGTGAGAATCGGAGTTACCACCCTTCGAGATCGGCAGACGACCCTGGAGGAGTTTCGGCGATGTTTGCGCCAGCTTTCGATCCTGATGGCGATGGAGGCCGTTAGAGATATTGAGACGAATTCCCGCACGGTCGAGACCCCGCTGGCAAAATGTGAGGGTTTTGTCGCGGCGAGGCCAACGGTCGTCTTTCCGATCTTGAGGGCGGGCCTCGGAATGGCCGAAGCGCTGCTCACGGTTCTGCCTGCGGCCCGCGTGGGGCATGTGGGGCTTTATCGGGATGAGCAGACCTTTGAACCGAAGAGTTACTATTTCAAGGCGCCCGATCTCGCCAACGCCGATGTTTTTCTCGTGGATCCGATGCTGGCGACCGGCCAGAGCGCGGCGGATGCGGTGGACAAGGTCAAAGGCGCTGGGGCCAAACGCCTCCGGATGCTGGCATTGATTGGTTCGGTCCCTGGCGTCGAGCATTTCCATGCGCGGCATCCTGATGTTCCGATTTTCCTCGCGGCCCTCGATCCATCGCTCAACGAGAAAGCTTACATCGTTCCCGGACTCGGCGATGCCGGGGACCGGTATTTCGGCACCTAGAGCCGGAAATCGATTGCGCGAAAATTTTGCAATCAATCGGTTGTTTTTTTCTGAAAGGCGTTTATTTTCCGCGCCGTGTTTGAAGGAAAGTTGTTTGGGTTGAGGTTAAATTGGCGCGGATTTTATTGCCTGCGATTCGCCGTGCTGGCCATTTGCGCTTCGGTTGTTGTAAGCCCATCCAATGTGGTGGCTGAAATCGCGTTGGCCCATGCGCCCTATGTCATCGATTCATCGGATGTCGCGACGCTCCGAGCCTGTGTGGGGCGAATGGTTACCGTCGCGGGGCGTGTCGCCGCCGTGACGAGCTCGCCCAATGGCGAACGGATCCACCTCCATTTCGATAGGGTTTTCGAGGGACCACTCAGCCTCGTTCTTGCTGTGAAAAATGGATGGCCCAAGAAGAATGCGATGCAGATCTTTATTGGAAAAAGGATTGAGGTCAGTGGCAACGTTGTTGATTCCAACGGTCTTCTGGAGCTCCAGGCCGTCGAGCCAGCTCATATCGAGTTGCTGCGTGACCGGTAGCGGGCGAAAGAATGCCCGGGAAATCCCGAGGCCCGTGTGTCAAGCTGGCGGCACTGGATAACGAACGATTGCAGGGCTATCGCAATCCGGTAAGATCTCGTGGGTGGACAATACGAAAAACGTCTTTGCATTCATCATGGCCGGCGGAAGTGGCGAGAGATTCTGGCCGATGAGCCGTCAACGCACACCGAAGCATCTGCTGCGTTTGCTGGATGATCGGACGCTCTTGGAGACGACGGTCGCGCGGCTTGCCGAGATCGTTCCGCTCGAGCAAACATTTATTCTCACCAACGCTGCGCAATTCGAGGCCACTTGCGCAGCCGCTCCGTCGATTCCCGTCGGCAACGTGATTGCCGAGCCCGCCAAGCGCGACACGGCACCGGCTTGCGCGCTGGCGACGGCGATCGCCCGGGCGCGAAATCCCGAAGCCATCTGCGCCGTCCTTCCGGCGGATGCCATGATTCACAATGTCGAGAAATTCCAAGCGCAGTTTCTCGATGCGGCGGACGCGGCGGCGACGGACGGGGCGATTGTCACGCTGGGAATTCCGCCGACCGGGCCGGCTACAGGCTTTGGATACCTCGAGACCGGGGAGCCAGTGGAGTCTGGCTCTCGGGGGAGTGAGATCCGTCGACTTCAGCGGTTCGTGGAGAAACCCGACACGGAAAAGGCCATCGGGTATTTTGAAAGTGGCCGTTACTTTTGGAACGCGGGGATTTTCCTTTGGAAGGCCTCGACGTTTGTTGCGGAAGCGAAACGCCAGCAGCCCGCACTTGCCGCTTTCATCGAAGGCCTCACGTCGAAAACTCCTCTCGAGTCCTACCTCGCCGCACACTTTGTCAACCTGCCGAAGATCTCTGTGGACTACGCAATCATGGAACACGCGACCAATCTTTTTGCGGTGCTGGCAGAGTTCGATTGGGATGATGTCGGAGCATGGACGGCGCTTCCGGCGCACTTGGGATGGGAGCCGATGGGGAATTGCACGCGGGGACCGGTCGTGCACCATGCGTCAACCGGGAATATTGCCATCTCCAATGGACGAACCATTGCCCTTTGCGGAGTGAGCGACCTTGTGGTTGTCGAAACGCCTGATGCAATTCTCGTCTGCCACAAAGATGCCGTCCAGCACGTCAAAAACCTCCAGCCCCATTTGCCCGAGGCGCTGAAGTAAGCTGCCGTTTCGGCTTTACTCGATCCGTGCTTTGATCCCCGTGGCCAGCAGGGTTTGGAAATGCGGGGGCTCGGGCTCGCGGGAGACAATCGTGATCTCGATTTTGGAGAACCCCGCCTTTCGCAGAAGCTGGTGGAGTTCGATCTCCGAAAATCCCAGCCAGACGTGGGCGTAGAGTTCGCGGGTTTGTTCGAATGTGTGACTGAGAAGGTCGAGGATCACGATTCGCCCGCCGGGTTTGAGCAGGCGTTGTGCGGCGGTCACAGCCCGCTGCGGGCTCGCGGCGTGATGGAGGGCCTGACTGAATAAAGCGAGGTCCACGGATCCCTCCTCGATCGGGGGATCCTCGATCTCCCCGAGCCGGTATTCCAAGTTTTTGAATCCGTGTTCTCTCGCGATGGCCGATCCGAACTCGACCATCTTTTCGGAGTTATCCACGGCGATCACGCGTTTCGCACTTCGGGCCAAAAGCTGCGAAAGTGTGCCTTCTCCCGCCCCGAGATCGGCGATCACCATCGGCGGCAGCAACCGGAGGAGCGCGTGCGCGAGCGCTTGCCAGGACCTGCCGGGGACGTAGGTTTTTCCAAATCGTCCGGCGAGGCGGTTGAAATACTCGCCGGCCCGGTCTTTACGCTTTCGAAGCGTGAGTGCCAGCGCGGCTTGGTCCCGGGAAGCCTCGGGGAGATCCGCCCGCGCCGCCGCTAGGAGCCCCTCGAGGGCTTTGGGTGCACCTCCCTTTGAGGAGTAGAAGATATTTTTTCCGACCCGCCGATCGCTGGCGAGCCCCTCGCGCTTGAGCTGTCCGAGTGCCGCCGAGATCCGCGATTGCGCCATCCCGAGAATCTCCTGCATCTCCGCCACGGTCAGTTCCTCCTCGGCGAGGAGCAGCACCAGCCGGAGCCGGGTCGGATCCGCGAGAACGCGCAGCAATTTCATGATTGACGGCATTTGACATATGAAGATATCGTGATTCCTTCATACGTAAAGTCTAACTCCAAAAACCCAATCAACACTCCCATGTCACGCCGTTACATTTTTTCCTCTGAATCCGTTGGCGAAGGCCACCCCGACAAAGTTTGCGACACGATCTCCGATGCGATCCTTGATGCCTGCCTGACGGTGGACAAGACGAGCCGCGTGGCGTGTGAGACATTTGTTAAGAGCAACACGGTCGTGGTCGGCGGGGAGATCACCGTTCCGAAAATCAAGGGGGCGGCCCTCGACTCGGTTCTGAATGTGGGTCAGATCATCCGCGAGGCGATCCGCGAGATCGGGTATGTCAACGACGACGACGTGTTTCACGCGGACCGCGTCTTCATCAACAACCTTCTCACCAGTCAGAGCCCCGACATCGCGCAGGGCGTTGATGCGAAGGCCGCCGCTGGAAAAGCCACCGAGGAGCAGGGCGCTGGCGACCAGGGGCTCATGTTCGGTTACGCTTGCAACGAAACGCCGGAGTTGATGCCTGCGCCGATCATGTTCGCCCACCGTCTCGGACGCGAACTCACCCGAATCCGCAAGAGCGGGAAGGTCAAATGGCTTCGCCCGGATGCGAAGAGCCAGGTCTCGGTTTTGTATCAGGATGGACGCCCGGTTCGTGTGACGAATGTCGTGATCTCGACTCAACACGCCGAGGACGTGAAGAACGACGAGATCCGCCGCTTTCTCATCAACAACGTCATTCTAAAAGTCATCCCGAAGAGCTTCCTCGATGCGACGACCGAGTTTTTGATCAACCCGACCGGACGATTCGTGATTGGTGGACCGCAGGGAGACTCCGGCCTCACGGGGCGGAAGATTATTGTCGACACTTACGGCGGCATGGGTCGTCACGGCGGCGGAGCATTTTCCGGCAAGGATCCGTCGAAAGTCGATCGCAGCGCAGCCTACATGGGGCGCTGGGTCGCAAAAAATGTCGTTGCCGCCGGACTCGCTGACCGTTGCGAAGTTCAGTTTGCCTACGCCATTGGACACCCGAATCCGGTCAGCGTGCACATCGATACCTTCGGGACGAATAAAGTCGACGAGCAGAAAATCGAGAAGGCCGTTACCTCGGTCTTCAGCTTCAAGCCAGCCGATATCGTCAAACAACTCAATCTCCTGCGCCCGATCTATTCGAAGACGACCAACTACGGTCACTTCGGTAAGGATGATCCCGCCATTACTTGGGAGAAGACCGACAAAGCCGCTGCGCTAAAGAAAGCCGCCAAGTAATTCGCCTCGCAGCGAAACGAAATCCAGAAAACTAAAAATTCCTATGAAAAAATCTTCATCTAAATCCGTCGCCGCCGTCCTCGCCGAGGTCAATGCCGCGACCGCCAATCTCGCAAAATTCGCTTCCGCAACTCCGGCCGGGAAGGACTACATCGTTGCGGATATCGCGCTGGCCGAGTGGGGTCGGAAAGAAATCTCGGTTGCCGAGCACGAAATGCCGGGTCTCGTTTCCGTGCGCAAAAAATACCAGAAGCAACAGCCGCTCAAAGGTGTGCGCATCACGGGTTCGCTTCACATGACTATCCAGACGGCAGTCTTGATCGAGACCCTCGTGGCTCTCGGTGCGACCGTTCGTTGGGCCAGTTGCAATATTTTTTCCACGCAGGATCATGCCGCCGCAGCCATCGCCGCAACCGGAACTCCTGTCTTCGCCTGGAAGGGCGAAACGCTTGAGGAGTATTGGGAACTGACGCTCAAGGCGGTCATTTTCCCGGGCAACGAAGGACCCCAACTCGTGGTGGACGACGGCGGCGACGTGACCATGCTCATCCACAAAGGCTACGAACTCGAGAAGGGCAGCAAATGGGCTTACCAGCCTGCGGATAACCACGAGGTCTCCGTTGTGAAAGCTCTCCTGCGCCGCGTGGCCAAAGAACGTCCGGGCATTTGGACAAAGATTGCGAAAGCCTGGAAGGGTGTCTCCGAAGAGACCACGACCGGTGTGCATCGCCTCTATCAACTCGCCGAGGCCAAGACACTTCTCGTCCCGGCCATCAACGTGAACGATTCCGTGACCAAGTCGAAATTTGACAATCTCTACGGCTGCCGCGAATCGCTGGCCGACGGGCTCAAGCGCGCAACCGACGTGATGATCGCCGGCAAAGTGGCCGTCGTTTGTGGATACGGAGATGTCGGCAAAGGCAGCGCACATTCCCTTCGCGCCTACGGGGCTCGCGTCATCGTTACCGAGATCGATCCGATCAATGCCCTCCAGGCCGCCATGGAAGGGTTTCAGGTTAACACGATTGAAAGCACGCTCGGAGTCGGTGATATCTACGTCACCACGACCGGCAACAAGGACATCATCACCCTCGAGCACATGCTCGCCATGAAGGATCAGGCCATTGTTTGTAACATTGGCCACTTCGATAACGAGATCCAAGTCGATCGGCTCAAGAGCCACAAGGGTGTTCGCCTCGAGACCATCAAGCCGCAATACGATCGCTACTTCCTGCCGGGCGGCAAGAAGAGCATCTACATGCTGGCCGACGGTCGCCTCGTCAATCTCGGCTGCGCCACGGGGCATCCGAGTTTCGTGATGTCAAATTCGTTCACCAACCAAACGCTGGCTCAGATCGACTTGTGGCAGAACAAGGACACTTACAAAAAGACCGTCTATCGTTTGCCCAAGAAGCTTGATGAGGAAGTCGCGCGACTCCACCTCGAGAAAATCGGCGTCGTTCTCACGAAGCTCACGAAGGACCAAGCCGAATACCTCGGCGTCCCAGCAGCCGGACCATACAAGCCGGAACACTATCGCTACTAGCGCCTTCCAGGCTCGGGAAGCTTGGCGCGGGCGAGCCGTGGGGTATTGCTAAAGCCTTAACTCCAGTTGGTTCTGCCCGCCCAAGGCTAGCGCCTCGATTCCGAGGCGACGGAGATCCCGCGCGAAGTCTTCTACGAAGCCGTGCACGGTGTAGACCCGTTTGGGGGAGACCTTGCCCACGTAGGCGATAAGCTCGTCGTAATCCGCGTGGTCCGACAGAGGAAATGCGGCGTCGCATCGGTAACGAAAGATGGCGCTTTTATCCAGTGCCCAGCCGCTGGCAACCGCGACTTTGGCTTTCGGAATGTGGGCCAGTTGGTCGCGGGTATTCGGCGGACAGATGATCACACTTCCCGCGTGGTTGTTGCCGTCAAACTCTTCGAACGGCGGAAACGAGACGCCAAATTGTTCGTAGATCCGAGCCATCTTGTAGACCGTCGGATGTATGACGATCCGAAGACCGGCGCCGGCGAGTAATGCCAGAAGTTCCTGGGATTTTCCGATCGAGTAGGCCAGAAGGATCGGAATCTCCCCGGCCGTCAAAGCATCCTGGCAGAAGGCAATAATGTTGCATCGGATGTCCTCCGTCGCCGGAAAGCGGTAATGCGGTCGGCCGAATGTGCATTCCATCACCAATGTGTCGGCTTGGACGGTTGTCGCCTGCTCGGCTGTGAGACTCGGCCGCAACTTGAAATCCCCGCTGTAAAGAACCGTTCCCGCGTCGGACTCCAAAAATACTTGAGCCGATCCCAAAACATGCCCGGCCGGGATCAACGTGATCCGGGCCGACGAATGTTCGTAGGGCGAAAAAAATGGCGTTTCGCGGATCGTTTTGGCGCTGGATCCCCTGCGGGCGCGCATAAGGGCCGCGGTCGGAGGCGTCAAGACCGTGATGTCATGCCAAACGGCATGGTCGCTGTGAGCGTGCGAAACCACACCGAAAGTCTTCGCTCGCAGCGAGTCGAACCACACACCAAAATCCGGAAGGTGGATTCCATCCCCACCGCGGACTTCCATCATGCCCGGGTTTCCGTCGTCGTGAAGGTATGCACTGGTGAGAGAGCGGGTGAAGGGAATCGAACCCTCGTATGAAGCTTGGGAAGCTGCCGTTCTACCATTGAACTACACCCGCAGAGATTTTACTCCCAAGAGCGGACTTGACGTCGCGAGTTGGTTTCGACGTTCCAGACCGCGACTTTTTTGCGAAGGACGGTTGAGCCGGATGAGGCACCATTTGTTGATACCTGGATGCTGTTATCATAACCGCCGCTTGCCTCATTGTCCATTGCGATGGCATACGGGGCGGTTTTCGAGGATCCAACAGTCCAAGGATCGACGAAGCCCGAACTATTTGTCCCGCTTTTACCTTTTTTGGCCGCTTGCACTTCTAGAAAAACGATGCCGCGTGGGTTGTCGTTGGTAGTAATCCCAGCGAGGGTATTGACAAGCGCAACATTGACGGACGTCGTCGCGACTGGCAAGCGTCCATACTCTGTCTCGAAAGCCGTGACAGCTGTAGCGATCTGGACAACGTCGTTTTTGGCCTGGGCTTTTCTGGCGGCGTCGATGGCGGAGTTGACGGCCGGGAAGAGGAGGGACATGAGGATGCCGATGATGGCGATCACGATGAGGAGTTCGATGAGCGTGAAGGCTTGGCGGGGGAGGGGTGATCGTGAGGTGGG
>JBMOHW010000040.1:0-19548 GCA_049317665.1 Terrimicrobiaceae bacterium | reverse complement strand
AAAAACTGGGGGTTTCGATCGTGCACGATCCGGCGAAATGGATTTGGAGGGCGTGGGATCGGGCGGGGTTGGCCGGACTCGCGCTGATCGCTCCAGTAACCGTCGGCCCGCAGATCGGGGCCGTGATCAGCTTGGTGATGGGTGAACCGGCGGGGCGGGTGGTCTTGTTCTTCTCGCTCGGGGTGATTCCCTGGTGCCTCCTCTTTGCGTTGCTGACGTCTGCCGGTGCGGACTTGGTGCGTTGAAGTCGACGCATTCTTCATTTGCCATAACGATCTCTCTGTCGTTAGTTTAGCAAATCCCCATGAGTCATTTGTTCCGCGTGTCGTCCACGCTGCTTCTGGCAGCAGCATCTTCCCTCATCGTTTTTTCGGGTGTTCCGAACGCCTTGGCTGCCGACGGAGATCGGCCTGGGATCGCGCTCGTGAAACCGCAGGCTTGGTCGCCGGATGATCAGGTGACGGTTATCGAGTTTCTCTCGTATGTGGACCGCACAGTGAAGACCAGCCCCGGGGCAGGGTATTTCGAGTTTCGCACGGCTAAGTCTCCCGGAATTCAGGTGACGGCAGCACGGGTCGTGAAATTGATTGTTTTTCCCGTGCCGCCCCAGACTCTGGTATTGGATGTCCAGCGGGCTGAGTTGCAAAAGCAAATTGACGAGTTTCGGGCCCTTGCGGCCCGCGTCCCGACGGTGAAGAAGATCCTGGATCCTTCGCTGGTGGCACTCGCGGCCGAGGTAGCGAAGTATGATGCGGGAAATGTCAAGGAGGAGGGGGTTTGGATTCCGCGCACGGCTTATTACAAAAAAAAGGCAGCGGCGTTGATCGAGTTGCTTCGACCTGAACTTCTCGCTGCGCCGAGTGCGAGGGGCTTCGACCTCGAGCAAAATCAGTATTTCCTCGGTCTCGAGGATCTTGCCGTGTCCGAGCCATCGGTGAAACCGCTCGTCGAAGGGATCCGAGCGCAGCAGGCTGCCGCCGTGCGCAAGGAAGAACGTGCGGAAATCCTGGCGAAGCTTTCCCAACCCACGTTGTCCTTTTCGGATGCTGAAGTGCTCGTGGCCAAGTTGAAAACCCTGCAGCCATCGGAGGACAATGGTTCATCGAAATTCGTTTATAATTGGGATATCGCGGTCGCCAGTGCCGGGAGCCTGACAAAGGAAATTGAGGCCGCGCAGGCAGCTTTTGAATCCGGGATCGTGACCGAAGAGGGGAAGGTGCCGGTCCTAACGGAGTCCGTGGTTGAGGCCGTTAGGAAAGTCTCGGCGTCGGTCCAGCAGTTTCGGGCCGGATCGCCTCCGCCGGCTGTCAAAGTCCCGTCGGATGTCGCCGACGTCATGGTGGCCTGCGTTGAACGGTTGCCCTCGGTTGCCAAGCAAATGGCCGGGAAACAGTATATCGAAGCCCAGTTGATTCTCGACCCGTTGGTTCAAAAAGCTTCGCTCATCGGCTCCAAAAGCGCCGCGGCATTGGCAGCGCTTCAGTCGACGGTCAGCACGCAGATCGATCGGTTTCGAGTCCTGCGGGATGAGGCGAAGATGCTGGCCGATAGCGATAAAATCGAGGACGCGATCAAGAAGTATCAAGAGGCTCAAGCGATCATACCCGAGCCGGATATCGCCGTGCAGATCGAGGCGTTGAAAAAGCAATAGGGCAATTTTTTATCGAGGGATTCGTCGCTCTTTATGGAACTTCCCGAGCAATGCCGCGTATCGACCGACATCCGTGTGATGTATTTTGATACGGATGCCGGTGGCGTGGTCCACAACATTGTGTATCTCAGATTTATCGAGACGGCGCGGACGTTCCTGGCGATTCAGATGGGTATGAGCTTTGAGGAAATCGCAAAGTCCAATATCCACCCAGTGGTGACGCGAACCGAGATCGATTACAAGCGACCGGCGCGACTCGGAGATTTGGTTCGGGTGCATGGACGAATTTCGGAGTGGACCCGGGCGCGGTTCTGGGTGGATTTTGAAATCACTCGACCGTCGGATGGGGAACTCCTGGTCCTCTGCCGACAGGCTCTCGCGCTGGTGAAGATGCCAGAGGGGCGGCCGGTGCGTCTGCCGGAGGCGTTTCCCGAGTCCCTGGCCATGCAGGAGTGATCGCCTGGGGCAGCACCGTAATTATTGGTTTTGTGTCGCGCGGGATTCGTGTTTACTCACCGGACTTATGGAAAATGTGATCATTGTCGGCACGGGATGTGCGGGCCTGACAGCTGCGATTTACACGGCGAGGGCGAACCTTTCGCCGTTGGTTCTTGAGGGTCGCCTGCCCGGCGGGCAGTTGACGACGACGACGGCGGTGGAAAATTTTCCGGGCTTTCCGGACGGGGTGGATGGCCCGGAATTGATCCAGAGGATGCACCAGCAGGCGGAAAAATTCGGGGCTCGGTTCCAATACGGGGTGGTCGAGGAGTTCGAGCCGGGAAGTCCGAATCGATTGAAAGTTGATGGGGCGTGGATTGAGACGAAGGCGTTGATCATCGCGAGCGGGGCGTCGCCCCGGTATATCGGCCTCGAAGGGGAGGCGGCGTTGATCGGGCATGGCGTGACATCGTGCGCGACGTGTGACGGGGCCTTCTATCGCAATGTTCCCGTTTGTGTCGTCGGGGGAGGGGATTCCGCCTGTGAGGAGGCGACATTCCTCACGCGTTTTGCCTCCGAGGTTTTTCTCATTCATCGCCGTGACAGCCTGCGCGCCTCGAAGATCATGGCAGATCGGGCGCTGGCGAATCCGAAAGTGACCCCGATCTGGAATGCCGCCGTTGTGGCTTTCCTGACCGACACCGCCGGGGAGGTGCGGGGAGTGCGGCTCCGTGACACGGTCACCGGGAGCGAGCGTGAACTCGACGTGAAGTGTGTTTTTGTCGCAATCGGGCATGAACCAAATACGGCGGCTTTCCGTGGGAAGCTGGATACCGACGAGAATGGCTATCTGGTTCAAAAGAGCGGAACCTCGACAAATGTCGCCGGGGTTTTTGCCGCGGGCGATGTGGCGGATCACGTTTATCGGCAGGCGATCACCGCGGCAGGACAAGGCTGCGCGGCCGCCATCGATGCCGAGCGTTGGCTTGCGGCGGGGGAGTAGATTGAAGGTCTGTGATCTGACGCAGTTTTACTCTCCGGTAAGCGGCGGTGTGCGCCGTTACATCGAGCAGAAGTCCGCGTATGTGCGACGGCATCGTCCGGATTGCCAGCACGTGATCATTGTTCCCGGTGCAGCGACCGAGCAATCCGGCGACGAACACGTTCGGATGTATACGATTGCGTCGCCCCTGATTTCTCGAACGTCGCGCTATCGTGCTTTGACCCGACTTCACTTGATTGAGGAAGCTCTCGAGAAGGAACGGCCCGACATAATTGAATCTGGAGATCCCTATCAGGTCGCGTGGAAGGCTGTGGCGTCCGGTCGCGGGCTCGACATTCCGGTCGTGGGATTTTACCACTCGCATTTTCCGGAATCATACATCCGGACGATGGCAAAATTTTTTGGACCTGTTTCCGTTTCGATCACCGACGAGTTTTTTCGGCGGTATGTGACGGCGCTTTACAACCACTTCGAGCGGACGTTTGTTCCGAGCCCGGTCCTCGCGAAGACGTTGCGAAGTTGGGGAGTGGAGCGGCTGATGACCGTCGATCTGGGGGTCGATGCCGAGACATTTGTTCCGGATCCTGATGATTCGGTGTTGACGCGGGAAGGTCTCGGAATCCCGACGGGCGCACGGCTGTTGCTTTATGTCGGGAGATTGGCGCCGGAGAAGAATGTTAGAACCCTCCTCGATGCTTTTCGGCTTCTTCACTCACGCGAGGCGGGGAGATATCATCTTTTGTGTGTTGGCGACGGCACGCAGCGACAGGCTGTGATGGATCTCCGTGAGGCAACCGGGTTGGTGACGTGGACGCCCTACTGTTCCGATCCCCGCGAGCTGGCCGCGATTTATCGTGCGGCGGATCTTTTTGTTCATCCCGGAGTTCAGGAGACATTCGGGCTCGTGGCGTTGGAGAGCCAGGCGAGCGGAACGTGTGTTGTCGGGATACGCGGAAGCTATATGGACCGGATTATCTTTAATGATCAGCAACACTGGGCGCTGGAGAATTCGCCCGGTGCACTAGCGGATGCGATCACATCGATTTTCTCTCTCGATCTTCGTGAGGCCGGGCTGGAGGCGAGCCACCACGCACGATCCCGGTATTCGTGGAAGACCGTGTTTGGCCGACTTTTCTCAGCATATGAATCCGTCATCGCGGGCTACAGTGCTTAGAAAATCCCCGCTCGCGCTCCGTGTCGGGAACCGCTAGGGTCACCCGAATGGAAAGTCGGGCACTGTCGGAGGCGAAATGGATTTTGATCGTTCTGGGTTTGGCTTGGTTGTTGACCGTGCTGACCTGGCCGATTCTCTCGATCGTGTTTGCGCTGCTCCTTCTCTTCACGATTTATTTTTTTCGTGACCCCCATCGTGTGCCGCCGTCCGGGGAGGAATTCGCTGTTTCGCCAGCCGACGGGCTGGTGACGACCGTTGATGAAGTCGTTGAAGATGAGTTTTTCAAGGTGCCGATGAGGCGGGTGGGGATTTTCCTCTCTGTGCTCGACGTTCACATCAATCGCTCGCCGATTGCCGGAGACGTCACCCATTCCGAGCCGAAGCCCGGTCGGTTTCTCGATGCCCGGGATCCCGAATCGTCCCGCTGGAATGTGAGCCGTTCGTGGGTGATCGCGGGCCCGGTCGGTTCTGTTCTTGTGCGTCAAATCACGGGAGCCATCGCCCGGCGAATCTGTCCGTGGGCCGTCGTTGGCGACTCCCTCGCGCGGGGAGAACGTTTTGGAATGATCCGGTTTGGCTCTCGCACCGAGTTGCTTGTTGAAATGAGCGCAGAGATCTTGGTCAAACCTGGAGACCGTGTGCGTGGGGGCGAAACTCCGTTGGCTCGACTTGTTCGAAAACCATGAACGACCCGCAAGATCCCAAAATCTACCTCCTGCCGAACCTCATGACGGCGGGGAACCTCTTCTGCGGATTTGCCGCAGTGCTTCGGATCATTGAAGCTTCGGCGTTGACCTCGAGTGGCCAGTCTGCGGGGAGTCTTTACCATGAGGCGATCGCGTTCATTCTCGGTGCCTGCGTTTTTGACTTGCTCGATGGTCGTCTGGCCCGGCTGGGTGGTCATGAGAGTCCGTTCGGTCGAGAGTTTGATTCGATTGCCGACATCGTATCATTTGGGATCGCCCCGGCCTTGTTGGTCTATCAAATCGTCCTGAAGGATTTTGCACGGACCGGGTGGCTGATCGCGTATTTTTTTCTTCTGTGCGGCGCACTCCGGCTGGCGCGATTTAACTGTCGGGCTCAGGCGGCTGGAGACAAGCCCGAGAAGGATTTTCAGGGTTTTCCGATCCCGGCGGCTGCTGGGTTGATCGCGTCGCTGACGTTGCTGATGCTATGGCTGCAGGCGGATGATCGCACGATTGGGGCGTGGAAGTTCGCCTTGCCGGTGCTCCTGCTTTTCCTGTCGTTCATGATGTTCAGCCATGTACGCTACCCCAGCTTCAAGGGCTTGAACTGGAGGACCCAGCGCTCGCTGCCGGCTTTTCTGGGCTTGATTGCCCTCCTGGCCTTTACCGCGATGAACTACGGTTGGATGCCTGCATTTTTGTTCGTGTCGTTTCTTGTTTACGGATTTGTCCGGCCGTTCATTTCGAAAGCCCTCAGGCGGGAGATCGAAGACGAGGTGACTGATGAGGAAACGCCGCCGCCCGCGGCGGGCTGATCGTCAGCCTCCAACCGGCGGACACGAGCAAAAGATGTTTCGGTCGCCGTAAACGTTATCAATGCGAGCCACCGAAGGCCAAAACTTGTGCTCACGGAGCCAGGAGGCTGGCCAGGCCGCCTGCGAACGGGAGTAGGGGCGATCCCATGTATCGGAGGTGACGGCAGCCGCGGTGTGTGGCGCATTTTTCAGCGCGTTGTTTGTCGGGTCAGCTTCTCCGCGCTCAATCGCGGTGAGTTCCCCGTGGATCGCAATCATTGCGTCGCAGAATCGGTCGAGCTCGGCGAGCGACTCGCTCTCCGTTGGCTCCACCATCAACGTTCCAGCCACCGGCCAGCTCATCGTTGGCGCGTGGAATCCATAATCCATCAATCGCTTGGCGATATCTTCGACCTCGACCCCGGCTCGAGCTTTCCATTCCCGGACATCGAGAATGCATTCATGCGCGACGCGGCCATTTCCGCCCTTGTAGAGCGTCGGGAAATAGTCGGCTAGACGCGCGGCGATGTAGTTGGCATTCAGAATCGCGATGGCCGTTGCGTCGCGAAGTCCCTGTGGACCCATCATCGCGATATACATCCACGAAATGACCAAAATGCTGGCACTGCCCAACGGCGCCTGTGAAACCGCGCCGACGACCGGATTGCTCGCGAGTGGATGAGCTGGAAGAAATGGCACAAGCTGCGCAGCGACACCGATCGGTCCCACGCCGGGACCCCCGCCTCCGTGGGGAATGCAGAATGTCTTGTGGAGATTGAGGTGGCAGACATCGGCACCGATATCGCCCGGACGACAGATTCCGACTTGGGCGTTCATGTTGGCACCGTCCATGTAAACCTGCCCACCTCGCTCGTGGATCATGTCGCATACCTCGCGGATCCCGGCCTCGAAAACGCCATGAGTTGAGGGATAGGTGACCATGAGCGCGGCCAGGGTGTCGCGATGCTGGTCGGCCTTCGCGAGGAGATCTCCGCGATCGATATTTCCGGCGTCGTCGCACTTGACGGTGACGACCCGCATTCCCGCCATGACAGCACTGGCCGGATTCGTTCCGTGGGCTGAGGTTGGGATGAGGCAGACGTCGCGCAAGCGATCTCCACGCGAGAGGTGGTAGGCGCGAATGGCCAGCAATCCGGCATATTCGCCCTGCGAGCCTGCATTAGGCTGGAGCGAAACGGCAGCAAACCCCGTGATCTCGGCGAGCCATTGCTCGAGTTGCTTTGCCATCTCGAGGTAGCCAAGCGTTTGATTCTCCGGTGCCAACGGGTGCAGCAGCGCGACGGACTCCCAGGTCACCGGGAACATCTCCGCTGTCGCATTAAGCTTCATCGTGCAGGACCCGAGCGGGATCATGGATGTTGTTAACGAGAGATCCTTCGCCTCGAGGCGCCGGATGTAGCGGAGCATTTCGGTCTCCGTGTGATGGGAACGGAAGACGGGATGCGTAAGAAATTCCGAGGTGCGAAGGAGTTCGGGGCCGATGATCTCAGGAACCTCTCCCGCAGCGTGTTTGCCGCTTTCGCCGAAGATGGAGACGATGTCTGCGAGGTTGCCGGTCGTTTCATCGAGGGAAATCGAGAGCGTGTGGTCGTCGAGTTTCCGGAGGTTGATACCCTGTTGGTGACCCCGGCCGACAAATTCATCCGCGGTCCCATGAGCGACGGTGACCCGGATAGTATCGAAGAATGGTCCCGGGTTGACCGCAAAGCCGAGGCTCTTTAATCCTTCCGCGAGTTGACGGGTCTGGAGATGGATCTTCCTGGCGATGTTTTTGAGCCCTTCGGGGCCATGGTAAACGGCATACATCGAGGCCATGACGGCCAACAGAACCTGCGCGGTGCAGATGTTGCTGGTGGCCTTCTCGCGGCGGATGTGTTGTTCGCGGGTCTGGAGAGTTAGGCGCAAAGCCGGACGGCCCTCGGCATCTTTCGAGACACCGACAAGTCTGCCGGGGATGCGGCGTTTGTGTTCATCGCGCGTGGCGAGGAAGGCGGCGTGCGGGCCACCGAAGCCCGGTGGGACGCCAAATCGCTGAGCCGAGCCGACGACGATGTCTGCTCCGAGCTCGCCGGGTGGCTTGATGAGCGTCAGAGCGAGCAGGTCGGTTGCGACGATGGCCAAGGCTCCGGCTTTGTGCGCCAAGGCAACGAGAGCCGCGAGGTCAGAGATTGTTCCATCCGTCGCGGGATATTGGTAGAGCGCACCGAACACCGATTCCTGCGGTCCCGCTTCGGCTGGCCCTGTCAGGATCCGGATCGACAGCGGTTCCGCGCGGGTTTTGAGGAGGGCAATCGTTTGCGGGTGACAATGATCGGTAACGAAAAATGCGTCACCGCCCTTGATGTCGTGGGCCAGAGTCATGGCTTCGGCGGCGGCCGTGGCTTCATCGAGCAGCGAAGCATTCGAGATCTGCATCCCGGTCAGGTCGCAGACCATGGTTTGAAAGTTGAGCAGAGCTTCAAGGCGCCCTTGGGCGATCTCTGCCTGATAAGGCGTGTAGGCGGTATACCAGCCGGGATTTTCAAGAATGTTTCTGCGAATGACTGGGGGCGTGAACGTGCCAGAGTAGCCCATTCCGAGCAGCGATTGAGCGACGACATTTCGGTCCATGATCGCGCGAAGATCGGCAAGCGCCTCCTCCTCGGATCGGGCGACCGGAATATCGAGTGGTCTGGTGAATCGAATGTTTGCTGGAACGGTCTCGTCGAGTAGCGCCTCGAGGGTTGAAGCGCCGACGACGCCGAGCATTTGCTGAACCTCAGTCGGGGACGGACCGATATGGCGGGAGGGGAATGTGCTCATGCCCCGATCTGAGCGCGATACGAGGCGGAGTCCTTCAACGAATCCAGTTCGCCCGGATTGGTGAGTTTGACCTTGAAGATCCAGCCCTCACCGAATGGGTCGGTATTGAGCAAGGCGGGGTTATCCTCGACGTCCTGATTGCGGGCGATGACCTCACCGGAGACCGGGGAGTAAATGTCACTGGCTGCCTTGACGGATTCGACGACGGCAGCGACCTCGGCGGCTGCGACGGTTTTTCCGACCGCCGGAGGTTCGGCAAAGACAATATCCGTGAGTTCAGCTTGGGCGTGATCGGTGATACCGACTGTGCCGGTGTCACCCTCAACGAGGATCCATTCGTGGCTTTCTGCGTATTTCAGGTTGTCGGGGACGTTCATGATCTATTTTTGGTAAAGTGGTTTTTTCTGAACACAAGCGCGGAATTGTTTGCCGCGGACCTCGATGGAGAGTTCCTGCCCGGGTTTTGCGAGCTCCGGCGGGAGGTAGGTCATCGCGATTCCGATTCCCAGCGAAGGGGAAGGGGCGCCGCTGGTCGTTTCGCTGACAGGGGCTCCGTTAGCCCAGACGGGATAATGCGGGCGGATTGGCGGAGATTTCTCGGTCATTTTGATTGCTACGAGCCGGGAGGGCAGACCCGACGCTTTTTGAGCAGCGAGGGCGTCACGCCCGACAAACGCCGATTTCTCCAGATCGACAAAAATTCCCAATCCCGCCTCCAGTGGTGTCCGCGATGGTGACAGGTCGGATCCATTGAGGGGATAGCACATTTCCAAGCGGAGGGTGTCGCGCGCACCGAGTCCACACGGTAAGGCTCCGGCTGTGAGCGTTTTTCGCCACGAGACGACCGCCTCTTCGGCAGGAATGATCCACTCGAATCCTAACTCGCCAGTGTAGCCAGTCGTCACGACAAAGCCATTGTCAATGGTGAGCACACGGTTACGCTCGGCCGGCATCGGGAAGCCGAAAAGTTTCTCAAAAACCAAGCCGGATGCCGGACCCTGAATCGCGAGGGCGGCAAAGTCGTTGCTGCGGTTCTCGAAGATGACACCGTCGACCCATCGGGCCTGCATCCATGCGGCGTCCTCGTCGATTTTTGCGGCGTTGACGACGAGGAGAAAGGAATCCGCGGCGAGGCGGTAAACGATCAGGTCATCGATGACTCCGCCTTGCTCGTTGAGAAGGAGTGAATACTGGGCCTCGCCATCGGACAGCCGCGCCACGCGATTCGTGAGGAGTCCGTCGAGCCATGTCGCAGCCTGTGGCCCGCGGACAAAGAACTCTCCCATGTGCGAGATGTCAAAGACGCCAACTTGTTCACGAACCGCCTTGTGCTCGGCGAGGATCCCGGCGTATTGGACCGGCATTTCCCAACCGGCAAAGTCAACGACTTTCCCGCCAGCGGCAATGTGTTCATCGAATAATGGAGTGCGCATGGAAGGATTTGGTTCCTCAGTATTGATCGTCAAAGTTGAGATAGGTGTAGAGCGTCAGGCTTTTCTCGTAATCATCGAGAAGGCGCATTCCCTCGCTGGGCTTGAGTCGGTCGGATTTGATAGCCGCATCGGTCTGCGCCTTCATTTTGCGTGCGAGCTCATTGACGTCCCACTGGGTGAGAGTGAGGACTTGGCCGATCGTGCTGCCCTCGAGCACTTCCTCGACGTAGTAGCCGGATTCTTCGTCTTCATCGAGGTAGATGTGCATTTCATTCACCCGGCCGAAGAGGTTGTGGAGGTCGCCCATGATGTCCTGATAAGCACCAGCGAGGAAGAACCCGACATAGTAGGGCTCTCCAGACTTCCACCGATGGAGGGGAAGGGTTTCCTTGACATCTTGCAGATCAACAAACTTTGCGACCTTTCCGTCTGAGTCGCACGTGATGTCGACGAGCGTCGCATTCCGATCCGGCATTTCGTTGAGCCGATGGATCGGCATCACCGGAAAAAGCTGGCCGAGCGCCCAGTGATCAAGAAGGGATTGGAATACCGAGAAGTTGCAGAGGAACTGATCGCTGAGCGCGATCTCCATGTCTTTGACTTCCTCCGGGATGTATCGCATGCCTCGAAAAATCTCCACGATCCCCTCGGCGATCTGCCAGTAAATCGTCTCCACACGAGCTTTTGCGCGGAGGTCGAGCAGCCCGAGATCGAACATCGATTGAGCGCGCTCGCGGATTTCCTGCGCGTCGTGGAGGTTCTCGAGGCGGTTCTTTTTTGCCAGGTCGTTTCGGATTTCCAGGATGTCGTGAACGATTTGGGGATCATCAGAAGCCGGAACGACGGGATCGCAACGGTTATTCTTCTCGATGGACCCGAACGTCTCAACAATGAGAACCGAATGATGCGCCACAATCGCGCGTCCGCTCTCGCTGACGAGCGTCGGGTGGGCCACAGATTCGGAATCGCAAACTTCCATCACGGTATATACGATGTCGCGGGCGTATTCGTTCAAAGAATAATTCGTCGAGCTGTCGAATGTCGTCCGGGATCCATCGTAGTCCACGCCGAGGCCACCGCCGACGTCGAGGTATTCGAGGGCATGCCCCATTTTTGAGAGTTTCGAGTAGAACCGTGCCGCCTCGCGGGTTGCCCGCTTGATTGTCCGGATATCCGGCACTTGGGAACCGACGTGAAAATGGACAAGCTTCAAGCAGTGAGCGAGTCCAGCCGCGTGGAGCATGTCGCTGGCCTCGACAAGGTCAGCTGTGGCGAGCCCGAACTTCGCATTCTCGCCGCCGCTCGTAGCCCACTTTCCCGCGCCTTTTGAGAGAAGGCGGACCCTGAGTCCGATCATCGGCTCGAGGGCCATTTCTTTTGAGACGCGCAAGATGTGGGCGAGTTCCTCAAGTTTTTCGACAACGAGGATCACCTTCTTGTCGAGTTTGCGTCCGAGCAGAGCGTTGCGAATAAAGCTCGTATCCTTGTAGCCGTTGCAGATGACAAGGCTCTCGGGATCGGAGTGTAGCGCGAGGGCGGCGAGGAGTTCGGGTTTGCTTCCCGCCTCGATTCCGAAATGCCACGGCAGGCCGGCATCGAGAATCTCTTCCACGACCTCCCGAAGCTGGTTCACCTTGATTGGAAAAACGCCCCGGTAGATCCCCCGGTATCCCATCTCGGCGATTGCCTCTGCAAAGGCCTTGTTGACGGTTTCGACCCGGTCGCGGAGAAGGTCGTGAAATCGCACGACGAGCGGGAAGGCGAGCTTCCGCTCCCTGGCCTCGGCGACAATCTTCATCAAATCGATTTCGTCCCCATTTCGTTTCGGATGCACGACGACATGGCCCGCCGGATTGATTCCAAAATATCCGCCACCCCAGCGGTCGACATTGTATAAGGAGACAGCATCTCCGGTTTCGAAGTTAGACATGATTTTTAAAAGTTAATGACCATGAGCGGACCCTGGGTGACCGCGATGGCTTCTTCTTCCGTGATCCAGCGTTCGGCAAATTCCGGCCCCCAGGAATCGGAGACGGCGAGCTCTCCGGTCTTCTCGTTGTATCCAATAATCATGCACATGTGGCCCGACTTCTGGTCGGTTGCAATCTTCTTTGCGGCTTTTCGCGTGGGATCGAGGGTCTTGTCCCACAATGTGGGATCCGTCATTTGTTTTCGATCCTTCATTCGGGCGTTGATGGCCGTGTTGATTTCGTCCATCGAGAACATTGTCCACATCACTGGCAAACCTCGGTCGATAAACTTTTTGATCGTTCGCACCGAGAGCTTCGCATTTTCGGGATCGAGTCGCCGTCCGCCCCGAGTGACCGCTTCCTTGGCACCCCCGACGATTGCTGACACCGAGGTTCCTCCCCCGGCGCCCGTGTCACCCGCCATGGCCAGCGCATACATATCCGCCGGGATCGCCATGTATCGCATCGCCCGCTCCCACGTGGCCGGCACGCAATAACCCTTCGGTCCCTGGTCAACCATGGGGATGTCGGTGAGAACGACGTCCCCATTCTCCCGCGTGAGGACGCGGCTCTCGAGTCGAGCGCGGAGATCGGCGTCGGGAATTCGCGCTTTTCCCTGAGAGTCAGCGACGGCGGTCGGGAGGATGCGAACCGCAACGTATTCGCCAGCCGGAGACGCGAGGAGAATCGAATGACCCTGCCAGTCCCAGCGCTGGACGGATTCCCTGGTTTGGCGTCCCTGACCGAAGCGATCTGCTGTTGGCGGACCAAGCAAAGCTATGAGTGCTTCCGAAATGACCTTTCCGTCGTTCTCAATCGCCGCCGCATAAGATTTCGTGAGCTTTTTTGTGTCTCGCGAATCGCGCTCATCCCCGCCCACCTGGGGACCACCGACGGAGTCGCCCTTGTTGGCAAACATCATGGAAACCCGGGCCGCCTTTTCGCCCTCTCCAAAAAATGCGAGAGAATACGGTCTGGCTCCCAAGAGTTTTTCCGACGGACCCGGGTATTTTCGGAAGCTTGAATCCGTCGAGGTCTTCGATTCCTGCGGCCACCCGAGTCGTGCGGCGACGTCATCAGCCGGATCATCCCAGAGATTTTCGTCGATCCAAAGTGGGGCACCGAACACGGCATTCATCTCCTCAAATGTCGCCGCGCACAGCGTAGGAATTCCCGCAGCGAGCAGGGAGATCATCGTGAAGAATCGGGTGAACATTTTGGAGCCCACACTTGCACTCCCTCGCGAGACTCTTTTCAAGCTTTTCCTTCGGAATCTTGGGGAGATCGGATCTTCGTAATTTGGAGGCAAAGAGGCGCAAGAAAAAAGAGGCTGGAAAACAGGCACCATCCAACACCCGTCGCGCACACGAGGCCGAGCCCGCTGAGTGCGGGATTCGTGGCGAGAGTGAGTGCTCCGAACCCGGTCATGGTCGTCAATCCGCTGATCAACACGGGCTTCATGACCAGCCCGAGATTTTTGCTCGCCTGCCCGGGTTCACGGGCGGCGAGAATCAAGTGAACGCCGTAGTCCACGCCCACGGCAAGAATGAGGGGAAATGCCAGGATATTGAGGATGTTGATCTGTTGGTTGGCGAATTTGAGCGTCGCAACAGTTCCCGCGATCGCAAGTGTCAGGGTTCCCGCGTGGAGGAGCAGGAGTCGCGCGTTTCGATAGGTGAGCAGGAGGATGGCGAGGATGATCGAGATGACGAGCGTCCCGAAAAACGCGAGCTCGCGGGTCGCCCACGGAACCAGGTCGGCAAGCATCTGACTCCAACCCGTGACCATGGCTCCCGGAATTGTGGAGAGGACTTCCTCTTCAATAATGCGTCGGGATTCGAGAGAGTTGGTATCTGTTGGACGCAGGTAGAAAATCACGTCGCCGGATCCCGGTGAGATCGAACGGTCCAGAACGAACCACCACGGAGAGGTCGGAGGAAGTCGCTCCGCGAGGGAGCCCTCGGATTGCAGAGCCCGGACGAGACGCACCGCAGGATCTAAGGCACCGGGCCGCAGATGGTTCGCACGCTCTGCGGATTCCGTCACCCGCTCGATTTCCCCGATGTCGAGGGATCGAATCCGGGCGAGATTTCTGGAAACATCAACCGAGGCCGCGACGAGCGGGGACGGGCTGGAGAACGACCGGATCAAGCCGCGCGAGCGGAGGTCGGCAAGTTTTGCATCGAGTGCAGCGAGATCATCCGAACGCACCGGCGGGGGAACGACGACCATGATCGGTTCAGAAGCCGCCGGAAATGCCTCCATAATGCGGGCGAGGGCCTTCGCCGCCGGGATGTTCCGTGGTTCGAGCGACTGGGTCGAGGTATCGAAGCGGAGGCTTCGCCACGGGAGAATCGCGACGATGCACATGGCGGCCAAAATAAGTGTGCTGATCCAGAGCGTGCGCCGCGAGAGCCATGTGACGGGAAGTCCACTGTTTCCCGCCGGAGCCCGACTCGCCGTCCGTCCTCTCTCGAAAATCGGCATGAGGCAAATCATTCCCACCGCACTCAGGGTGACCCCGATGGCAATCAAGAGACCAAGTTGGCCGAAACCCGCCGAGCCGCTCAGGGCCAGCGTGGCGAAGCCGAGCCCGGTGGTGAGCGCGACCCAGAGAATCCCCGGGGAAGCGACGGAGATGGATTCCCGGATCGCCCCCTCTCGGTCGGATCCGCCTGCTCGGGCTGCGATAAAGCGCTGGTAGAGGAGAAGGCTGAAATCGTCGCCAAGACCGACGAGGATCGAACAAAAGCCCATAGCCACGACATTCAGTTTGTCGAAAATCAGGGATCCAACAGCGAGAGTCACCAGGCACGTGAACGCCAGAACGAGAATCGAGCCGACGAGAGGAACGAGCGAACGAAACGAGATCCAGAAAAGCAGGGTCACCGCGAGAAGAGAAACCAATGTCGTCGTCGCGATATCCCGCTGCATGCTGGACGAGATCTCGTCCACATAGGCGTTCCGTCCGGTCACGACGATGTCCGGTGCGGTCGCGCCATATTTTGACCGGAACGAAGCGATGAACGCATGAACGGTTTCCATCAACCGTCGGCTTGAGTCCGACGAGAGGTCGGTCTCTGTTACGATGACAGGGACGATCCGCGAGGTTCCGGCGACGAGGTCGAAGGTTTCGCCAACGGATAGCTTTTCCGCCAATCGGCCCGCGATCGGCGCGACGATTCCGAGCGGGTCGTTCTCCAACTCGATCCGCGCGAGAGGCGAGCCTGCGGATGCCCGCGCCACCAAGTGATCGAGCCGGGCGCGGATCTCGGTTGGATTGAGTTTCGATGCCGTGATTTCAAACTCCTCGGCACTCTGGCCGAGAATCAGCGGGGCAATGAGCTCCGGCAGGGTTGCGCGGCCTTCGGCAGACTCCGTTGGCGGGCCATCGAGAACGCGGAGCACCCAGGGTTGTTCGCGAAGTGCGACGATAAAGTCCTCCGCAATGGAGTCGTCTGGTGAATCGACTAGGAAGGCGAGCTCACGAGCGGAGTTGAAGCGCGAATTGTAAATCCGGAGCCCCTCGACGGACGGCGTGCCCGCCGGGAGGAGATTGAGAATCTCCGAGTCGAACGCCTGTTTCGTCCGGAGAACATACAAACTTCCGGCGATGAGCAGAAACGCGGCGATGACCAGCAGAGCCGGTCGGCGCACCGCGATGGCGGCAACCCCTGCCGCGATGGGTCTCACACGTTGAATCGAAATTCCACGACGTCGCCGTCCTGAACAACATACTCCTTGCCTTCCAGCCGAAGCCGACCGGCCTCGCGAGCTTTAGCTTCGGAGCCAAGTGCGATCAAATCCTCGAAGGCGACGATCTGCGCCGCAATGAACCCGCGCTCAAAATCGCTGTGAATCACTCCGGCGGCGGCCGGGGCTTTGTCGCCCGCATGGATCGTCCAGGCCCGCGTTTCCTTTGGTCCGGTGGTGAGATAGGTTCGGAGCCCCAGGAGATGATAGGCTGCACGAATGAGCTGGCTCACGCCGCTATCGGTCACGCCTAGGCCCGAAAGGAACTCCAAAGCCTCTGCTGGCGGCAGGTCGGCCAACTCGCTTTCGATTTGTGCGCTGATGACGACGGCCTCGCTCCCGAGATGGGTTGCGGCAAACTCGCGAACCGTCCGCACAAATTTGGCGGCTTGGGATTCGCCGTTCAAATCCGCAAGATCGTTCTCGCCGACGTTGCAGGCAAACAGCGTGGGCTTTGAAGAGAGGAGAAAAAATCCTCGCAGGAGTTCTTTCTCCTCCGGGGTGAGATCGGCCGTGAGCGCCGGCTTCCCGGCGTCGAGATGCGGGGTCAGCTTTTCCGCGAGGGCAATCTCGGCTTTGGCAGCCTTGTCTCCGCTTCTCGCGGCTTTCTGGGAGCGCTCGGCCCGCTTCTTGACTGAGGCGAGGTCGGCCAGAATGAGTTCGGTATTAATGACCTCGATATCGCGAACCGGATCGACCGAACCTGTGACATGGTGGATGTCATCATTTTCGAAACACCGCACGACTTGAATGATCGCATCAACCTCGCGAATGTGGCTGAGGAACTGATTTCCGAGTCCCTCGCCCTCGCTGGCTCCGGCTACGAGCCCGGCGATGTCCACGAACTCGATGGCCGCGGGCAGGATTTTTTCGGACTTCGACATGGCCGCGAGTTTATCGAGGCGCGAGTCCGGCACACTCACGATGCCGACATTCGGCTCAATCGTGCAAAACGGAAAATTTGCCGCCTGGGCTTTCCGTGTGCGGGTGACGGCGTTAAAGAGAGTGGACTTGCCGACATTGGGCAGCCCTACGATTCCGGCTCTGAGCATAGACTGCGGAGGCTAATCGATGAGCGGGCCGGAGGGGAACCCTTCTTTTCGACTGGCCTGACCGACGCTGTTCATTCGTTCAGAAACGGCGCATTCCAGCGCGGGTTGGCGAGGTGCCGCTTGATATCCAAGTGTTCGGGAAGGGACAAATCGGGGTCGGTCACAAAAATCTCCATCGCTCTTGAGCGTGCCTCGGTCATTAACTCCCCGTCGCGAAGAATGTCGCCAAGACTGATCGGAGGCAGTCCGGTTTGCGCGGTTCCGAGAAGATCGCCGGGACCGCGGAGCCGCAGATCGGCCTCCGCGATATCAAAACCGTCCGATGTTTTTTCCAGAACCACCAACTTTTCCTCACCGTTCTCGCTGGGATTTTCGTCGAGGAGGATGCAATAGGATTTCTCGGCACCTCGGCCGATCCGGCCCCGGAGTTGGTGGATCTGCGAGAGGCCGAACCGGCCGGCATTTTCGATGAGCATAATCGTGGCATTGGGAACATCGACGCCGACCTCAATCACCGTGGTGGCGACAAGGCAGGAGACATCGCCGGCTCGGAAGCGGCGCATGACGTCTTCCTTTTCTGCGGGATCCATCCGACCGTGGACGAGGCCGACGGTAGACGGAGCAAGGATCTCCCGCCATTTCTCAAACTCGACGGTGGCGGCCTTGGCAACGAGTTTCTCGGATTCCTCCACGAGCGGATAGACGATGTAGGCCTGCCTTCCTCTGGCGATTTCTTTGCGAAGGAACGCAATGATGTCCGGCAATTTGTCCGGGTGTCGCACGGCCGTAACCACCTCGCCGCGACCAGCGGGTTTCTCGCGCAGAAGCGACACATCGAGGTCGCCATAAAGCGTTTGAGTGATGGTGCGGGGAATCGGGGTTGCGGTCATCACCAAAACGTCCGGCGCCTTGCCGCGTGCGACGAGCTGTGAACGTTGCAGCACGCCAAACTTGTGCTGCTCGTCGATGACCACCAGACCGAGATTTTCCAACCCGGCACCCTCAAAAAGCAAGGCATGTGTGCCGATGACAAGGGGCGGAAAAATCTGCTCGCCGGATGAGTCCTCTTTTCGCGCCGAGGTGCGGAGTGAGACCGGGATTCCGAGCGGCGCGAGGATACGGCGAAAATTCAAGTAATGTTGCTCGGCGAGAATCTGGGTCGGGGCCATGAGTGCGGCTTGCCACCCGGCTTCCGAGACTTCGAGCATCGCGCGGAGGGCGACGAGGGTTTTTCCCGACCCGACGTCGCCTTGGAGAAGGCGGTTCATTCGCCGCGGGGCGGCGAGGTCGGACGAGATCTCGCCCATGACGGATTTCTGAGATGTGGTGAGTTGGAAGGGAAGGGCACGCTCAACCGCCGCCCAGAGTTTTCCGCTCCCGACCTTTGCGACCCCGGGGGCACGCGCGGCGGACGCATGCCGCGAACAGACGACCAGCTGAATTCCAAAAAATTCTTCACGAATTAGAACCTCGGTGGCGTCCCGCCGCTCTTCCTCGGACTCCGGGAAGTGGATCTTGCGCCATACATCGTCGGGCACATCTTTTCCGGGCCATAGAAGTGCCGGCACCTCGGACTCCTCGATGGCGCGATGAATCAGAACGCGAAGGACCCGCGGCGTCATCCCATCACCAGCCGGATAAACTGGTGTGATCCTGTCAAAATGTAGGAGGTGCTCCGCATCATCCTCGATGGTTTCGAATTCCGGATGCTCCATGACGACAAGGTTGCCGCGCAGCCTCGGCTTGCCAAAAAGGACAATCCGATCACCCGAGAGGATGAGATTTTTTACCCACGGCATGTTGAACCACCGACACGTCAGCGGTGAGCCAAGCACCCCAGCAGATTCGTCCACAACCCTGGCCTCGAAAATCACCCGCCGCCCAAAGCGGCGGTAGGACGTCTTCTCGACAATCCCGAAAAGGCACAGAGGGGTATCCGACGGTTGGTCAGGAAAGTGGTCGAATTTCCTCCGATCCTCATATCGCCTTGGAAAATGGCGCAGCAAATCTTCGAACGTCGTGAGCCCGAGACGCGTGAGTGCGCTCATGCGCGGGCGGGGCACCCAGTCGACATCCGCCAGTCGCGTGTCCGCCGGTCGCCGGCTCATGCGGCCTTTCGCAGATCGACGATGCGCATCTGGGCTTCGGCCCGACCCTGCCAGACGTTCCAGTCGAGCGTGTAGGCGACATCCCACGGAGGACGCGGCAGGTCGTCGAGACGGGCGTTGAAATAGACAGCCGGGAAGCGGCGGCGTCCGGCGGAGAAATCAATCTTGAGGTGCTTCTCCTTCATAACGCGCGGCGTTCCCGACGGGCTGATCGACCTTGTGAAAAAGACGGGCTGGTGGTTTGCCGATCCGAATGGCTCGATCGAGTCTTGAGATTCCAAGAGGGAAGTATCGAGATCGTGCAACTCGATTTCAACGTCCAGTCTGAGGCGAGGCATTAAGAGATCCTCGGTGGCGACCTCACGGGCAGCTGCGGTGAAGGCGGACTGGAATGCAGGGAATGCGCTTTCGTGAACGCTGACGCCCGCCGCCATGTCGTGGCCACCGAATTTTTCCAGATGTGCGGCACACTGTCGGAGCAAATCCACGAGCGAGAGTCCCTCGATGCTTCGGCCGCTTCCTTTTCCAGCGCCGGATTCATCGAACCCGATAATGAATGTTGGACGGTGGTGTCGCCTCATTACACGGGAAGCCACGACGCCCAGCACGCCGACGTGCCAGTCGCGCCGCCCCGCGACGATCGCAGCATCCCGGGCCGGGTCG
>JBMOHW010000039.1:0-20844 GCA_049317665.1 Terrimicrobiaceae bacterium | reverse complement strand
GCATTTTTTCCTCGGGCACATCGGACATCTCGGTGATGTTGTGGCTTCCACGCACCGCGATGTAGGCCTGCATTTTTTTCATGCGCGTCAACTCGACGGCCCGGGAAATCGAGATCATTTCCTCGGTGGCACCGCGGGCGATCTCGCGTCCGATGGTCGCGCGATGCACACTCACAAAAGGCACGGCACCGGCCGCGCGTGCGGCCCGAACGAGCGCAATCGCGATCTCATCCGGCGCGTCAAAAACGTCAATGTGGACGTTCTCGCCTTTCTTGAGTTGCGTGGAGTGGCGGGTCAAAACGGCGGCCAACCGCTCGGTGCGTGGGTCATGCATCCGGGGAACATCCCCGGTCCTCCGGAAAAAATCAACCACCGACACTCACCGGCGGGCGATCAGTGCGCAAGTTGGTCGAGGCGCATCGGGCGCGAAAGCGTCTTCAGAAACGGGATCATCCGCGAGAACCGTCCGTCCAACTGCCCGGGCTGCGACATCTCCAAAACTGCGCTGTAGTAATACCATTCGCCATCGGCAATGAGCAGATACGCCCGCCGCCCGCTCACCACTCCATTGACATTGTAGCCGCCGAGCGTGCCGCTCACTTTTCGTCCGTTCTGCCGGAAAGCGCCGCGCCCCCAGTCGGAACTCAGCCAACTGCCGGAGACGTTGATTTCGGAGGCATCAAATTGATCGGACAACCAACGGTCGCCGGCGGCATTGTTCCGTTGATACCGCTCGTCGCGGACCTCGCTAAAGATCGAGCATCCGGAGAGCAGCGAGACCGCAAAAATCAGCGTGAGTGCGCGCCGCATCAATTCTCGATCCGGAAAAGATGGATCGGCGTGCTGTTTTCAGCCGAGTAGGGAACGCAGCAGGAATAGGATCCGACGAGTTCCTCAGAGTTCTTCCGGGTCAACACCATCGTGTAATCGATCCACTCGTCATCGATGAGGAGCAGGGACGCATTCTTGCCGCTGAGCACACCCGAAATTTTGTAATGCCCGATCGTTCCGGTGATGTCGTTTTTGTTCTGATTCAAAAGGACCGAGCCCCAGTCCGGCGAATAATAAACGCCTTCGATATTGGTCCGGGCCGAGCCGGTCTTTGCGGATTTCAACCAAGCCTGCCCGGCCGCATTATTCTTGTCGTATTTTTCCTGAAGCGAGCAACCGCTCAAGAGACAGAGAAGGGAGGCCGGGATGAGGAGAAGGCGGAGGTTTTTCATGGTCTTGCGAATGGCCTTAAGGAATATCACCCGGTCCCCCCGCGGTAAAGCCTGCAAAAATTCAAGGCTCGGTCGTCCCGGGCGTCGCGCTGAAGCCAATATCTTTCACGCCGGCTTTTCCGCAGAAATCGAGAATCTGCAGAATCCGTTCATACTCGACCTTACGATCTGCCCGCACGATGGCGACTTGGTCGGGATTCAATTTCGCAAGCTTCTCGAGCATCGCCACGAGCGCTGCGTCGTCGAGGACACGCTGGTTGATGGTGACTTCGCCGCTGGAGCGGACATTGATGACGAGCGGGGAGGCGGCCGTCGTTCGCTGGGAGGCCGTCTGCGAGGTCGGCAGGCGGATTCCGACATCCGACTCGATCTTCGCCGCTGACCAGCTCCCGATGAGAAAAATCGCCAGCACCATCAGAATGTCGACGAGCGAGGTGACATTGAAGATCAGCGGTTCAGGCCGCAGAGTGGAGCGTCGGAAGTTCACACGTCGATTCTTCGCCCGGCGGATGCCGGAACGCAACGGAAAGCTACTGATAAGCGTGACAACGAAGCAAGCAGGAATGGGCTCACACGGAGGTTCGCCCTCCCGTGACTCCTCAGGCTTGACCGCCGGTTGCCCCGGCGGCAGGATGCTCGGTTTTTCGTGAACACGCTCGATCCGCTCCTCTGGGACATTGATTTTCTCGCAGACAATCCGGTGGTGCGGACGAAGCGCTTCGGCATGACCGCCGAGGCCAAAACCGTCCGCTACCCGATTCGTCTGCTCCGCTACTGGTTCGGGTATCAGTTACTGCGCGAGGAGTGCCGACGGGCCGGGCGGGCGCTCTCCATCGCGGAGATCGGCGTGCATACCGGCCAGATGTTTGAGTTCGTCCAATCTGCACCTCCCGGTGTGCAATGGTCGCGTTGGACGGCTGTCGATGCCGTGATGCTGACCGAGCGACTGCAAGCGGCCGGCTACACCGACTTCGTGGAGGCCAATCTCGAGGACCCGGGGTTTTCCCTGCCGCCGATCTACGATACCGCCATCCTGCTGCATGTGCTCGAACATCTCAGCGATCCCGAGGCGGTTCTGAAAAAAATCGCGGCGGCCATTGTGCCCGGCGGATCGCTCATTGGAGGCTTCCCGGTCCTGCCTTCGTTTCTGGCTCCGGCCCGTGAGCGAAGGGTGCGTCGGACAGCGGCCCCGATGGGCCATGTGAGCGTCTTCTCACCGGACCGCGTGCGGGCGATGGGGCGTCAAGCCGGCTTGGAAACCGAATTTCTCAGCGGCGCATTTTTTCTCCGCAGCAAGGGAAGCCCGCTGGAGAATTCTCCCGCATGGATGCGCTTCAATCTCTGGTGGGGGAAGATGTTTCCGGGTTGGCCCGGCGAGGTCTACTGGCTCATGAGAAAACCTGCAGGCTGAGACCGGCACGCGAGCAAATTCGAGTTGCGATTCCTTCCAGCGAAGAAGATAATGACTCCATGAGCACTGGACAAGGAGCCGCCGGAAACGTCATCGCTGCCCTCTGTAGTTTTTTCATTCCCGGATTGGGACAACTCGTCCAAGGCCGCGTCATGCGGGCCATCCTCTTCGTTGTCTTCGCCTTGGCGGTTTGGTTCATCACTGTCGGCACACTCGGGTGGATTATTCATATTTGGAGTTGCGTGGATGCCGCCCTCTGGAAAGCGAAATCCTAACCCACATGCGGCTCCGGAATTACATCGCCGGAAAATTTACCGAATCGCTGAGTGGGGCGACGCGGGAATTCAGAAATCCAGCGGATAACTCGGTTCTCGGAGAAGCCACTGAGTCGGCCGCCGACGATGTCGAGGCAGCAATCGATGCCGCCCGCACCGCTTTTGACGAGGGTCCGTGGCCCCGCACGCCTGCCGCTGAGCGGGCGGCGAAGCTGTTCAAGCTGGCGACATTGATCGAAGAAAATGCGGAGGAGTTCGCACGCCGGGAGACCCAGAACAATGGCAAGCCTCTCCGGGAAGCTGCCTTTGATGTTGCCGATGCGGCCGGATGTTTTCGCTATTTTGCCGGGCTGGCGACCAAGCCGCACGGGCAGACATTTGAAGTCGGGGATCCCAACATTGTCTGCCAAACGATCCGCGAGCCGATCGGGGTTTGCGGGCAGATCATCCCGTGGAACTACCCGCTTCTCATGGCCGCGTGGAAGCTTGCGCCGGGCCTTGCCGCAGGGAATTGCTGTATTCTCAAGCCCTCGGAACTCACTCCGTTTTCGGCCGCCCGGCTTTTTGAATTGATCGACGAAGTCGGATTTCCGCCCGGCGTTGCCCAGTTGGTTTTCGGAGCCGGAGACCCGGTTGGCTCCACGCTGGCCGCCAGCGAGGCCGTTGATAAAATTGCGTTCACTGGCGGCACCGCGACCGGACGCAAAATCATGACCGCCGCGACGGGCAATCTCAAACGCGTCTCGCTCGAACTCGGCGGAAAATCTCCGAATATCGTCTTCGCCGATTCCGACCCCGATGTTGCCCTCGAGTTTGCGATGTTCGGAATCTTCGCCGGGCAGGGTGAAGTCTGCAGTGCCGGATCACGCCTCATTCTCCAGCGCGAACTCGCGGGGGAATTCCTCCCGCGCCTCGCGGCCGCCTGCGAGAAAATTGTCGTCGGGGACGGAATGTCGCCTGACACCGAGATGGGGCCTCTGATCTCGCGGGATCATCAAAAAAAGGTTCTCGCCGCCATCGCGTCCGGCCAGGAAGCCGGCGCCACGCTCCTCTGCGGAGGATCGGCCTACACGGACCACCGGGCGGTTGGAAACTTCGTCCGACCGACCGTTTTTTCCGAAACCCAACCTGATATGAAAATCGTCCGCGACGAGATCTTCGGGCCGGTCCTCGTTGTTCAACTTTTCGACTCCGAGGACGACGCCATCCGAATCGCCAACGACACGCCCTACGGACTCGCAGGCGCGGTTTTCACAAACGACGGAGCCCGGGCCCAGCGCGTGATCCGGAGACTCCGCGCCGGGATCACGTGGATCAATACCTACCACCCCACGTTCAATGAAGCTCCGTGGGGCGGCTACAAACAAAGTGGCTTCGGACGCGAACTCGGCACCTACGGCTACGAAGCCTATACCGAGGTGAAGCAAATCAACACCTGCCTGGCACCCCAGCGAATCGGGTGGTTTGCCAATCTTTAGAGCGATTTGAATAAGATCCCCGGCGGCGTTCGGATGCGCCATGTTACTCGGAAGTTCGGCACCATCTCGGCGTTGGACGACGTGTCGCTTGATCTTGATCCCGGAGAGTTTGTCACGATCACGGGCCCGAGCGGCTGCGGGAAAAGCACGATGCTCAACCTCCTCGGCGGACTCGATACGCCGACTTCCGGAGAGATCGAAGTCGCGGGGATCGCCCTGCACCGGGCGGGCGAAAAGGAACTCACCACCTATCGTCGCAACACCCTCGGTGTCGTCTTCCAGTTTTTCAACCTTCTCCCATCCATGACCGTCTCGGAGAATGTGGAGCTTCCTCTTCTGCTTCGGGGAGACCCTCCGGGCCAGACAACACCACGGATCGCCGAGATGCTCGACCTCGTCGGCCTCGGACACCGGCGCGACCATTTTCCGCACCAACTCAGCGGCGGCGAAATGCAGCGCTGCGCGATCGCCCGCGCCCTGGCAGGCTCACCCCAAGTCCTGCTCGCCGACGAGCCCACCGGCAATCTGGACTCTGGCAACGCCGCCAAGGTCTGCGAAACCCTCGTAAAGATTGCTTCCCAAAAAATTGCCGTGCTGGTTATTGTGACCCACAGCGAAGCGGTCGCGGCCTTGGCGCCCCGCCGAATCTACATGCTTGATGGAAAAATCGTCACCAACCAATCCGATCAACCTCCAGCCGGATGACCCCCGACTGGCGCAGTTCCGCCTGTTTGCGGGACTCGGCGAAGAGGAGCTCAAAACCCTCCTCCAGCTCAGCGACACACTCTCGTTCCCTTCGGGCAACCGGATCGTTCAGGCAGGGGAGGAGGGACATTGCCTCTACGTTTTGCTCGAAGGGACTGTCCGCGTCTCACTCGAATCGGCCGGCAGGGAGATCGTTTTGTCGGATTTGAAGACCGGGGATTTCTTCGGCGAGATCGCTCTGGTCGATGACGGCCCGCGCTCCGCTCATGTCACCGCTGTCGAGGACTGCACCCTGCTCCGCATCACCCGCATGACCATCGGCGTCCTCGCGGGCCTCCAGCCCGCCGCGGCGATTCAGATCCTCGGAGCCATCGGACGCGCGCTCGTCAAGCGCCTGCGCGCGAGCAACGAAAAATACGTCGATATTCTCCTGCGAACGGGTTCGTCTGTGTAACCCGGATTATTTTATCATGTCGGAAAAGCAACGCACCCTCGCATCCTCGGCCAGCCTCAGCGGCAGCGCCCTTCACACCGGAGAGAATGTCACTCTCACCGTCCTACCGGCTCCGGTCGGTCACGGATTCAAATTCCAGAGAACCGATCTTCCCGACGAGCCATTCGTGGATGCCGCAGCCGCCTACGTCAAGACGGTCGAGCGGGCGACGACCCTCGTCCAGGGCGCCATAAAAATTCATACGGTCGAGCATGTAATTTCGGCTCTCTCCGGAATGGGTGTCGACAATGCCATCATCCAGATGAATGCGAACGAGCCCCCGATCGGCGACGGGAGTGCCGCCGCCTACGTTGCCATGATTAAGAAGGCCGGCATCGTTGAGCAGGACGCGCCGAGAGCTTTCATCGATCTCGACGAGCCGCTCACGATTGAAGCCGGAGGCTCGATTCTGGTCATCCTCCCGGATCCCGGCTTCCGCATCTCCTGCACACAAGTCGGACCGGAGGGACGCTTCACTCAATTCCTGTCGAGCGAGATTACGCCCGAATTTTACGAAACCCAAATCGCGCCAGCCCGGACGTTCGTTTTTTACGAGGACGTGAAACCCCTCATGGACAAAGGACTCATCAAGGGCGGAAGCCTCGAGAATGCCATCGTCGCCCGCGGCGAAAGCGTTCTCAGCAAGGAACCCCTCCGCTTCCCCGATGAGTTCGTCCGCCACAAGATCCTCGATATCGTCGGCGACCTCGCGCTCGCAGGCCGCCGCATCCATGGTCACGTGGTCGCCGTCAGGCCCGGGCATGGAATCAATACCGAAGCCGCAAAACGCCTCGCCAAGCGGCTGGCGGAGGTCACCGCCTCGGCCACACGCCCGGCCGCCGCCAAATCGGGTGCGCTGGACGTGAACGACATCATGGAGACGCTTCCGCATCGTTATCCTTTCCTCATGGTCGACCGGGTCATCGAATTCGAGGGCGATACGAAGGCGGTGGGCGTGAAGGCCGTTTCGATCAACGAACCGTATTTTCAGGGACACTTCCCGGGGCACCCGGTGATGCCGGGAGTTCTCCAATTGGAAGCGATGGCGCAGGTTGCCAGCATCGTGATGATGCGCAAAACCGAGAACGGCGGGAAGATCGGGTATTTCATGAGTGCCGACGGGGTCAAGTTCCGCAAGCCCGTGATGCCCGGAGACACCCTCTTCATCGAGTGCGAGATGCTAAGCATCAAGAAACGCCTCGGCAAAGCCAGCTGCCGCTGCCTCGTCAATGGCGAGGTCGTCTCCGAGGCGCAGTTGCTCTTCGGACTCGTCGACAAATGACGCAGATTCACCCCACGTCCGTTATCGATCCCAAGGCCCAGATCGGAGAGGGGACCGAGATCGGGCCGTTCTGCCATATCGGCGCGGATGTTGTGCTCGGCGACTCGTGCCGACTCCTCGGCCACGTCACGATCTGCGGCCCATCCGTGATCGGCGCGGAGAATATCTTCTATCCCTACACTTCAATCGGCCAGCGTTCGCAGGATCTTAAATATGCCGGCGAACCGACTCATCTCGCGATCGGAAACAGGAATTCGTTCCGCGAATTCTGCACGGTCAACCGCGGAACGGCACCGGGTGCGAAAACCGTCATCGGCGACGATGGCAACTTTCTTGCCTACTCGCACATCGCCCACGATTGCACGGTGGGCAACCACGTCATTTTTTCAAACAACGGCACACTGGCCGGCCACGTCATCGTGGAGGATCACGCGGTCATCGGGGGACTCTCGGGAGTGCATCAATTCTGCCGAATCGGGCGCCACTCGATCATCGGCGGCTGCACAAAAATCGTGCAAGATGTCCCGCCCTTTATGATCGCTGACGGAAATCCCGCCGAGGTCCGCGGCATCAACCAGATCGGGCTCGAACGCCGGGGATTCGCCCCCGAGGACACCCGGGCCCTTCGCGAAGCCTACCGTCTGCTCTATCGATCCAATTTGAACGTCCGCCAGGCCTGCGAAAAAATCGGCACCGAGCTTGGCAGAAGCGATGTCCTCGACTATCTCGTGGCCTTCGTCGAATCCAGCCAGCGGGGAATCATCCGCTGACGGTCCAACCATTTTCCGAAATTATGAGTCAACCGAATCTCGATGTCCGCGATGTAGCCCGCCTCGCGCGGATCCAACTCACCGACGAGGAAGCGACAACGTTCCAATCCCAACTCGGGCGTGTGCTGGAATATGTCGAGCAACTGGGGGCCCTGGATTTATCGGACGTCGAACCGACCGCCCATGCCGCACCTGTCTTCAACGTCTTCCGAGAGGACGTTGCGCGTCCGGGCCTCTCGCGGGAATCGGTTCTCGCCAACGCACCCCACGCGGCAAACAACCTTGTCGTCGTCACAAAGGTTATCGAATGAGCGCACTCACCGACCTCACGATTGCCGAGCTCCAGGCGGGATTTCGGAAGGGAGACTTCACACCAGTCGAGGCTCTCCGCGGATTGGAGGATCGCATCGCCAGCGTCGATGGGTCGATCGGTGCCTACCTCTCCCGGGATTTCGAATCCGCCCTCGCCGCCGCCGAATCGGCGGACATCTCGCTGCCACTTGGCGGGGTGCCTATCGGAATCAAGGATGTCATCAACGTCCGCAATGAGCCCTGCACGTGCGGGTCGAAAATCCTTGCGGGTTACCGGGCTCCCTACGATGCCACATCGATCGAAAACCTTCGCGCGGCCGGGGCGATCCCGTTCGGCCGACTCAACATGGACGAGTTTGCGATGGGTTCCTCGACAGAAAACTCGGCCTACCAAGTGACTCGGAATCCGTGGGACACATCCCGAATTCCCGGCGGTTCGAGCGGGGGATCGGCGGCCGCCGTGGCCGCACGCGAGGCGTTCGCCACCCTCGGAAGCGACACCGGCGGATCGATACGCCAACCCGCGGCACTCTGCGGGGTCGTTGGGCTCAAGCCTAGCTATGGCCGCGTCTCGCGTTACGGTCTGGTGGCCTTCGCTTCCTCTCTCGACCAGATCGGCCCGTTTGCACGCTCCACACGCGACTGCGCCCTTTTGCTCAATGCCCTTGCCGGAAGGGACCCTCGGGACTCAACGTCGCTTGACCTTCCACGCGAGGATTTCACGAGCGCCCTCGGCCGGGATCTCACGGGTGTGCGCCTCGGAATTCCCAAAGAATACTTTGTGGACGGAATGGATCCTCGCGTCCGCACCAAAATCGAGGAGGCGATCCAGACATGCCGCCAACTCGGAGCCGAATTGGTCGAGGTTTCCCTTCCCCACACGTCCTACGCCGTTGGCGTCTATTACATCATCGCCACCGCCGAAGCCTCGGCCAACCTGGCCCGCTTCGATGGCGTCCGCTACGGCCATCGTGCCAAAAACCCGCACGACCTTCTCGACCACTATTTTCGCACACGAGAGGAAGGCTTCGGCAGCGAGGTCAAACGCCGCATCATCTTGGGCACCTACGTTCTCTCAAGCGGATACTACGATGCCTACTACCTCCGCGCGCAGAAGGTGAGGACGCTCATCCGCCGCGACTTCACCGAGGCATTCGAAAAGGTCGATGCGCTGATCTGCCCGACCTCCCCGGATTTGGCATTTCGAATCGGCGAACGTGTGAACGACCCGCTCCGAATGTATCTCGCAGACATCTTCACCATCGCGGCCAACCTCGCGGGAATTTGCGGGATCAGTGTTCCCTGCGGCGTGGTCGAGGAGGATCAGAAACCACTCCCTGTCGGCGTGCAATTCCTCGCCAAGCCACTCGACGAAACGCGCCTGTTGGGCATCGCGGACGCTTTCGAGCGGGCGACCCCACAACTCCCCAGTCCGTGCTGACCCGTCCTCGCCGTTCATTCCCCGCCCGCCGCGTCATTCCGCTGGACTTTTTTTTGATTTGGGAACATCGTCAATGGAGTCGTATTGCAGATTAAGCGGATCCTAAAAGTCTCTCTGAATGAAGGTTGCACCTAGAAAATCCGCCATCCCCGCTCTGATCGAACGGCATTTTCCTGAGGCCAAACTCCGACACGTCACGATTGATGAGGCTGACAACCACAACGCTACGGTGGCAGCGTTTCTTAAAGCCGTCCGCAAGGCCTACCGGAACGATTGCATCCTTCTCCCGCCGGGAATCTATCCGGCACCGGAGATCCTTCGTCCGATCACCATCCGTGCGTTGCGTCCCGGAACGGTTCGTTTCGACGGGCAGCCAGCCGCAGCGGCACTCACGATCGGAATCGACGGAGCCGTCTGGATTTCGGGTGTCATGTTCCATGTTCCCTCCGGTTCCGAGCCGGCTCTGAAAGTCAGTCGCGGCACCGTTGTTCTGACCGACTGTCAGCTTCCAAGCGGGATTGAGGCGGATGGCTCCCACACCGCGATCTATCTCCAAGGGTGTTCCGTCGGCTCGGCAACAACCGGCATTGACGGGAGTCAGGGTGCCCAAATCGAAGTCTCTTCCTCGGCCATCACGGGCTGCCAAGTCGGCATTACGGTAACCAGCGGAACAACACTGACGGTTCTCCACTCCCGGGTCGAGGGCTCCGTTGGACCCAGCCCTTCGGAGCCCGGTGCCGGAATCCACGGCGAGCAGGCCTCGATTTACCTCGCTGGCAACCTATTTGCTGGAAATCAGGTCGGCGTTCACCTCGTCAACTGCGCGGCGTCCGAGGTTCTTTACAGCCGGTTCGAGCAACAGAACCTCGTGGGACTCATGGCCTCGGGCGGAGGTCCGATTCAGATTCACGGGTGTGCCTTTGCCAGCCAGACGTCGAATTCTTATGCGCATGTGACATTCGAGAGCATCGAGGCGACGTTGTCCTATTGCTCGATGGATGATTCGGCCCTGCCTTTCTCGCAGTCGGGAGGCGGGAAGGTCGATCGCATCGAAGCTACGAAAGATTCCGGATCCGACGCAGCCCCGCCCGATGTCTTCGGCGGAGTCTTGGAGGAGATCCACTCGATGATTGGCCATGATGAAGCAAAGCCGGCCTTGGAGACCGTCCTCCATCAGGCTTACGCATCAGTCAAGCGTCAGGAACAGGGGCTCCCGGTTCTCCGCCAGAAGTATCACATGGTTTTCGAAGGCGGCGAGGGCTCCGGGCGCCGGATGGTAGCCTCCCTGCTGGCACGCGCCCTCCAATCCCTCGGCGTCCTTTCAAAGGGCGAGGTTGCCGAAGCTCGAATGGATGATCTCATGATGAGCACAGCCGGAGTCGCACAGGCCGTCCACTCGGCAGCTGGTGGGATCCTCCTGCTGCATGCTCCTGTCGATGTGGATCGCCGGGATTCGCGGATGTCCTACTCCCGCGCCCGGGACGTGCTCCACCACGCCCTCACCGCGTGCGGCTCGGATACGATGCTGATTTTTACGGGCGAGAGGGAGTTCGTTCGTCCAATCATCCGGGGAGCGACCGAGGGCGAACAAACCTTCCACGCGATTCTCCGATTCCCTCCGCCCTCACCGCCCGAGCTCGCACAAATTTTCGAGTCCCTTTGCAACGAGCACCGAATCCAACTGACGACCCGCGCCGCCGAAAAAATCCTGCTCGTGATGCACATGCTGGACGACCGCCGCGACAAACGGTTTCTCAGCGGACCCGGGATTGTAAAATTTTTCGAACTGACCCACAAACGATTCCTGGAACGATGCAGCCGCGAGCGACGGTTCGATATTCCTCTGGAATCCGGAGACATCGAATCTCCTGTCGAAAAGCCGGTTGAAGCCGTGCTCGCGGGCAATCCCGCCTTTGTCAAAATCTGCCGTTCTTGCGGAAGTGAAAACCCATGGATGCCGGGTCTGCCAACTGGCACTCCCTGCGTGGCCTGCGGCAAGGTTCCCTCGAGAAGCTTCGGTATCTGGCTTCCCTCGGCATTTTACCGTCGCCTTTTGAACCACGAAGAAGCCCCGACATCATCCAGCTTGCCCCCGATGCGACGCCGGGCCCAAGGGATTGCTTAGGGGCCTTGTTTTCTCGGCTGCGGTATTTTTGGTGCTGCCGTGTGGCGCGGGGGATTTAGATTTTGACGGTGCCGCAAAATACTCGCGGGCAACGGGAGGCGGCACACTCCTGATTTGGCAAAAAGGCGAAACTCGCTCCGATTCCACACGCGGCTCATCTCCGACAACTCCCGCGGAAATCTTTAGCATCACAAAAAGTCTCACCGCGCTGGCTTGGTTAGCCCGGTTTTCTCCGGAGACCAAGGTGCCGGTTTCCCTCAAAAGCCAGGAGTCACTCCGGGCGGCGACTTTGCTCTCACAAACTTCCGGCATCTCACCCGGTGCCGGAGTGATCTACCGCCGGAAGGCAAAAGACGTGTATTCATCCGCCCTCCGTCTCCCACGAATCGCGGCACCCGGCACCGCTTTTGCCTACGGCCCCGCGCACTATGAAATCCTCGGAGGAGCTCTAGAACGAGCAACAAACGGACAAAATGCGGTGACTGCGATCCTGCTTCGCCGACTGGGAATTACTCCGCCAGCTTGGAGGAGCGACGGGCGGGGCGGACCATTTTACTCGGCTGGCGCGTTTCTCACGGCGAACGACCTCCTGCGAATCGGACGCCTGATACTCGATCACGGCCGTTCCGGGATGTTTTCACCACTCATCCCAGCCGACCACCTCGCGACGGCGTTTCGCGGCACGGGGGCCAATCCCGCCTACGGCCTGGGATTTTGGTTGAACGCTCGGGCCTCGAAACCCGGATCGCAAGAGCGTGACATCGAGCAGGCCCTATCGTTGAACCTCTCGACTGCCGACTGGCAGCACACGTGCCTCTCGAAAGCCGCGCCGGACGATCTTGTTTGTATGGCCGGATCGAATGGACAACGGGTCTATATCAGCCGCTCAAAAAATCTGGTCGTCGTCCGGACCGGAAGCTCGCGTCGATTTCGGGATCCGGATTTTCTCAGAATTCTATTCCGGGGCTCACCTCCCTCCCGAGCACGCTGACTGGAACGAGTTCCTGAGCCGAAGCGTTCACCGGTGTAGTTTCTCTGGAGATTCGGAAAGTCGTCTGGCAGAGTTCCGCGACGTGCACGATGCCGGACTTCACCTACAAAGCCACTGAGCCAGGAGGCGGCGCGACGAGCGGTCTGATCGCGGCCAATACACGCGCCGAGGCCTACCGCGTCCTCCGCGCCAAGGGTCTGCAGCCGATTTCCGTCGCCGAGACCGGGTCGGCGAAGGCGAAGGATCCACGGGCCTCGGAGGTTGGCATTACCCGCCTCTCCTCCGCGCAACTCCTGTATTTCACCGAGGAACTGGCCGAGCTTCTCGAAGCCGGTCTCCAGCTCGAAGGCGCACTCCGCGTCATCGAGCAAAGGCAGGAAAAATCCGACGTCAAGCTCGTCGCCGCCAAGCTCCGCCAGCGTGTGCGCGACGGCGTCAGCTTCTCCCAGGCCTTGCGGGAATGCGGCAATACCTTCGACGCACTCTACTGCAACCTCGTCGCGGCGGCCGAAGCCGGAGGAGCACTCCCCCAGATCCTCAAACGGCAGTGCGCTTATCTCGAGCTCATCCAGGACCTGCGCAGTCGCGTTGTCTCGTCGTTGCTCTACCCGTCAATCGTCTTTGCCTCGGCGGTTGTCTTGATGTTTATTTTTCTGACGTTTCTCGTGCCAAAACTTTCCGTTCTCCTGGGAAAATCCGGCCAGAAACTCCCGCTGGTCACCGAGATCCTTATCGGCGTGAGCCAATTCTGCGGCACGTGGTGGTGGGCGATCATTGCGACCGTGGGGCTCGTGGTGATGCTCTGCCGGGCGGCGGTCCAGACCCCGGCTGGGCGGGCCTGGTGGCACCGCGCCATGCTCGATGTGCCGGTGGTCGGCCCCGTGCTTCGCGCAAAGTTTTTTGCCGAGATGTTGCAGACTCTATCCACACTCGTCGCAAATGGCGTCACGCTCCTCCACGGGATCAACCTCATGATGGCAGCCACCGCCAACGTCTATTTGCGCGGCCTGCTGACGAAAGTTTCTGCCATGGTGGGCGAAGGCACGAGCCTCGCCACGGCGTTTCGTCGGGTCGGCTTTTTTCCGCCGGTGCTCATGGACATTCTCGGCGTGGGCGAGCAAACCGGAGACATCGCCTCCGCGCTCGAACGCGCCGCGCGACGTTACGACCGCGAACTCACCGCCCGGATCGGACACCTGACCACGCTCATCCAGCCAGCGGTGATCCTTCTCGTTGCGCTCTTCGTTGGCGTCGTCGCCTATTCGATGATTGCCGGGATCCTCACGAGCGCCAACTCTCTTCGCGCCCGGTGACCGCGATCTTGCGTCCAGCGGCCATCTCCTGCATTTTCTCCGTGTGACTGCGACGATTCGTATGCCTGGCTCTCTTGCGGACACCCCCGCGCCTGACAGTCCGCTCCGGCGGGTGACGCGGCGGTTTTTGCGTGACAAGGTTGCCATAGCGTCAACGGTCCTGATCGTTTTCTTTTTTGCGGTCGCGATTGGCGCCGGGATTTTCCAAGCCCTCGGTTGGCCGATGCCGATGCAGCCAAATGCCACGAATCTCGAGAGAAAGCTTCTACCGCCGAATGCCATCAACTGGCTGGGCACAGACAATCTTGGGCGTGATGTCCTTTCGCGGATGATTGCCGGATCGACGATCTCCCTCACCGTGGGATTTGTTGCGATGGCGGTCTCGCTCGGCATCGGGATCGTGGTCGGGGCGGTCTCCGGCTACCTCGGCGGCTGGGTCGATAATGTGCTCATGCGCATCGTTGATGCCCTCCTGTGCTTCCCCTCATTCTTCCTCATCCTGAGCGCAATCGCGATCCTCGGTCCGAACATCTGGATCATTATTACGGTGATCGGGCTCGTGAGTTGGACCGGCACCGCGAGGCTTGTGCGAGCCGAATTCCTCACACTGCGCGAGAGCGAATACGTCCGTGCGGCCCGCTCGATGGGTCAGAGTCGGCGGAAGATCATTTTCCGCCACATCATGCCGAATGCCTTCGCGCCGATCTTCGTGACCGCCGTGATCAGCATCCCGGATGCGATCCTGGTGGAGTCCGGGCTCAGCTTTCTGAGCTTCGGCGTCCCGCCTCCCCAGGCGACATGGGGCAACATTATTGCCGATGGAAAAACCTACATCCTCGATGCCTGGTGGCTGATCGTCTTTCCCGGCCTCGCCATTTTTCTCGCTTCACTCGCGTTTTATCTCGCCGGAGATGCCCTCCGCCGGGCTTCCGAAACCCGTCAATGAACCTCCTGGAACTCCACAACCTTTCGATCCGCTTCCGGACGGAAAACGGTGTTGTCGACGCCGTCCGAAACATTTCTCTCTCGATGAAGGACGGCGACTCACTGGCAATCGTCGGAGAAAGCGGCAGCGGCAAAAGCGTGACGGCGCTCGCTCTCACCCGCCTCCTCCCCACCCCGCCTGCCGAATTTGCCGGAGGTCGGATTTTGTTTGAGGGAAAGGACGTGCTCCAAAAATCTCAGGAGGAAATCCGCGCGATGCGCGGCGGGGGGATCGCCTACATTTTTCAAGAGCCCGCCACATCGCTCAACCCGGTCTTCACCATCCGCAGCCAGATCGCCGAGGGGATTCGGCTGCACCGTCCGGATGTTAAGAATGTGGATGACGAGATTGTGAAATGGCTCGGTGCCGTCGGCATTGTCGACCCCGCGAAGCGCATGCTCGACTACCCGCACCAGCTCAGCGGTGGGATGCAGCAGCGGGCGATGATCGCGATGGCCCTCAGCTGTCGGCCGAAACTCCTCGTGGCGGACGAGCCAACCACCGCGCTCGACGTGACGATCCAAGCTCAGATTTTGGCCGAACTCCGACGACTCCGCACCGAATTCGGAATGTCCTTGATCCTGATCACCCACAACTTCGGAATCATCCGCGGGCTCTGCGACCGTGTGGCCGTGATGTTCCGCGGCGAGATCGTGGAGTATGGCGAGACCGCGAGTATTCTGAAAAATCCCCAGCATCCCTACACGAAAGCGCTCATCGCCTGCGTGCCCCGCCTCGGTGACAAGCGCGAGCGGCTCCAGACGATCGATTACGACTGGGTCGCCAAGGCCTGATCAAAACGCAGTCAGGTCGCCCCGGGAGTTGCGCTCCTCGAGATTCGACAGGCTTTGACGGACCAATTCCCCCATGCCCGAACAGGCAAGAAACCGATTGTCGCCGTAGTGCAGGGCCAACTCGCGACCGAGCTGAGCGACTTTTTCCGGCGTGGACAGAACCTCGCCGATCATGGCATCCATCAGCATCCGCAACCGCTCCGAGGCGATATGCATTCGGCGCAGAATGAGTGACTGCTCCTCGCGCTGATACTGGTGTGCGGTCTGCGGATTCAGGTGCTTCATGCAGTAAAGAACCAGCGCGCGGTTTTCCCGAAAGAACTGGGGAAGGTAAAAATTCTTCCGCTCGTTGTAGCTCTGCTGATCGAAATCCATCGCCCGGATGCGGATCTGCACCTCCTCGACATCCGGCGTCATATCCATCACAAAATTGCAGGCCCGCATGTCGCCGAGCAGGCGGATGAAACATCGCTCGTTGAACTTCACGAGTTCCTTGGCCAGCCGCACGATTTTGACCTGTGGGTTGTGGAGCCAATCCTTAATGAAGAGATCGCCAGGGATGCCGGCCACATGCTCTTCGACCAACGTCGGTCCGTGCGTGAGAAAATGCATCCGATACGGTGAGAGCAGATGCTCGAGCTCGAGACCGTAAATTCGCGAGGCGTCCGCGCGCTTCACGTAAAAATAATCCTGATTGTCGTTATAGGAATTTACGATCCGGATCCGGAACGGCTGGCTGTTGCCGAAAAGGCAGTAGTCAATCCGGTCGACATAAAGATGGTCAAGCGATGAGCGGTCGCCGCCACTTTTCAGCAAGGCGTAGATTTCCTTCAGGGCGGCGTGGATCCTCGGCGTCTCGAACGAATGGTAGGCCACGGTCTGCCACAAAGTATCGTTTCCGTTTTTGTCCAAAAGTGGTGCGCCGACGTGGAAATAGAACAAGTCGGCGTAGTTGAGCGGCAGAGATGCCTCGCGACCGTAATGCGTGAGATAATGACGCAACGGCGGCGCGATGGGATAGAGCATCTTTTTCAAAACCGTCGCCATAATGCAGACCCTCCCGCGAGCGAACGGTCGGAGGCAAGTGTTTTCGGGAGATCCGCTCCACTCCGTGACGGGATTGTCACACGTTCTGGCTTGCGAAATCGCCAAGCGGAAGGCAGTCCCTTGCGAATGCCCGAGAATCCACCGACAGCGAGAACGGTTCAGGAGTATATCGATGAGACGCCTGTCTGGGTCGATGGAACGAAGGTCCCCGGTGCCGCGATGACTTGGATGCAGTGGCAGATTTGGGGGCTCGCGACCGCTGGGAAATTTTTTGAGGGCTTGGTCGTTTTCATGACGGGCGTTGCCCTCCCGCTCATCGCACGGGAATTCGACCTGGGTGCCGCCGAGAAGGGCATGGTCGGCGCGGCCACGCTTTTCGGCATCTTGATCGGCGCCACGGCCCTCGGCAGCCTCGCCGACCATTTTGGACGGAAGCAACTCTTCATCGCGGAGATCATTCTCTTTCTTGTTTTCCTGGTGGCGGTGACGCTCAGTCCGACATTCCCCCTGCTTCTGATCTTCCTCTTCGGCATGGGGCTGGCGCTGGGATGCGACTACCCGACAGCACACCTCGTGATCTCGGAGAGCATTCCGAGCAACGGACGGGGACGACTCGTCTTGAGTGCCTTCGCGTTCCAAGCCGTCGGCGCGCTTGCGGGAACCGTCATCGGGTTTCTCATCCTGCGAACGAGTGAAGATATCGCGGATTGGAGATACATGTATGCCACGGCGATCATCCCCACCGTTCTCGTGGTGATCGGTCGGTTCTTTGTGACCCAAAGCCCGCACTGGTTGATGTCGCGAGGACGCGTCGTGGAAGCGGAAACGGCGACGCTTCGCCTGCTTAAACGCGATCCGGCCTACCCACGGGTTATCAAACTTCGCGAGATCCCCGACGACGAACCGGAACACGAGCGGCACAAATCGAAATTCGGCAAGCTATTCAAAAAGAAAAACCGCCGGGCGACGATCCTGGCCTCCGTCCCGTGGTTTTTGCAGGACCTCGGCACGTATGGAATCGGTATCTTCACTCCGACGATTCTCGGCGCGATGCTCGGCCACTCGAATTCCAACGAGCCCAATCTCGCCGCCGTGATCCATAACGACATGCTGGCCGCGAAGGGCGCTGCGTTCCTCGACATCCTTCTGCTCGTGGGGATCGTCTGCGCGGTGATTTTTGCCGATAAACTCGGACGAATGAAACTTCAGATTATCGGATTCTTCGGCTGCGCTCTCGGGCTCCTGCTGGCCGCGATCTCCGTAAACATGCCGCCCGGGACCGGGCAACTGACACTCGTTTTTGCGGGATTCATGCTCTTCAACTTCATGACCAATCTTGGCCCGAACGCGATGACCTACCTCATCGCCGGCGAAGTCTTCCCGACCAAGATCCGCGGATCCGGCGCGGGGTTTGCCGCGTCATTTGCAAAGATCGGAGCCGTTGCCACGGCATTCCTCTTTCCGGTTCTGCTCAACGAAATCGGGGCCTCCGTCCTCCTCTACGCCCTCGTCGGAACATCAGTCCTCGGCGCGCTCGTGACCTGGCGATTCGGCATCGAAACAATGGGGGTCAACCTCGAAACCATCGGCCGGGAAGATAGCGACAGAAAGCTATAGAAACTACTCTCGCCGGCTTTCCAACTGCCGGACTGCCTCGAAAAGCACAATGCCCGCTGCGGTTGCAAGATTCAGGCTCCGCGCTCCGGAAGCCATCGGAATCGTCAGACAGGACTCGCTGTGCTCGGCCAGCAGGGTCTCGGGAAGGCCCCGACTTTCGCGGCCGAAAACCAGATAGTCTCCCTCGCGAAACGCCGCATGCCAGTAGGCGGCGCGGGATTTTGTGGTGAGAAAAAAGAACCGTCCCGACGGGTCGCTGGCCCGGAGTTCCTCCAACGATTCCCAGAGGCGGATGTCGCACTGATCCCAATAATCCATGCCCGCACGACGGAGGGCTTTTTCGTCCAGCGAGAAACCCAGCGGACCGACCAGGTGCAGCCGGGCAGACGCCGCGAGGCACAATCGCGCGATGTTGCCCGTATTCGGCGGGATTTCGGGCTCGACGAGGACAACATTCAACACGGGCGAAATATGAACGGCGCGTCGGGATTGTCAGGAAATTTTTCCCGGCTCGGTGAGACCTAAGTTTTCTCGACACCCGGACGTTCCTCATGAAAGTTTTATCCAAGTGAAGCTCGACGTCTCGATGGAAAAAAAGCTGGGGGGCCTGCTGGCTCCGATCAGTGCCTTGCGGAGCAAGAACGATCTCGGCGTCGGGGATACCGAGGCCCTTGTCGAATTTTGTGCCTGGTCGGCCTCGAAGGGATTCGGCGTCGTGCAGATCCTACCGGTCAACGAAACCGGAAGCGACCACAGCCCCTACAATATTCTCAGCTCGATGGCGATCGATCCCCTGACGATCACGACCACGCCCGAATGGCTGCCCGACCTGTCCCGCGAGGACTTCGAGAAAATTCTCGCTCAACACGATGTCGAAGCGTTGAAGGCTGGTCCGGTTCGCTATGGTCTCGTGAGCCGTCTCAAGCGTGACTTGCTCGACGCGGCCTTCCGAAGATTTCGCAGTCGAAAAGGCGATCCGGTCCGCGTGCGTGCGTTCGGACGGTTTGAGTCTGCCGAGGGCGATTGGCTGGATCCCTACAGCCGGTTTCGTGCACTCGTCGAGTGGAACGAATCCGAGGTCGTCGACACCTGGCCCGCCGAGCATCGCACACCCGAAGCGACGGATGAGTGGGAGGCCGACTTGGATGCACCGTCGCGAAAACGGTTCCGCGACCTCATCCGGTTTTTTCGCTATGTCCAATGGATCGCCCGGACCCAGTGGAAAACCGTTCGCGCCGCCTGCGACCGGCTCGGGGTTGCGCTCATGGGCGACATCCCGGTCGGCGTGAGCATTTACAGTGCGGACGTGTGGGCCGAGCCCGGAATTTTTGACACCAAGCGATCGAGTGGCGCACCCCCGGAGAAAGTCTTCAAGAGCGATCCGTTCACCGAGCAATGGGGGCAAAACTGGGGATTCCCGCTCTACAACTGGCAGGCGATGTCGCACGACAATTTTGCCTGGTGGCGGCGGCGGCTTCGGTCGGCCTACGAGGTTTTCCACTTCCTCCGAGTCGATCACGCGCTCGGATTTTTCCGAATCTACAGCTTTCCGTGGCGACCCCAGGAAAACGAACGCTTTACCGGTCTCACACCCGAGCAGGCTGCGGCGATCACCGGTGGGCCTCTCCCCGGATTCGTCGAGCGAGACGACAGCACGAGCGAGAATCAGGAGCGTAACCGCATCCAGGGAGACATGCTATTCCGCATTTTTCTCGAGCAGTCCGAACCGCACCGGCTGGTCGCCGAGGACCTCGGCGAAGTCGCTCCCTACGTCCGCCCGACCCTCGAGGCGTTGGAAATTCCCGGATTTAAAATCCCTTTTTGGGAACGCCAGCCCGATGGGTCTCTGATCCCCGGTGCTGACTACCAACGCCTCAGCCTCGCCACATTCGCCACACACGACCACCCGCCGGTCCGCGTGACATGGGAAGAAATGACCGCTCCGCAGCAACGCGAGATTCTCGACTTTTGCGGATGCCCGGACGTGCCCGAGTCTCTGAATTTTTCCCCCGCCGTTCATAGCGCGATCGTGCGCGGACTCTTCGCCACAAATTCCTGGCTCGCCATTCACCAGATCACCGATCTTTTCGCACTCAAAGACCGATTCAACATCCCCGGCGCCATTGGCGACCAAAATTGGACGACCCGCATTGCCGGAGTCCCCACCGATTGGAACGCAACCTACGAACCCGCGATCACCCAGACGGTCGCCGCCCTCCGAGAGACCGGACGATCGACTCTCCCCGAAGAGTAACCACATTTTCCGTTGCCAGCAGCCCGCCCCGGGGCCATATTCCTCACCCCGCTCATTGCCTCGTGGTGTAACGGTAGCACAAATGATTCTGGATCATTTTGTCATGGTTCGAATCCATGCGAGGCAGCCAACTGAATATCAATCAGTTGCGCTGTCTTGAAAAAGTGGATTAAAATCATACCCTTGCACTTTCCTTGCACTTTTCCGGGAGATCCCCCCTCCTCTTTGGCAGTGATTTTTGGTCCGCAAGGCGTCCCGTTGGATCATCCCCGAAGGGTTTTCACATACCCTTGGGCAGTGCGCGTAGGAAGCAAATCTTGAGCAGGAA
>JBMOHW010000038.1:0-21135 GCA_049317665.1 Terrimicrobiaceae bacterium | reverse complement strand
CGGAACCGAAGCAGGCAACATGTTCGACAACATCAGCGTAGACGCCACAGGGAAGGTTCAGATTACTGAAGATGTGGGCAGTCAGTTCCACAATGGCAAACTCTGGGAATACAACCCAGCTGATGGCAGCCTGACGATGCTCGCGAAGCATGACGTTTCCCGCTTCGGAGACATCACCGCTGGTGTTTCAACAGCAGCCACGTCGCCATTCAACATAGACGAAGAATTCTCGGGAATCATCGACATCACCGACCTCATGGCTGGCAGCTCGCTCAGCAGCGGCTTCGCCGGTGAGCGCTGGTTCTTGATGAACGACCAGACCCACTACTCGCTCGGCAGCGGCACCGCCCAAGTCGAAGGCGGTCAACTGATCGCGGTGCAAGTCATCCCTGAGCCAAGCACCTATGCGCTTCTCGGCTTGGGTGCTCTCGCACTCGCAGCGCTCCGTCGCCGGAAAAACCAGTCCTAATTCACCCGTCCAAACCAGAGAGGCTTCCGTCCAATCCGGTAGCCTCTCGCATTTTTTGCAAAGCATGAAAACATTCAGCTTGGCACTCCTCTTCTGTGCCTATCTCGCAACCATCGCGAACGCCGGCCTCTGGGACGAAGCGCTCAACGGTGACCTCTCGGGCGACAACTTCGCGCCGACCGCGATGACTTTTGACCTCGGCGAGAACCGCGTCAAGGGAACCATGGGCGGCGACCCCGGTGATGGCATCCCACTTGATCGTGACATCTTCAAAGTCACGATTCCGTCCGGTAGATGGATCACCTCGATCAATGTCCTCACCTACACGCCGACCGGTCTCTCCTTTTACGCCATCGCTGCCGGTGAGTCGATCGACATCACCAGTTCCGCCAACCATCTTTCTAACAAGCTCATCAGTGGAAACGGTGAAATCCTGACATCGCTCGCGGACGGAGCATACAACGGTGGCACCGGTCTCACCAATCCCATGCCAGCCGGAACTTACACGGTGTGGTTCCAAGAAGTTTCCTCTGTCGTGACCTACGACATCGCCTACACTGTCGTTCCAGAGCCCCACACCGTCGGACTGCTTGTTTTCGGGGGCCTCGCGTTCCTTGGAGGAGTTCTCAAGAAAGGAGAGAGCGGCGGTAGATCCTAGAAATCCCTCGACGGGAAGGTATCAGTTTTAAGTGATTGGCGGCTCGACAAAGGGCGCCATGTTGCGTTCGCTGACTCGGGTATTTTAATGAGCCAAGTCGCACACACACTCCGCTTCCGCCAGATCCATCTCGATTTTCACACATCGCCGCACATTGCCGGCATCGGAAAACGTTTTGATAAAGTCCGGTGGGTCGAGACGCTCCAGGCCGCTGCGGTGGACTCGGTGACGTTGTTTTCCAAGTGTCACCATGGATGGAGTTACCATCCGACCACGCTCGGAAAGATCCATCCCGGGCTCGACTTCGACCTTCTTCAGGCGCAATTCGACGCGACGAAAGAGGCGGGGATCAACGCTCCGGTCTATCTCTCGGCGGGCGTGGACAACCTGGCATCTTTTGATCATCCTGAGTGGCGCGAAGTCGACAAAGACGGGACCTACACCGGCTGGGCGCGAGGGGTGTTGCAGGCGGGATTTCACATGATGGACTTCCACAGTCCGTATCTCGATTACCTCTGCGATCAGATCCGGGAGGCGGTCCGGCTTTTTCCCGACTGCGATGGCATCTTTCTCGATATCATCAGCCAGAACCAATCCTGTGGGCGGTGGAGTCTCGAGTTTATGAAGGCCAACGGTCTCAATCCTGAGTGTGAGGCAGATCGGAAAGAATCTTCCCGCTTGGCCCTGGAGAAGTATTACCAGCGCACGACCGAGGCGGCGAAGTCGCTCCGGGCGGACATGCCGATCCTGCATAATGCCGGGCACATTCCTCGCGGGCGGCATGATATCTTCCCGTATTTCAGCCACCTTGAGCTCGAATCTCTGCCGACGGGCGGATGGGGCTACGACCATTTTCCGATGTCAGCAAAGTATGCCTGCAATCTGCCGTTGGACTTTTTGGGAATGACCGGGAAATTCCATACGACATGGGGTGAGTTCGGCGGCTACAAACACCCGAATGCCCTGCGCTACGAATGCGCGGCGATGTTGGCCTTTGGTGCTAAGTGCAGCGTGGGAGATCAATTGCACCCGAATGGCACGCTCGATCCATCGACTTACGAGATCATTGGTGAGGCCTATCGTGAGGTTCGCGACAAGGAGCCGTGGTGTGTCGGCACCGAGCAGGTCTTCGACATCGGCGTGCTCTCCAGCGAGGCCGAGAGCGGCAGCCATCGCGACGCGCCTTCGGATGAGGGAGCTTGTCGCGTTCTCTTGGAGAGCCATTTCCTGTTCGGTCTCATCGATCGCACAATGGACTTCGCGAAATACCAAGCTCTCATCCTGCCCGATGACATTCGGATCGATGTGGAACTGAAGGAAAAACTCGACGCCTATCTCGCGCAGGGCGGGCGGTTGATCCTCTCGGGCGAGAGCGGGATGTGGAAAGACCGCGCGGAATTTGCGTTCGACCTGGGCGCCGAATACCATGGGCTCAGTCCGTTCCATCCGCCGGAGAGCGAGCCAAATCGCGGGCACGATTACCTCCTGCCCGTGCCGGGTCTTCGTGCACCGTTCGTCAACACGCCGCAAATCATGTATGAGCGCTCGCATCGCATTCGTGCGACGTCCGGGTCGTCGCTCGGCCAGATCTTTGATCCGTATTTCAATCGCACGTGGGAGCATTTCTGCAGCCATCAACATACGCCGAATCGTGAAGAGCCCTCGGGTTTTGACGGCGGTGTGCAGCACGGCCCGGTGCTCTATTTCAGCCATCCCGTTTTCCGGCACTACCGCGCTTACGGAGCCGTGGCCTATCGGGAGTTTATCGTGCGGGCGATCCGAAGATTTCTTGGCGATCGTGTCACGCTGACCACCAATCTCCCTTCAACCGCCCGTGTTTCCCTCACGTTCCAACCATCGGAAAACCGCCACATTCTCCACGTCCTCTACGCCCCGACGGTCAGCCGCGGGGGGGTGATGCAACTCTCCGGCGGGAACGCCTCGGGCGGAAAAGCGGTCGAGGTGATCGAAGACCTCCCGCCTCTGCGCGATGTCGAAGTGAGTCTTCGCTTGCCGGTGGCATCCGCCCGGCTCGTGCCTCAAGGCGGAGAGGTCTCCTTGGAAAAAGATCGCGATGTCGTCCGCGTTCGGATCCCGGAGTTTTCCTGCCACCAGATGATTGAGATCTCGAGGTAGGTTCCCATTCGGGCTCGACCTTCCGGCTTGAATCACAGCGAATCCGGCGTATCTCGTTTCTGGAATTTTTTACATCATGGGTGAGGAAGACTTGAATCGTTTGAGAAAGGAACCGGCCGTTGCCCCGTGGCGACTCGGGCTGGCCGGCTGGGTCGAGTCTCCGTGGGTGCAGCACTCTATTGTTGCGGTTATTCTCCTGAATGCCGCCGTCCTTGGCATGGAAACCAGTGCCGCGCTCATGGCGACTTGGGGAACAGCCCTGGTGATCGTGGACAAGCTGTGTCTGGCGGTTTTCATTTTTGAAATCGCAGCGAAGTTGTTGGCCTACCGCTGGCATTTCTTCCGGAGTGGATGGAATATTTTTGACTTTTTGGTCGTCGGGATCGCCCTCGTGCCCGGGGCCGGTCCGTGGGCGGTCCTCCGTTCGCTCCGTGTGTTGCGAGTGCTGCGGCTCCTGACCGTCGTTCCGTCGCTTCGCAAGGTCGTTGCGGCCTTTCTGCACTCGATCCCTGGGCTGGGCGGCGTTGTGCTCGTGATGGCGATCTTTCTCTACACATCGGCGGTTCTCGCCACGAACCTCTTCGGGAGAGATTACCCCGAGTGGTTTGGCGGAATCGGGCGGAGTCTTTTCTCGCTCTTTCAGATCCTCACTCTCGAAGGCTGGGCGGACATGGCCCGTGAGATCATGGAAAAATTCCCGTGGGCACCGGCGTTCTTCATTCCGTTTATCATGATCGCCACGTTCACGGTGCTCAACCTCTTCATCGGCATCATCGTTTCAACGATGCAGGAATTGGCGATGGCGCCGGATGAGGAGGACGATCGGCCCGAGAACGAGATTCTCACACGTCTCGAGTCGGACATTCGCGAACTGCGATCGCGCCTCGCAGAACGACGATAAGGGGTCACGCACCCGGGTGTCCGCAGCGCAGGATGTGGAGTGTGATCTCAGGCGGGCAGTTCAACCGGGCGGCGACGCCGCAACTGCCGGTGCCGGGAGAGGTGTAGCCTTGCAGAGAACCGTGGGCCCAGCGACCCTTGAGGAACCGTGGCGGCAGGCGGCAGGGAATGACGATGTGGCGTCCGCCGGGCAGGCAAAGCTGACCGCCGTGGGTGTGCCCGCTGAGCTGGAGATCAAACGAATCGACCGCCGCCTCGGCGTAGACCTCCGGGCTGTGGGCGAGGAGGATTGCACACTCGCCTCGCGGAATTGCCGCACGGACGGCGTTGAGGTCGTGGGTTTTGTAAAAATGCGGATCGTCGATCCCGGCGATCCAGAGGCGATCATGACCGGATTCGATGACGGACACTTCGTTGAGCAGGATGGGCAGACCGATTTGCTCCAGCGAAGGAACCATTTCGACGAAGTCATGATTTCCCAGGACGCCCCAGCGCCGGGGCGCTAGTGCCGCGGCGATGCGGGCGGTCTCGGCAATGCATTCGGAATAGTCACCGGAAGTCTTGTTTCGAAAATCGCCCGTGATGCCGACGGCGTCGTGGGGAGTCTCGGCCACACGGTTGACGACGATTTCCGTCAAGGCGGGATCGAGGTCGGCGTGGAGGTCGGTGATCTGGAGGAAGCGGAATCCGTCAAATGCACGCGGGAGCCGCGGAAGATGCCAAGTCTGCTCAACCGTGCGAACATTGAGAAATCCACGCCGGGCAGCCCCTGCGAGGCCGCTGACACGGAGTAAAATCGAGACCAGTTGGTCCAACGGAACGACCCGTTCGATGCGCATGGCTCCCTCGCCTTGATGGAGAAGGCGGGCAGTTTTTCCCGCCTGTTTGAGCAGGCGCGATGCGAGGAGTTCACGTCCGAGTCGCTTCTCGAGTTTGGGATAATCGGCGTTTTCCATCACAGATTCGCAAGTCGCAACTTCCGACCAGCGGGGGCCATCCGAATCTCAATCAGAGTGACGGAGGCTGGATTGGTTTCAACACGGGCATCGGGTTCCGCAGGGGCTTGAATGCGGGATTTTCCCCATCCATGCTCCAAAAGACTTCCTCAACGCGCTGCCACTTTGTGGATTTCTCGGCGTAGAGCGTCTTGGCTTTCAGCTTCTGGCGGACCTCCTTGCGGAGCTCGAAGGACGATGCGGTCGGTGGGGAATCGAGCTGGAGCGTGCGAATTCGGACGTTGTTCTGGTCGAGCAGTTGGACTTGGCAGAAGACATAGGCACCGGTCGGGATATCGCCCGGGCTGTCCACGGCCTTCAGCGTGAGAAACAGGGTGTCGCCGACCCGCGACGTCCATCCTTCGAGGTCATATTTTTTCACGTCGCGGGGGTTTTTACCCGGGATCGCAGCCTTGACAAAATACCGGCTCTCCGTGGCTGGCGTGACCATGATCCGTGAAACCCGACCGTCCTCATCCTTGCTCTCCCAAACCCCGAGTAACCATGTATTGAGATTCTTCGAGGACGCGCTGGTCAGCGGATTGTCAAAATAGCAACCGCCCATCAAAACGATGGCGGACATGGCGATGCAAAGGCGGGCAAGGGCTCTCATGCCCTGCCTATATCCAAGTTCCGTCTTGAATGACACTGTTTTTCGGCACCACGACAATCCCATCGCGGATGTAATAACCATCTCCATCGACGTCGTGCGACTTGCCCTCGGGCGTGATGACCACGCTGTTCCCGATTCGCGCATTCTTGTCGATGATCGCGCCATTGATCACACAATCCCGCCCCACGCCGATCGCGGGGAGCCCAGCCGGGAGATTGCGAACCTCGGACTCGTAAACGTCGGCACCCATCATGATCGTGTTTTTTAACGTCGATCCCGACTGGACGATGCTCCGGATTCCCAAGACGCATCGTTCGAGCTTGGCGGTTCCGATGATGCATCCGTCGGAGATCATCGCGCGCTCGATCGTGGCCGAACTAATGACACTCGCCGGCAGGAAGCGCGGATGGGTGAAGATCGTCGAACCCGTCTCGTAAAAACTATACTGCGGGTGCGGGTCGGCGAGGTTCAAGTTGGCCTCGAAAAAGGCGCGAATCGTTCCGATGTCCTCCCAATATCCCTGGAAGATAAACGCCATCACCTGATACTTGCTGATCGCGGCGGGGATCACATTTTTCCCGAAGTCCACAAGATCGTTGTCGAGACAGGCTTCGAGGACCGAGCGGTTGAAAATATAAATGCCCATCGAGGCCTGATAGAGGTCGGCTTCGGGAGGCTGGCCGATTTTTTTCAGCAGGTCCGTGGGAATCCGCAATCCATCAAGCACGGCATCGGCCTTTGGCTTTTCGACAAACTCGCGGATCCGGCGGTCTTCATCGGTGACCATAATCCCGAAGTCGCGAGCCGCAAGGCGCTCGACCGGGATCGTCGCCATCGTGATGTCCGCTTTCGTTTCCACATGCTGGCGGAGCATGTCGCGGTAATCCATGCGGTAGAGTTGGTCCCCGCTGAGGATGACGAAATACTCATAAGGTTGCTCGAGAAAATAGCGCAGGTTTTGACGCACGGCATCGGCGGTTCCCTGATACCAGTGGGAGCCTTGCGGAGTCTGCTGGGCGGCCAGGATCTCCACGAAGCTCGGCGTGAAATCGTCGAACTTGTAGCTTGCGTTAATGTGCCGGTGGAGAGATGTGCTGTTGAACTGCGTGAGGATGTAGATGCCTCGCAGGCCGGAGTTCAGGCAATTGCTGATCGGGATATCGACGAGACGATACTTGCCGCCGAGCGGAACGGCAGGCTTCGCCCTTTCCTTGGTCAGGGGAAAAAGCCGGGTCCCGGCACCGCCGCCCATAATGATGGCCAGTGTGCGGGCTGTCGGGAGGGAAGTGGCAGGTAGGCTCATACCGAAGAAGCATCTTGCCCGATGGGTTGCAAATTGTCACCATTCAAAAATATGTGTGGAATCGTCGCCTACATCGGCACCGCCGACGCCCTCCCGGTCCTCATGGACGGCCTTCGCCGTCTCGAATACCGGGGATATGATTCCGCGGGCGTCGCGTTGTGGAATCGCGGTGGCATTGAGGTGCGGAAATCCGTAGGACGAATCGCCCAGCTCGCACAGACGATCGAGGAAAACCCCGTGCACGGAAACATTGGGATCAGCCATACCCGTTGGGCGACCCACGGGGGGGTCACCCGCGAGAACGCGCATCCGCATTGTGATCGCTCCGGGCGTCTCGCGCTCGTTCACAACGGGGTCATCGAGAATTATCAATCTCTCCGGGACCAACTGATCGAGCGGGGCCATGTCTTTCGCTCCCAGACCGACACCGAAGTCCTCGCGCACCTCGTCGGCGAGGCCTTTGATCAAGCACCATCCGGCAGTCGGGGCGCTTTGGTAGATGCGGTCCGGCATGCCCTCCGCCAGGTCATCGGGACTTATGGGATCGCCGTGCTCCATGCGGATGTTCCTGATCTTATTGTCGGTGCCCGCCGGGGGAGCCCGCTGGTGCTCGGAATCGGAGAAGGCGCGCATTTTCTGGCGAGCGATGTCAGTGCGATCGTCGCCCATACCCGAGACGTCGTCTATTTGAACGACTACGAAATTGTCGCCATCGAGAACGAAAAATTTGAGATCTCGACGGTGAGCGGATCCGGAGCGGACTTCGAGATCAGCAAAGTCGAATTTACCGCCGACGCGGTTGATAAAGGCACGTTCCCTCACTACATGCTCAAGGAAATCTATGAGCAGCCGAGCTCGGTGCGCGATGCCATGCGTGGCCGGCTTTCCTCCGAAGAGGCCACCGCCATCCTCGGCGGATTGAACATGACGAATTCCGAGCTCCGCGCCGTCGATCGCATTGTTTTGACCGGTTGCGGGAGCGCCTTCCACGCTGCGCTGTGCGGCGAATATTTGATCGAGTCGCTAGCCCATATTCCCGTCGAGTGCGAGGTCGCCAGCGAATTCCGGTATCGCAATCTCCCGATGGACCGCGACACGCTGGTCTTCGTTATCAGCCAGAGTGGCGAGACCGCCGATACACTCGCCGCGCTGCGAGAGAGCCAGCGGAAGGGCCACCGGACTCTGGGGATCTGCAACAATGTCGCCAGCACGATCGCCCGCGAGAGCGACGGAGGCGCCTATATGCACGCCGGGCCCGAGATCGGCGTGGCGGCAACGAAATCGTTCACTTCACAACTGACGATCCTCATGTTGCTCGGACTCCTTCTGGGCCGGATCCGGCACCTTTCCCACGCCGAAGGGCGGAAGATCATTTCGGAAATGGAAAAGCTTCCGGACCTCGTCGCGAAGACGCTGGAGCTCGACGCGCAGATCGCCGGAATCGCCCAGAAATACGCGCAATCCCGCAATTTTCTCTTCATGGGCCGCCAGGCCAATTTCCCGATCGCACTCGAGGGCGCACTCAAGCTCAAAGAGATCAGCTACATTGCCGCTTCCGGCTATCCGAGCGCCGAGCTCAAGCACGGGGTCATTGCGCTGATCAATGAGGAAACACCCTCGCTTTTCATCGCGCCACAGGATGCCGTCTTCGACAAAAACATCAGCAACATCGAAGAGGTCAAAGCCCGCCGCGGACCGGTGATCGCCATTGGCACCGAGGGAGACACGGCGCTCGCGAAGATCTGCGACGATGTCATCCTCGTGCCTCGAGCCCCCGATTTCTTGACCCCGATCCTCGCCGTCATTCCGCTACAACTTCTCTCCTATCACATCTCCGCCCAGCTCGGCTGCGATGTGGACAAACCGCGGAACCTCGCAAAAAGCGTCACGGTGGAATAGGCGGGCGACAGGCTGGCTTAAAAATCCAGACGCGCCGTCGTTTGTTCGAGGACTTGGAATTCCTGAAGGGCGGCGCGAAAGTCCTTCGGGACTTTGTTGCCACCCAGTTGATGGGCAAGAAATGCGTCAAGAGGCGACAGGCGTGGCGAGTCCATGCGGAGTTCGTTGCCCCACTCAATCAGGTCCGAGAAGTTGACATCTGCCGTGATGTCGCGATGTCCGAATGAGGAATAAACCTCGCGGCCGGTGAGGTGTTGGTGGTGGGAGTAGGCTCGCAGACTTCCCTGTGGGCGTCGCCGGTAGAGACCGGGCATGGTTGACCCGTAGTCGATCGTGAGCATCCGCCCGCGCCGCCACAGTGGTCGCCACGATTTGACCCAGTCGCGATAGGATTCATGCACTTCAACGCGCGATCCCGTGGGATATTCGGAGCCAAAAGCGGAAGATGCCGGCAGCACCGCATCGCGCAAGATTTCCACGGCAGTCCCGCCTTCGAGACGGAGGCCGAGTTCCCGCCAACCCGGGTCCGACTTCTCGAAGACCCGGCAAGGAAAAGCGTCAACCAACTCGTTGGAGAAAACATCCGCCACGCCATTGGCTGCCTCGAGGGCCGAACCGATACCGTTGTGCCACCGAACGCTCTCCCCGAGAAGTGCCTGCTGGCGAGCCCGAAGGACAGGGGAGATCTCGACGATATGATAAACCGTCCGCCAACGCCGAAATAATCCCAAGGACCGCCGCACGGCCCGGGCCAGCTGCCCCTGCCCTGCTCCGACCTCGATCACGTGGCGGGTGTCGGGGGAAATCCATCGTGCGATGGCCTTGCCGAGGATGTCGTCGAGAACCGGAAGCGTAGAAAAATCGCCCCGCCGTCCGATTCCCCGAATCTGCGCAGTGTAGTAGCCGAACTCCGGGTGGTAGAGGGCTTCCTGCATGAAGCGCCAGAAGGGAATGCTGCCGCCATTTTCCTCCTGGAGACGGGCGAGCAAGGCCCCGCGAGGGTTCACGGCTTAACCAGACCTTCGTCCTCGGCGACCAATTCCTGCCACGCCTTTTTATAGTTCGGGTCGTAGCGTTGATCTTGAAAATCCGCCATCCGTGTGCGGTGAGCGATGATCGTTGCGATGCGCGGCTGGATCTCCTCGTAAAGCTCGCGAAGTAGCCGGAGCGCGCCCGCCTCGCGATCCCAGAGGACGGCGTAGGACTCGATGAAATCGGATGCGTAGGCTGGCTCGGCCCGGTCATTCGGCATCCAGAGGGTCTTCGGAGGTTCCTCTTGCTCGAGGAGCATCGGGGCCATGTAAATATTCTTCAGGCACCCCTCGGTATATTTTTCCCGTGCTTCCTGCTCAAGGCCTTCCAGCGAGTAGGTGAGAGCCCAACCGAAGAGGAATGATGGTTCGGAATAATCGTCCGGATACTGCTCCGCATAGCGCTCGAACGCCACTTTTGCGCGCTCTGGAGATTCCGCCAAAAGGTGGAGCATCGGGATCAGGAAACGGACGCCCTGATGATCTGCGGGATTCAACGTGAGCAATTCCTCCAGCGAGCGAGCGGCGGATGTGAAACGCCCGAGGTGCCACTGCGTCATGGATTTTCCGTAGATCGCGCGGAGATACGGGCGAGTCGCGCGGTCGATCCACCAGACGCTCCGTCCGCCCGTCCATTTTGGCAATTCCCGGGCAATCACTTCGTCGTAAGCCGCCAGACACGACTTCCAGCTTCCGCTTTGGAATTCGATATCTGCTAACTCGATCCGGGCGGCTGCGCAGTCGGCGTCCTTTTCCAAGGCCAGCTTGAGCAAGGCGGCGCGCTTCGACGGCGACCGCACACGCAAGGCTGTGCGCGCCAAGCCAGCGGCCACGTCGCGGGACTGGGTCGGTCCGTCCCCCTCGCGAGCGACGCGCATGACCAGGGTTTTCGTCAAGGCCTGAAAATCTTCCGACGATTGGGTCGCTTGGTCTTGGAATCGGATGTCGAGTTTGCAATCCGCCGAGAAGGCCTGCCACGCGTCGCCATCCCAGTCCTCGCTGGCCGAGATCGATAGTCGGTCTGGCTGGCCCGCGGCATCGAACGTTTTGTAGAGAAAATTCTCGATGCGCGACTGGTCGAGTTCTTCCAAGATCTCCGGCGGAGCGACCGGGGTTCCGGTTTGATCGCAGACGATAACAATTGTCGGCAGGAACCAATCGCCGCCCGTCGGGACCGGCTCCTGCAGATCGACCCAGTAGAGAAACCAATTATTCTTCGGAGATTTGAGGGGTTGGATCATGTGGGCCAGGAAATATCCATCCGCTGTTTGCGGCCGAAGCGGTCGGTGAAGAAGAGCTCTTTGTTCTGAACGGCGAACTCGTGCACGAGCTTGGTCACCTTGACGTCGAAGCAGCAATACTCCGCAATGTCCATCACCCGGCCCTCACGCCACCAACGGAGGGCATCGAGTCCGTCTGCGACTTTGCCGACGCCGAGCGTGCCCTGCGCGACGGCTTCGAGTTTGAGTCGGTGTCCGAGGACTTTCTCGATCTCGACGAGCATGTCGAGAGTCGGAAGGCATTCGGCAAGGGTGAGAACCGTGTAGGCTTGCAGGACAGCGTAGTCGAAGCTGATGACATTGTATCCCACAACGAGGTCGGCGCGCTGCAGGCGCGAAACCAGGGCGTCGGCACGATCCTCGGAAAAAATCTCATACTTCTGATCCTCCGAGCTGTATGTGACACCGATCGACATGCCCATTTTATCCTTCTTGTCCCATCCCCCGGCATCCAATGCCGTTTGTTTGGTTTCGAGATCAAAATAGACGATGTCCATGAGCCGGGGATGATGCGCTGAAAGTCGTTGGAGTGAAAACCCAAATCCACGAGTTTCGATGTCGGATCGGGAGAGATGCCCCGTGGAAGATTCGCCGCTTGCATTTCGGCTATCGCATGGTATTTCCAAAACCATGGTCGATTTCGCAGGAAATCTCATTTTGGATGTCCGACTCGGGTTGCTCCCGAACCGACTTCTATTGCCCACATTCCTATAATCCTGCGGTAGAGCTGATCCGGCGAGGCGGCTTGAGCCGCGTGAGAAAACCCTCCTGACTCGCCGAACCGAAAGTTTATTATGTCCGACCAAGTTATAATTTTTGATACGACGCTGCGCGACGGGGAGCAATGCCCGGGTGCCAGCATGAACCTGCGAGAGAAAATGGAAATCGCCCGTCAGCTGGCGCGGGCGAATGTTGACGTGATCGAGGCTGGGTTTCCCGTCATCAGCGATGGGGACTTCGAGGCCGTTCAGACGATTGCGACCGAAATTCGCGGGCCGATCATCTGTGGGCTGGCACGTTGTGTCGCGAAGGATATCGATGCGGCGGGAGCGGCCGTCAAGCCAGCTGGCGAGCGCGGACGGGTTCATGTTTTCCTGGCCACGTCCGAGATCCACCGCGACCACAAACTCAAGAAGGCCAAGGCCGAGATTATTCGCCTGACCCGCGAAGGTGTCGCCCGCGCGAAGACGCATACCCAAGACGTGGAGTTCTCACCCGAGGATGCTTCGCGGACCGAGCCGGAGTTTCTTGCGGAGGTTGTCCAAGCCGCCATTGAGGCCGGAGCCACGACGCTGAACATCCCGGATACGGTCGGTTTTGCGGTGCCAGAACACTACGCCGCGCTCATGACCTATTTGATCGCCAACGTGCGCGACATCGGCTCGGCGGTCCTCAGCGTTCATTGCCATGACGATCTGGGCCTGGCGGTCGCCAACTCACTGGCTGCTGTGCGAGCGGGGGCCCGGCAGGTGGAAGGAACGTTCAATGGCATCGGCGAACGAGCGGGAAATTGTGCGCTCGAAGAAGTCGTGATGGCGATTAAAACACGGAATGACTTTTTCGCCGGACTGCACACGAACATTGTCACGCGCGAGATCCTGAAAACCTCCCGCATCGTCAGTCGCATGAGCAGCCTCCATGTGGCCCGGAGCAAGGCGATTGTGGGTGAGAATGCCTTTGCCCACAGCTCGGGAATTCACCAGGACGGGATTCTGAAAAAGCGCGAGACCTACGAGATCATGGATCCCGAGGAAGTCGGCTGGGGCGGAACGGAACTGCCGCTGACCAAACACAGCGGGACGCACGCGATGGTCTCACGACTCGAGCATCTCGGGTTCCATCTGAGCCCTCAGGAAATCGCTGCCGTTTTTGAGCGATTCAAGGTCGTGGGGGACAAGAAGAAGTTTGTCTACGACGACGATCTTGCGGCGCTTGTCGAGGACTCGATGTCCGTCGCCAAGGAAACATTTACCTTGGACTACATCCACGTCACCAGCGGCTCAACGACCGTGCCGACGGCCACCGTCCGTCTCCGGCGCGGGGAGGAATTGCTTCAGGATTCCAGTCCCGGCAACGGAGCCGTGGACGCGGCCATGCAGGCGATTGATCGCATCGTTGGGCGGCACGGGCACCTCGCCGAATACCACGTCGACGCCGTCACTCAAGGCCGGGATTCGCTCGGTGAGGTGACGATCAAGGTCGATTTCGGCGATGGTTTTCTCGTGACCGGAAAAGGTGCCAGCACGGATGTGATCGAGGCCAGTGCGAGGGCGTATGTGAATGCCGTCAATCGCAAGGAAATCGGCGGCACCCGTCACACCGAGATCGCGCCGGCGGCGCTCTAAAGCTCTCAGGCCTTCTGGCGGTGGATTCAGGCTTCGTCGTCCGAAAAAGCAAAAGAACGTTGACGCATGAGCATTTTTGAGCACTTTTGACGCATGGCATCTTCGACCTTGTTCCGTGCACGTGTTCCCTCAGACCGCTTGAAGCGCGCCGAGAAGGTGTTTGCCCGGCTTGGGATGAAGACGGGCGATGCCTTCAACATTTTTCTGGCACAAGTCGAACTTCGAAACGACATGCCGTTTACTGTCACGACATCTCCGGAAAGAACGGTGACAACGGCCCAGCAGGGGAAAATTTGGGAGGACGCCTTCGGTGAGTATTGAAGCCACACCAGGCGAGGTGTGGATGGTGGATTTCGGTCTTGTTGCCAAGAAGCGCCCTGTTCTGGTTTTGGCCGTTCCGCAGCCGCAGGATGCCCGTGCACTTGTCATTGTAGTTCCCCTGACATCTCAGCAACGAGGACTTCGGGGGGAAGTCGATATTGGCAGGCCACGGTGGCTTCCCAAGCCCTCGGCAGTAAACGTTCAAGGGTTTGCGAGCATCGACCATAACGCCCTTCAGCGCAGACTCGGGAGGTTGTCTGAAGTTCAGTTTGACATGGTGAAATCGGCGATTCGAGACGTGTTGGGACTATAGCGTCGATTCGCAATTATCGCCGCCGATCGGGCCCGAGATCCCTCAGGCCTTCTGGCGGTGGACCCAGTCGAGCAAACCGCCGACCGTGCAATGCGCCTCCAGCGGGTGACGTAGGCGCGCGGTTCGGTGGATCCGATAGCGGTTCCGGCGCCCATCCCGCTTTCTTTCGAGAACATTAGCAGCTTCCAGTTCCACAATGATCCTCTGCACCGCTCGCTCGGTGATGCCCACCATGTCCGCAAGATCGCGCAGCCGGGTCTCCGGGTCCTGCGCCAGGCAGACCAAAACGTGGGTGTGGTTGCTCAGATAGGTGAATCCGGGTTCGGGCGGCGGAGATTTTTTTTTCATCTAAATGTTGACATTCAATACACGACATATAAGCCGTGTATTTTGTAACGTGTATTTTTTATCACGTATATGATAGCTGACATCTTGCAAAAATCAACACCCGACAAATCTCATGGAACTTCTGAACACGCTCGCTCTCAGTCTGCTCTCTCCGATGGTGCTTTCCTTTCTTTTGGGAGTGATTGCCGCGTTAATCCGCAGTGATTTGAAGATTCCACCGGAGATCTACGCGGGTCTGACAATCTATCTGCTCTTCGCCATCGGGCTGAAGGGAGGAGCGAAGCTCGACGGGGTGAGCTTTCAGGAGATCTGGAAGCCGCTAGTGATGGCGTTCGCACTGAGCCTGAGCATTCCGGTGTGGAGTTACCTGATCCTCAGAAAGGCGGGAGGCTTCGACAGCGTAAATGCGGGGGCATTGGCGGCCCACTACGGATCGGTCTCGGCGGTGACGTTTGCAGAAGGCATAGCGTTCCTCGACATCTTGAAAATCCCGCACGAGCCCTACCTGCCTGCTCTGCTCGCAGTGATGGAAGTCCCTGCCATTCTCGTCGCCATCCTACTCGTCGGGCGTTCCGTCTTTGCCGGTGGGAGCACGTCGGTCGGGAAAGTCCTGCACGAGTTGCTCACGAGCAAAGGTATTGTTCTGCTGGTCGGCGGGATGATCATTGGGCTGCTCTGTGGAAAAAAGGGTGCGGAGCAGGTGGCGCCCTTGTTTGATGCGCCGTTTCGCGGGGTTCTCACGTTGTTCCTGCTGGAGGTCGGCTTGGTCACCGGGCGGCGTCTGGGGGATCTGAAACAGGCGGGGCCCGGACTGGTTGTCTTTGCAACAGGGATGCCCTTGCTCCACGGGCTTTTGGGTGTTTGGCTGGGTAAGGTGGCGGGGATGGGCGTCGGAGGCGCGATGATTCTCGGCACACTTGCCGCCAGCGCGAGTTACATCGCCGCACCGGCCGCGGTTCGGATCGCCCTACCGCAGGCGAGTCCGGCGATCTATCTCACGGCTTCGCTGGCGATCACATTTCCTTTCAATGTCGTCCTCGGGATTCCGATCTACCTCGCGTTTGCCAGGTGGCTCATCCCCGCGTGAGTCCGAGTTCTCAGTTCTCGGCGGAGCCGGCCTTGACCTCGATAATGTCGTGGGGTGCGCTTTCGCGGAGTCCGGCTGTCGTGATGCGGGTGAACTTGGCGCGGGATCGAAGCGTTGGGAGATCGCGGGCCCCGAGGTAGCCCATGCCGCTCTGGAGTCCGCCGGCGAGTTGGGCGAGGACGACATCGGCTGGCGCGGAGACTTCTTTGAGAGCTTCGACGCCCTCGGCCGCGGATTTCTGGGCGGACGCTTTGGCATGTCCGTAGCGGGCCGCGCTGCCCGCCTTCATCGCGGCGTGGCTGCCCATGCCGCGGTATTGTTTATAGAATTTGCCATTGATCTCCATGATGTTGCCCGGGGCTTCCGGGCAGCCCGCGAGGAGGCTTCCGCAAATGACAACGTCGGCGAGGGTGAGGGCTTTGACGATATCGCCGGACTTCGTAATGCCGCCGTCGGCGAGCAACGTGACGCCGAGGGATTGGGCGGCCTTTGAACAAACGTAGAGAGCGGTGAGTTGGGGGATGCCCACTCCGGCTACCACACGAGTTGTGCAGATCGAGCCCGGGCCCTGGCCGACTTTTACCGAGCTGGCGCCTGCGGAGGCCAGAAACTCGACGCCCGCTGCACTTGTGACATTTCCCGCGATGATCGGGAGATCGGGGAACGCATCCCGGACGACTCGAACCGATTCACCCACGCCGATGGTATGGCCGTGCGCGGTTGAGATGGCGAGAACATCGAGGCCGCGATCAACGAGGGCGCCGACGTGGCTGACGACGGCCTCGCGGTCGAGTTCGCCAGAAACGGTGCGAGTCGCACCGATCGCTGCTCCGCAAAGCAGACGGAATTTTGCATCCCGGGCCGGCTTGGTTTGGAGGGATCGCTCTTGAGTGATGCGCTCGATATCGCTCAGCGTGAAGAGTCCACGGAGATGATCCGAGCGATCCACGACGAGCAATTTATGGATCCCGATGTGTTCCGTAAAAAACCGATCTGCGCGAGCGATCGGATCGTCTCCGAGTTCGTCCTCGCAGATTGTCAAAACGGCCGAGCGCGAAACCATCGCCTCCGCGACCCCGCGAGCGGCGAATCTCGGGCGCACACAATGTCCCGGGAGCAGCCCGAGGAGCGCGCCGCTTTCGTCGACGACAGGAAATGTGCTGAAAGAAAATTTCTTCTCCTCGATGAGAAGCAAAACATCCCCGATTTTCTGGTCCGGCATGACCTTGATCGGTTCGCGGATCAAGCCATGAACGTGGTTCTTTACCCGCGATACTTCTGACAACTGCTGCCGGTTTGGCATGTTGTAGTGGATCAAGCCAAGACCGCCGTTGAGGGCCAGAGCAATGGCCATCCGCGACTCGGTCACGGTGTCCATGTCGGCTGAGATGATGGGGAGATGCAGTGTCAACCCCGGGGCGACTTGCGTCTCAAGATTCGCATCGCGGGGCAGAATCTCGGAATACAATGTCGCCAGGGAAACGTCGTCGTAGGTCAGCGCGAGTCCGGAATGGCTCGAAAAAAACTCGTCGGCCGATCGGTAGAAAAGGGAGTCCCAGTCCGGAGGACTCGTGATTTGCGCGGCGGCGTCCATGCGCGATCATGCGGGCGATGGTCGGGGGATGCAAGTGCGAAGTCATTGGAATGGCACACGGTTTTTCTGACACCACGCGATGGCTTCGGGCTTTCCGGCGCGGGCGGCCTCGACGAACCATTTGCGAGCCTCGGGTTCGTTGGCCGGGACACCGGTGCCGGACGCGAGGGCCTTGGCGAAGTTCAACATGCAGGCTGCGAATCCCCGTTCGGCCCCGGTTTTCCAAATCGCAGCGGCTTTTGACGGATCTCTGGGAACGCCCTCCCCGCGCAGATAGAGGAGACCGAGGTTGGCCGTGGCATCGCCGGAGCCGAGCTCCGACCCGCGGGTAAAGAGGCGGAGTGCCTCGGCCTCGTCTTTCGGAACACCCACCCCGCGGTGGTAGAGGTCGCCCAGCAGGTTGAAAGCGAGCGGGTGATCGAAGGCGATGGCCGCGTGGAGGAGACCGGCGGCGCGTTCGGGATTTTTCTCGACGCCTTTTCCGTGGATCAAACATTCGGCCAGAGCGGTCATCGCATCGGTATCTCCGGCCTCGGCCGCTTTTTCGAACCACTGGGCAGCCAGGGCGGGATCGGGGGATGGAACGCCCTTGCCGTTGGCCAGCATGAGTCCGGTCTGAGTCATCGCCTCGGTCTGGCTATTCCGAGCTGCGGCCTGGAACCAACGGAGAGCGGTCACGGGCTCGGACTCGCGCAATTGTTCGCCGAGCAGGACTTGCGCGGAGACAACGTCCTTCCCGGCCGCGGCCTCCAGAGCCGGTCGGAGGGGCTGGAACTTCGCGGGCGTCATGACGAAGGCATTGGATCTCAGCAGCGCGGCGACCATCTCCATTTTCTGGCGAGGCAGATCCAACGAGGAAAATTCCGCGCCGGCATTGAGCGCGAGCGACAGGGCTTCAGCATAATGTTCCTTCGCCATCAAGCTGTCGAACGGCCCGAGCACCAACTCGACCGTTGGCGCAGCCGGGGTGGGACTCGGAGGTGAGGCAGGCGGGGGAACGACGGGAGCGGCGAACTCGACGGGAACGGTAACCATGGACTTTTTCCAAAAAAACCACCCTGCCACGCCGACGCCTATGAGCGCGGCGACGGCTATGGGAACCACGGGCCAGGAACGAGGCGGGGCATTCGGGCGAGACGGAGGAGGGGCTGCTGGGGGTATGACCGTGGCGGCACCCAGGCAGGCCTCAAGCTCGATGCGGAGCGCTGTTGGCGTCTGCGGGCGGGCTGCGGGGTCACTCGCCAACATCCGTTTCACGAGGCTGCGGACGTCGGCGGGGGCATCGTCGAGGCCCGTGATGGAAACCGGATCCGCAACGACGGGCGGGTGGCCGGTGAGCATGTGAAAAAGTGTTGCCCCGAGGGAATAGATGTCGGATCGGATATCGATGGGCCCGCCCCGGAGGAGTTCCGGACTTGTGTAATCCGGGGATCCCGCGGTATCCGGCACCGGGGCGACCCGGGCGAGGCCGAAGTCGATCATCTTGACGATCGTGCGTCCGTCATCATCCCGCACCAGCAGGATGTTGGAGGGGTTGATATCGCGGTGGAGCAGGTTTTGTCGGGATGCCGCCGCGAGGGCTCGCGAGATTTGGAGGGCGATTTCGACAGCCTGAGTGAGCGGGATCTTTTCCGTGTCGAGCAAGCGAGCTGCAAGCTGTCGGCCCTCGACAAACTCCATCGCGTAGAAGCACGTGCCATCCAATTCGCCTAAGTGATAGATCGAGGCGACGTTTGTATGACGCAACGCCGCTGCCGCCCGGGCGTCCTTCAAAAACGCCTCGCGTAAAGTGGGGTCACCATCCAACGCGAGAACCTTCAAGGCGACATCGCTGCGGAGGTTCGTATCCCGGGCCTTGTAGGTCGTGCCTAACGTGCTGCGTCCGAGGACCCAGGGTGAACCATCGGGTTTGGTGAGAACCTCAAAGTGCTGGAACCGCATGGGCATTTCCACGGGATTACACCCGAGCCGGAAGGCGTGCAATGCCATCCTGTTTGACACCCCGGCGAGACGAGGAGCAGGATGATGCAATATGAGCCCCGCCTTCCGTAAATTCCATCGCCGTGTCTCGCCGTGGTTGATTGTTCCGCTCTTTGTCACGTTGGCGACCGGGATTGGATATCGGATCGGACGAGCGTGGTTCGGGATGGACAAAGGCCTCGGATCGAAAGTGCTCGATGTTCACTCCGGAGAATGGCTTGGCGGCATCGGGTCGATGCTTTATCTGGCCGTCGTGGGCATGGGCTTGCTGGCCCTAATCGTGAGCGGGGCCACGTTGCTCTTGACCAGTCGCTCCAAGATTCCCATGCGTCTCGGGCATCGGATCGTGGCGCTGATTCTCATGCTCCCGCTCGCAGCCTCGGCGGTCACCGGACTTGCCTACAAGTTCGGCGAGGAATGGTTTCACATCTCCGACGGAACCGCCGACCTTCTGATGGATATCCACCAGGGCTCATGGCTGGGCAAAGGTGTCGCACCCTACTACGTCCTTTTTGTCGGCCTCGGGCTTTTGGCCCTGTCGTGGACGGGTCTCCAAATGACCGGGCTGCTGAAAAAGAAAAGCCCGACCCGTCAGGCGTGATCGGTCGCGCTAGCCGCCCCAGCGTCCGCCTTCGCTTAGAGCGGGAACCCACCCGCGGGTATGGCCGTGGGCGTAGTCGGTCTTGCCGACAGCGCCGATCATTTTTTTGCCGGTGGCGGCCCGCCATTTTTTGCTCATGCTCTCGCCTGTGTGGCAGCCCCAGCTTTTAACGAAGGCGTCTCGGGTAAAGATTCCGCGTCGGATTCTCGAGAGTTCGTTTTCGTGGAGCCAACTCTTCGATCCGCTGTCGATCTGGTTGCTGTAATCAAACATAAAGCAGGCGCGGTTGGAATGACCGTAGAACTCGAAATTCGCAATCTTTGTCTGTCCTCGCGGGCGTCCGGCGTTGAGGTAATTGATCACGTCGTCGCCGGTGTCGATCCACACGAGGTTGACGTTGTATTTATCGCGGACAGAAATAATGTTCCCAATCAGGTCCGACTGGTCCTGTCGGGCGGCCCGGCGTGCATAGCTGGGCTTGTGGACGAGCCAGGTGATCAAGGCGTCCGGTCCCTGTTCCTTGCGGATCTGCTCGATCCGAACGCGGGCAGCGCGAATGAAATTTCCCCACCAGTTATCGTGCGGTGCGGCTTTGTATTTCTCCCACTCAATGAGCGACGGTCCGCCGCTGAGGAGGATGAACTCCTTCTGGACGGCGGCTGAGGCACTGGCCAGACCAGAGAGAAAGAGAATCAAAATAAATCTTTGCATCCCCCGAAGATTCGCAGAAGACGGAGAAGTTCAAGTAGATTCGAAGGAAGGGGGAAGTGCTCGGGGGGGGACTTGAACCCCCACGCCTTACGGCATACGCCCCTCAAACGTACGTGTCTGCCATTCCACCACCCGAGCATCTTGCGAGGAGAACAGGAGAAATAGGCGAGGAAGAAAAGTTACGCAAGCGGGAAATTTTAGCTTGCGAAGCTCGACGTCACGTTGCATTCTGCGCAGTTCCCAACGAAACGGAAATTTTATGGCATACGCAGTGATACAAACCGGCGGTAAGCAATACCGCGTAACAGAAGGCGACGAAATTGAAGTCGAGAAGCTCGACGTCGAAGCTGGCACGAAGACAGAATTCTCGGACGTCTTGCTGGTCTCGGACGGCGCTTCCCTCTCCATCGGAGCTCCGACGGTCGCCGGTGCCAAGGTTACGGCAGAAGTCGTCGACCAATTCAAAGATGACAAAGTCATCGCTTACAAATTTCGCCGCCGGAAGGGCTACCACCGCACGGTGGGCCATCGGCGTCAGTTGACCAAACTCA
>JBMOHW010000037.1:0-21471 GCA_049317665.1 Terrimicrobiaceae bacterium | reverse complement strand
GCAAGGCCTGATCGGACATATTCCACAATTCAAACTGCCATAGTATGGGAACAGTATATGTAAAACCAGTTGATGCATTTCCGGTTCTCGTAACTGTAGTATTAGCTGTGGTCTGTCCGGGTCTCGCGTTCCATACGATTTGAACCTCATTAATTACTGGAGCCGATTCTGCACCGAAGAAAGCTGGACGCGGCATGTCATTGAGCATGCGGACTGGAGGAGCAGGTGAGTTAGTGTTTGTTGCACTGAGAATCGTTGACGGTTGAGTTGGGATAAAGTCGGAGTCCAAATAGTCGATTATCGAAGCAGCAATAGTTGACTTGAGGGCTCTTGGAATGCCGAGGGATGCGGAGGGGGTTACCGACGGCGGCTGAAAATTTGCCGCAACGCTTGGGAAATAAAGAACATTCGTGGTGCTAAGAAACTCTTGGCACCCTTGTTCCATGGCATCGACGAGTTCAGAAACTCGATTTGTTACCGCAATTGAGCTATTCGTGAGGTCAGCCCAGTTTAGGTTCATACGCTTCATTCCTCGCCGGTAGAGCCCTGAATTTGTTGGGCCATATTGGATTCTGTTATCAGTGAGGGATCTTGTCGTGTAGAGAAAGCTATTGGTTTCCAGAGTGGCGATCGCGTTGGTTTGTAAGTTTTGTAGGATTGACTTCCGAGTTAACTGGCTAATTGGCTGAGATGTGATCTGCTGCAAGTTTGTTCTCGTTACGATTTGGTCGAACAACATCTCCGAAGGGTGGGCCCCATCTTTACGAACACCCTGAAAATTTGTCGCTGTCCCAAGTTGCTGTGCAAGGAGGTTCAAGCGCGAACCTTCATCATCCGCCCAGTATGCGACTCGAGAAATATAAACCTGCCCATTGTTCGTGGTTCTCGAAATCTCGTGCCATGGGACACTTATAACCCTGCGGTCGGGCGCGATGTTTCCCTTGCTATTCAAGTTTACCCGGTCACCCGGTGGTAACGTGGCTACTTGGTCGGGATTTGCAACGTTGGTTGTCGAAACATTGCGGGGACTAGAAAAGAGCCAAGTTGTATTATTAGTAGAGAGAAAATTAGTATCGTTTAGCAAGTTCGGTCGACCGACTGTAATTGCGGAGAAATACACATCGTTTGTGCTCGGATAGTAACCCCACGTCGTATAGGCTACGCCACCAGCTATCGGATTAGTAATGGCATTCAGCAATGTCGCCCGAGCCATTTCGACCCCTGCCCGGACGGCCAACTCCGACTGGTAGCGGTTCGCCGTGCTCTTGGCCACGCTCCGCTCCACGCTCATGCTCTGCATAAACGCGACGCAGATGGTCGAGAGGACGACGAGGACGAGGAGGGTGGTGATGAGGGCGGAGGCCTTTTGAGAAAGCTGAAGGCTGAAAGTTGAAGGTTGAAGTGGGGTCGAGGCAGTCGATTTTGTGCCCGTGGATCTCCGTGACAGAGCCGCAACCTTCTTTTCCCAAATCCTGTGACTCTTGTGAATCATGTCGAAGAATCTCCTGCTCGGCGGAGGCGGTGGTCGAGAGCGTGTTCGAAGCTGACGAGTTCGCGGAGGAGGGAGTTGTAACGGGAATAGGCGTCACCGCCGGACTGCCGGAGCAGACGGTAGAGGGCGCGTTCGGGCTCTGTTTCGGCTTGGTTTCCATCCAGGAGGCCCGCGCGTTCGAGGCGTGGGCTGGCGATTTCGACAAGACAGGATTCGATGGATACGCGGTCAGCCCTGCGGTCAGCGAGTCCCTGGCGGACCAAGGCCTCGCCCGGGAGGCCGGAAAGGAGGGCGTCTGCGGCTATGGGGTGTGAAGTGATCATTTTACAGAGCGCAGAACCGTTCGACGGAGTGGCGGAAGGTGCCCGGATCCACTGCGGGAAAGCGGATGAGTTCTTTTTCCACGGCGGAGAAGTAATCCAAAAGCTGGCCTTTGTCGATAAGCCCGATTTCCAGCAACGCGCTCACATCAGCCACGTCGCGTGGATGTCCACGTTCAAGCTTGGCGAGGGCTTGAGAATACGGGTCGTAGTGAAAAAACTCGAGGTGTCCATGCCGGCCAATGAACAAACTGCGCTCCCGCCAGCCGGGGAGGACCGGGATGAAGAGATCTGGGCTGGCGAGTTCGACGTTGATGTCGAGTTCATCCTTTAGGATTGCGATCGCTTCGAAGAATCCCGGGGGCTCGGGATCGCCCTTAATATCAACATCGATGGTCATGGACCTCCATCCGTGGAGAACGGCCGTTGCGCCGCCAGTCAGATAAATGCTGCCTTCCCCGGTAACCCGGTCTCCAAAAGCCGCCAAGAAGACTTCGAGCTTCTGCCTGTCAGTCTCCGCCCTCATCACGAAATCCTGTAAATTGATTCGCTCCGCTCACCCTGCGGGCTGCGTTGGGCAGTCTGTCTCGTAAAGACCTCGGCTTTGTGAATCATGTCAAAAACCTCTGCCCTGGTCTGATAATTCCGTTCATTCGGTCAAAAAATCCTCATCGGGGCCGGTTGAGGTTGATGCGGGTGGTGAAGGTCTGCTCGGCGCGTCCGACGAGGTTGGTGTAGGTGGCCGAGTTTGTGGATGTCCAATCGCTGAAGGAGCCGCCGAGTTTTTTGCCCGTGTCTTGATTGATCGCGGAGATGGAAAGTTCGACGACGTCGGGCATGGGGGTGCCGGTGGAGGCGACGAAGTTGACGAGGGCGTTGTTATTCAGCGTGTAGGCTTTTGCCGTGAAGCGGGTGACGTTGCGCGCGAGGAGTTCGACTTTGGGATCCAGTGTGGTGAGGCTTGAGATGAAAAGGGGTGGGGAAGTATTAGTCAGCCGGGCAAATGTCGGGTCACTGCTGAGGATGTAGCGGTAGATATTGAGTGTGCTGATCGGGGAGTTCGATGCGCTCGAGCTTTTTCCGTAGGCGAGAAAATATCCAACCTGGCAGACGTCGCTCCGATTCGAGGCCGAGTCTTGGGCTTTTGATGGGAGAGCGGAGAGGAAGAACAGGGCGGCACCTTGGTTGGTATCTGTCACCAGTGAACTGACGCTCGAAAGATTCGGAAATGCCGTGGAGTTTACGAGAAAATGATTCGTATTCGTGGCCCCGGTGAGGGCATTGCGGAGGTCGCGGGACATGATGCCCAAGGCAGCGCGGGCTTCGCGATAGGCATCGACGCGGTTTTCGTTCTCGCGCCAAAGCTTCGTGGCGCTATCGACCATGTTGAGGAGCAGGACAAGGAGGACCGACATCACCGCCATCGCGACAAGCAGCTCGATAATGGTAAAGGCGAGCTGGTTTATTTTTTGGACAGAATTAACGGAATTAACGGAATTTTCGGGGAGGGATTTCAGACGCTTTTTGAATTCCAGGCTCTTGGCACCAAAATTGAGCAGGAGGCCTTCCCGGATACCGGTTGCCGTGAGATAGTTGACGAGCTGAACCTCGTGAGCAGGATTCAAGGCTGAGACGGCTTTAAGCTCGAGAATCAGGCCTTCCTCCAACAGAAAGTCACACTGAAACTCGCCAACCATCCTATCTCTGTAGAGCACCGCCAAGGGTTCCTCACGCCGGAAACTGATCCCGGCCTCCTCAAGCTCAAGGGCCATGGCGTTTGCGTAAACGCTCTCAAGAAATCCCGAGCCAAGCTCCCGATGAACCTTCATCGCCAGTCCGATGACAACACCGGCGAGATCATATGTTCTTTGAGTCTCCAAAATTCTGTTAATTCCGTTAATTCTGTCAAAAAACCCTAATAATTCATCAACGTCACAAACGTATACCGCGAGCGGTTCGTGCTGGCGGCGGCGGCGGGGGCTTCGATGGTGGCTTGGACTTGGGAGAGATTCGGGACGCCGGTATTGGTCTGGACGGTGACGTTCGCGACGAACGCGGCGGAGGGTGCGGCGTTGGAAAATGTGGTGGCACCGTTTGTTCCCGTCGCAACGGCATTGTTGTCGAAGAGGACGACTACCGATGCCGAATTATCGGCAAGGCTGAGCGGGGTCGTCGCGGTTGGGGCGGCTCCAACCAGAAGAAACCGGTTGGTTCCGGTGCCCGTGCGGAGGTCGGAGAAGATCTGCTGGGCGATGAATGTTGCGCGGGTCTCGCGCATGCTCTCTTGAGCAGACTTCATCGCGACGGGGAAGAGTCCCATGATGCCAACGAGGGCGAAGGCGATCACGCCGAGAGCAAGGACGATCTCGATGAGGCTGAAGCCGCGGGTGGAGTTTTTTGACAGAAAACCAGCGCGATAGCGCATGGCCATGGGGCAAACTCGAATGTTTGGTGCCGGGAGCACAATCGTAGCGAAGCGGAGCATTACAAGATTTACAGGATTTTTTGACCGAATTAACGGAATTAACGGAATTTCTCGGGGAGACGCAACTTATGTTCCGGTGGCGGTGATGTCGAGTTGGACGCGGCCTGTGTAGCGGGAGATGGAGATCTGCTCGAAGAGACCGCCATTTTGATTCCTTGTTGGCTTGTCCTGATTCTCCGCAAAATAGCCCTCGTAGAGGTAGAGTCGAAGATTTCCGGACGGTTCCTCGACGGCCCCGGAGGAATTGAATGCAAGGTAGGGAAAACTTTCACGCGACTGTCCACTTCCCAATTGTGAAGCAAGGCCAGAAAACGTCTTCTTGACTTCACTGCTTCCGATCAACGAATTCGCGACGTTCTTAAAGGCGATGTTCTTTGGTAGGCGGGTCCACCTCTTCAGGACCACGAACGTGCGGGGATTCGAGGGGTCAGCTTTTTCTTCGGCGGTGGCTTCGCGGAAAACGATCAGGGCGGTGTATTGCATTTCCGGCGAGAAATCCCGATCTGCGAAGCCGACGTAAACGGTCTGCCCACTCTCGAGGGCGGCGACGCGGGCTTGTTCCAGGGTGTTCATGACGACGTTGACGGCTCCCCGGCGTCCGGCGGTGTTGGTGAAGCCGCCGATGGCTGGGACAAGGAGCGACATCATGACGGCGATGATGGCGACGACGACCAGCATTTCGAGCAGGCTGAAGCCGTGACATCGTCCCGAGGATCGCGGGCTGGTTCTCATGGGGTTATCATCGCCCCGAAAGGCGAAGTTAGCCAAAGGAGGATTTGTGACAAAATCGTAACACAATTTGCTATCCACTGATGGATAGTATCTTAGGGAGATGAAATTTTTATCCCTTCCGCGTCTGTATGGACATTGCATGGACAGCAATCAGCAGGATCGGTGCCAAGCGTGTCCTTCGAATCGGGATTTGACGAGGCTCGATTTCTGAACGGCGCGGATTTTATTTTTACAAAACGGGGATTTTCGATAGTGGGAGTGGCGTAAGTTTTTCAAAATCATGCTAACCCGCGTATTCTCGGCAGCGATCCAAGGGGTCGAGGCGCTGGAGGTCGAGATCGAGGTCAATACCGGGCCGGGCGAGCCAAAAATCATCGTCGTCGGGTTGCCCGATACCGCGGTGAAGGAGAGCAAGGACCGGGTGACGACGGCGATTGGCAACAGTGGGTTCCGGTGGCCGCGCGAGAGGACGACGATCAACCTCGCCCCGGCGGATATCAAGAAGGAGGGGCCGAGCTTCGATCTACCTATTGCCATTGGGATGATCGCCGCCGCGCAGAGCGCGAATCTGCCGCGTTTGGAACGATGTCTCGTGGCGGGCGAGCTGGCATTGACCGGTGAGATCCGTGCGGTGAAGGGTGCGTTGCCGATCGCCATCGAGGCCCGGAACCGGGGAAAGAAGGCGGTCGTGCTCCCCGTCGCGAATGCGGCCGAGGCGGCGATTGTCGAAGGGATCGATGTCTACGGCGTAGCGAATCTCCGCGAGGCGTATGAGTTTCTTGCGAGGCAGCTTGAACTCTCGCCGGTCATCGGCAACGCCTCCGAACGCCTCTCGATCCACTCGCCGGATGAAGTCGATTTCGCGGAGGTCAAAGGCCAGCAACTCGTCAAACGCGCGGTCGAAGTCGCCGTCGCGGGTGGACACAACATCCTGCTCATCGGCCCGCCGGGTTCGGGCAAAAGCATGCTCGCCAAACGCATCGCCACGGTGATTCCGCCGATGAGTCTGGATGAGGCGATCGAGACAACAAAAATCCACAGCATCTGCGGGCTGTTAAGCGAGAAGAATGCGTTTGTCTCCACGCGACCGTTTCGTTCGCCGCATCACACAATCAGTGACATCGGATTGCTCGGCGGATCGACGAATCCGACCCCCGGCGAGGTGAGCCTGGCGCACAATGGTGTCCTGTTTCTCGACGAGCTGCCGGAGTTCAAGCGCTCAACTCTAGAGGTGATGCGCCAGCCGCTGGAGGATGGGAAGGTAACAATCTCTCGCGCGGCGGGGACGATGACGTTCCCCTCGGATTTCATGCTCGTCGCGGCGATGAACCCCTGCGCGTGCGGGTATTTTGGCGACCCAAAGCGGGAGTGCCGGTGCTCGCAGGCGCAGATCGAGCGCTACCGGGCGAGGATCTCTGGCCCGCTTCTGGATCGGATCGACATCCATGTCGAGGCCCCGGCGGTCGAATACCGTGATCTCTCCAGCCGCGAGTCGGCCGAGTCGTCCGCCGCGATCCGCCAGCGCGTCGTCGCGGCCCGGGAACGCCAGGCGAGTCGGTTTTCCAAGGGCCGAAAGACCGCCTGCAATGCCCGGATGAGCCATCCGCAAATCAAGAAGTTTTGCGAACTCGATACCGCCGGTCAGGAGCTTTTGCGCCACGCGATGGAAGACCTCCAACTCAGCGCGAGGGCGTATGACCGGATCCTCAAGGTCGCCCGCACGATCGCGGACCTGGTGGGAAGCGAGAAGATCCAACCAAATCACGTTGGCGAGGCGATCCAGTATCGCACGCTGGATCGGCGGCTGTGGAGTTAACGCGGGCGGAAGCGCGGAGCGGAGGAAGGTTTTTGGACAGGATTAACAAGATGGACAAGATTTCCAGAGGGAGAGTTGCAGTCCGGTCTGACCGCTCTGAGGTTATCTGTCGCGCTTTGGTTCCGGATGGGATGGAGGATCAGATTCCCAAGTCCAGTGGTTCGTTACAGCGTCCTGCCAGAGGATGGCCCAGTTTTTGTCGAGTTGGGTTTGGCCGTTGATGTTCCACATGCCCCAACCGAGGCCGAGTCGTTCGCACGTTTGGTTGACGTAGGTATCGTCATCGAAGGACGGGGACCGGAAGCTGTCGGTGATGCCGAGGGCGGCATTCGAAACGGTGGAGGGGAAGTTGTTTTCGGAGGGCCAGGCTGGGAACCGGGAGTGGAGATTGCGGAGGTTGGCGGCGTTGGCTGCGCATCCGGCGTCCCGGTCGTTGTTATAAAGATGATAGCCGACGGACGTTTTGTTCCAATCGACCGGCACGCCGGGCATGTCGGCAAAGGCCGCGGCGAGGTTTCCCAGGCCGGTGCCGTGGGCGAAATCGTTGATGCCATTGGGAGTGAGAATCATCACGTGGGTATCGGGAGCGCCGGCGCGGATGATGTCGAAGGTTCGGCGAAGGGCTTGAATGCGTGGGTTGTCGGCGGGGTTGTCGTCTGGGTTTGGAGTCATGCTGCCGTTATTGCCGATACCGGACATGGGTTCGTTGGCGGCTTCGTAGAGGACATGGGTGCGGTTGGCAAAATAGGGGGCGACGCAGGTCCAGAGTGCGTTCGCGTAAGCTTCGTTGTAGTCGGGGATTTTGTTGTGCGAATTGATGATGACATACATTCCGTTGGCGGAGGCGTAATTGACCGCGCGTTCCATTCGTGCGAGCTGCCGGGTGCGGTAGTCGGGTTCCTCCTGCCGATCTTTTTCCCAGATCCATGCCGTTCCGGCGCGAAGGGGCGTGTTGGCATCGGTGCGGAGCACCTTCAGATCAGGGCCTCCGAAGGGGTCGGCCACTTCGGCGACCGCAACACGAGCGCGGTCGGTCGGGAGCGGTTGCGACTCGGAATACGCGGAAGTGGTCCACGAAAAAAAAGCTGCCAACAGGGTGACGGGAAGTGAACCTCTCAAAATCAAAAATCGCTCACCAAACTTCAGGGATCTTGGCGATCTCTGAGCCCGACTACTTTTTCTCCAGCAGGCTGTGGCCGGTCATTTGCGGGGGCTTGGGAACGCCAAGCATGTCGAGCAGAGTCGGGGCGACGTCGGCGAGGATTCCGTCGTTGACTTTGTAGTCGGCGGCATCTGCGGCGACGTAGAAAATGTGAACGAGATTCGTTGTGTGAGCCGTATTTGGGGAGCCGTCGGCGTTGCGCATGAACTCACAGTTTCCGTGGTCGGCGGTGATGAGGAGTTTGCCGCCGAGTCGCAGGGTTTCCTCGGCAACGGCCTTCACGTCGGCATCGATGGTTTCCACGGCCTTGATGGCCGCTTCGACGACACCGGTGTGGCCGACCATGTCGGGATTGGCAAAATTCAGGATGACCATGTCGTAGTCCTTTAGCTTCTCGACGACGGTTGCCGTCACTTGCCCCGCGCTCATTTCGGGTTTGAGATCGTAGGTCGCCACATCTTTCGGGGATTGGATGATCACGCGATCTTCGCCGCGATTCGGAACCTCTTCGCCCCCGTTAAAGAAATACGTGACGTGCGGGTATTTTTCCGTCTCGGCGATGCGCAATTGATGGAGTCCGGCTGCGGCGACCGTCTCGCCGAGAACCATGGCGAGTTTTTCCGAGGCGAAGATCGCCGGGCACGTGTAGGTCTCGTCATACTCGGTGAGCGTGTAGAAGTGTGTGCGGGGCACTACGGTGCGATCAAACCCGGAAAAATCCTCTTTGAGGAATGCGTCGGAGATCTCCCTCGCCCGGTCGGCTCGGAAGTTGAAGAACAAGACGACATCGCCATCGCGAACGCGTTGGTGGTCCGGTTCGGTAAAGATCAAAGGCGGCATGAATTCGTCCGTCTTATCCTTGCCATAATAGCTTCGGACCACCTCACTGGCTGGCCCGGCGGAGAATTCTCCCTTGCCGAGCACGATGGCATCCCATGCCAGCTTGACGCGATCCCAGCGCTTGTCGCGATCCATCGCAAAATAGCGGCCGATCACCGTCGCGATCCGGGCGCCAGATTTTGCCGCCGCTTGCTCGACCTTGACCAGAAAACCCGCTCCGCCTGTCGGAGACGTGTCGCGGCCGTCGGTAATCGCATGGATCATGATGTCCGCGACGCCCGCTTGATGAGCGAGATCGACCATGGCGATGAGTTGGTCCTGATGGCTGTGGACACCGCCGTCGGAGACGAGCCCGATAAAGTGCAGGCGTGAGGATTTTGCCTGTTCGAGGGCTTTCCCAAACACGGGATTTTGCGCCAGCGAGCCGTCTTCAATCGCTTTATTAATGCGCGTCAAATCCTGATAAACGATGCGCCCGGCGCCGAGGTTGAGGTGGCCGACCTCCGAGTTTCCCATCTGGCCGGCAGGCAACCCGACATCGAGTCCGGAGGCACTCAGGAATCCCTTCGGATACTCAGCGTTCAGGATCTCGTGAAATGGCGTTTTCGCCAGGAGAACGGCATTTCCGTCCTGAACTGCGGTTGCCTGACCGCCGGGATTCACACCCCAACCGTCGCGAATAATAAGGACTACTGGTTTCTTGGCCATGGTCACTCGCTGTTAAACCTCTGGTCACCGCGCGGCAAGTTCCGATTTGCGCGGCGGCGGGCGGCCCGGAGTTGCAAATCCCGTGTGGGTAAATACCTTGCATGTTCTCATGTCGTCCTGTTGTTCCTGCACACCTGCTCCGGCCAGTGGTCCGTCCGAGTCTTCGGCCGGATGGCTCCGGTTGGCGATTGCAGGGTTGGTGGCCGGGCAGTCGATGATTTTCGGTCTGGCGGCGAGTATCTCTCCGCCGACCGGATCCGCGCGGATCGTGATTCATTGTGCGCTGGCGGCATCCGCGGTCATCGTCTTCCTACTGGCCGGGCTGCCCGTGCTGCGCGAGGCGGTTGCGGCCGCGAGGCGTGGGCGGATCGTGATCGAGCAACTCTTTCTCGCGGGGATTCTCGGAGCGTTTGCTGCCTCCGTGCAATGCACGATCACTGGCTACGGTCACGTTTATTACGAGATCGTGGCGATCCTTGTGGCGATTTACACGTTTGGGAAATTGCTCGGTGAGAAGCGGAGGCGGGCGGCCCTCGACGCGGCCCGGGCTCTGGGCGTCGAGTTCGACCATTGCGAAGTCCTCCAGCCCGACGGATCGACCGTCTCCCGGCGGGCGGCGGCGGTTTCCATCGGCGACCGGATTTTGGTCCGGGCCGGTTCGGCGATTCCGACCGACGGGGTGATCGAGGAAGGCACGGCCTTTGTTCGTGAGACGGCGTTGACCGGCGAGCCGTTTCCGGTGGTCAAACGCGGCGGCGACTTCGTGATGGCCGGGAGTTACTCGGTCGATGGATTGTTGAGGATCCGGGCAACGGTCGCCGGCACCGCGCGAAGGCTCGATGTCTTGCTGGATCGCGTGCGAGCCGCGCAGGATCGTCCCTCGGACCTTCAGCGCGAAGCCAACCGTTTGGTAGCATGGTTTTTGCCCTCCGTGCTGGTCATCGCGGCCGCGACGTTTGCATTCTGGACGTGGAAGGACAACTGGCTGGCGGGACTTTTTAATTCGCTTGCCGTGATCCTCGTCGCCTGTCCGTGCTCGATGGGCTTGGCGACACCGGTCGGCGTGTGGTCCGCACTGGCCGCGCTGGCCACGCGGGGAATTCTTCCGAGGGACAGCAATCTGGTCGAACAACTGGCGAGGACGGATACGGTCGTCTTCGACAAAACCGGCACGCTGGGCGAGGAGGAGCTCGAACGGGTGGATTTCGTCGAGGCGCCGGGAGAGGACCGTGCCGCTCTCCTCGCTGACATTGCGGCGCTCGAGTCCTCAAGTTCGCATCCGGTCGCCCGTGCGTTTCGCGGACCCTCCAGCGCCGCCGTCCGGACGACCATGCTGCCAGGTGTCGGGATCGAAGGGCGGGTGAATGAACGGATGATCCGGGTGGGAAACTCCGCAGTGATCCCGGCTGACCAGATCGCTGTGGCTGAAATGTTGAGCGGGCGATTGCTCGATGGGGCCGGGGGATCGCACAAGGTCTTTGTGCTCGCTGATGGCCGTGTGGTGGGCGTCGCCCTGCTGCGCGAAAAGCTCCGCGGCTCCGCGCGCGAGGCGATCTCGGATCTTGAAGCTCTTGGGATTCGCTGCGAGGTGATGACCGGTGATCGTGCCGAAGCCGCAGCAGCGCACGGCCTGCCGAATGTTCACGCCGGACTCCAACCGGACGAGAAGGCGCGTTTGGTTTCCCAACTTCGCGCAAACGGTCATCGGGTCCTCTTTGTCGGCGACGGAGTCAATGATGCTCCCGCCATGTCCGAGGCTGACGTAGCGATCTCGATCGGCTCGGGCAGTGCTTTGGCGAGAGAGTCGGCAGCGGGGGATTTGAATTCCGGCGATCTCACCGCGATCCCCTACGCGATCGCGCGGAGTCGTCAGGCCCTCGCGGCCATTCGTGGGAATCTACGATTCGCTGCGGCTTACAACGTGATCGGGATCGCGCTTGCCGCAACCGGCATCCTCCATCCGGTCGCTGCGGCTTTGCTGATGCTGGCCTCGAGCTTGACCGTGACCTGGCGCGCTCTGGCTGTGAACGAATCGACCCGTCCGGCCAAGCCAAGCGCGGCGATCCCGTGGCGGGTTGTCATTCCTGCCGTAGCGCTCGTTTTGCAGGGTCCGGTGATCGTTTATCTCGGCGGGTTCCATGGACCGAGTGCGGCCGGATTTTTACTCCTTTTCCTTGCCGCCGGTGCGGCCTGCGGGGTCTGGTTGGCCCGGCGACCGTTCAGCCCGTTTGCCGAGATGGCCCTTGGGATGTTTACCGTTGGTGGACTCGCCATGCTTGGCGGATGGTGGGCCGACGCGGGATTTGCGCCGATTGTGCGGCAAGGCGTCTGTCTCTGTGGATGTGCGACGTCTAACATGGGGCTCGGGCTTTTTGCGCGGGTGAACTGGATGGACGTCTCGATGCTCGCCGCATCAGTCCCCGCCGTGTTCATCGAGCGCGGGCAAACCGGCCGCTGGTCGTGCTGGCTCGCCGGAGTTTTTGGGATGCTTCTCGGAATGGAAGCTGCGGCATGGCTCATGGCTTTGATCCCGGTGGCGGCTCCGCAGGTTGCATTCTTCGCGACGTATGGGGCGATGATGTTTGGCATGTGTCTGGGAATGATCCTGGCCTGCGGGGGTTGGCAGCGGTGGAGGGTTCGGAATTGAACGCGGTGGCTGCGCCGGCATCGTCGGAAGCTCAACGTCGCCAAATGATCGCGGACAGGCAGAAGCGTTCCGTGACGTGGCGGATCATCCACTTGCTCGGCTCGCTACAACTCGCTCTCGTCCTGCTGGCAACGATTGCGCTGGCCTGTGCGATTGCGACGTTTGCTGAGTCCGAGTTTACCTCGAAGGTCGCCCAAACATATATCTACAAAGCCCCGTGGTTCATTGTCTGGCTCGGCGTGCTTTGTGTGAATCTCTTCGCGGTCACCCTCACGCGCTGGCCATGGCAGAAGAAGCATGCGGGATTCATCATCACGCACTACGGGATCATCATGTTGCTCGTTGGCGCAATGGTCGGCCTCCACACGGGCTTCGAGGGCAACGTGACGCTCCACAAGGACAAACCTCCCGTGCGAAAAGTCACGGTCAACCGGAGCATCATCCAAGTCGAGAGCCCGACAGACTCGGCCCTCTATGTCATGCCATTTGACGCCTCAACCGCGCGGCCATCGGAGAAAAACCCACGCGTCTTCGGTGTGCCCGGCACCGACTTGCGGATCGTGGCCGACGACATCAGCGATAACTTGGTGCGGGAACAAAAACTCGTCGCAGCCGACGACGGCACGCCGGGAGTCTTGCTCCGATTTACCAGCCCGCGAATGGGACAAAACCTCGACATGCCACTCGTCATGTCAAGCACGACGCCGCGCACGGAAGACTTCTTCGGACTCGCCAGCGTGACATGGCAACCGACGCTTCCGCCCCCTCGGCCTCCGAACGCATCCGAGACGCAAATGATCTTCGGAAAATTTGCCCCGATCGTCCAATCCGAGGCTAAGGCCAGCGGTGTGCGCGTCGTCCTCAGCGCCGACGGAAGCAAGGTTTCGATCACGTCTCCCGATGGCACGAGCGCCACATATCTCCGCTCGGAAATTCTGAACAAACCGATTGTCAGCGGTCCGGCCACCGTGACGATCGAGGGGTATTGGCCCGACTTTGAAATGATCGACGGCCGCCCTGCGAGCAAGTCTAGCGATCCGAAAAATCCCGCGGCACTTGTCCGTGTCGTGCATGCAGAATCCCCCGCGGATTCGAAGCCCAGCCTTGTTCTCGCACCTGATGGCGAGGGCGTTGCCTACCAACTCCAACGCGGCGGGGAAACGTATGCCTCGGGCCGGGCGAAGGCCGGCGATTCGTTTGTGCTTGGCTGGGCCGACTGGCAGGTCGAGGTCGTTGATTTTCTTCCGCAGGCCGTTCAAGCCTCACTCGTGAAGCCCGGTCCGGCGCTCGAATCCGGCGCTCAGGGAGTGCCAGGTTTTCGCGCGCGCCTCGAATCTCCCGGCGGGCCGAAAGCCGACCCGCGCTGGGTCGAGTCCGGCGAAGTGACGGCGCTCACCGACGGGCGACATGTCGTGCGCATCGGCTACGGTCTCGAGTTGCGGCCGATTCCCTTTTCGCTCCGACTCGTGAATTTCGAGGTGCCCCGTTACGAAGGAACCGAGACTCCATCGAATTTCATCGCGACCGTGGAATTCGAAGACGCCAAGACCGGCGAGAAAAAATCCGGCACCGCCCGAATGAACCATCCCGCCAGCTTCCCCGGAACCATCGCTGCAAACCTGACCGGGATTAACTACAAATTTTCGCAAGCCGAGTGGAACCCCAAAGACCTTGGCGAGACGACGCTTCAAGTGCTTTACGATCCCGGTTGGTTGCTCAAGTGGGTGGGATCGCTCGGAATCTGTCTGGGCATCACAATCATGTTCTACTTCAAGCCCAATACGAAGCGTCAGGAAACGTAGTTCCAGTCGGGGAAGTCGCGCTCGATCTCAACGGTTCCGAAGCCCGGATTTGTTCCCCAATTGTCGCCCTTCCACCAGGCGCCGCAGACGGCTCCGCCGGTGAGAAAGGTTCGGGAATTCCAGCGAATCAATTCGTTGACGTGCAGATGCCCTTGGAGGACGAGCGGGAGCCGGCGCCCGGCGAACAGGGCAAGAACGTCATTGGCATTTCCGACGACGAGACTCTCCGGGAGTGGTGTCATCGGGCCGTCCTTGTTTTGCAGAAACGTCGAGCGGAACGGAATGTGCGAGCAAAGAATGAATGGAACACCGGCGGGCGTGGATTCGATTTGATTTTTCAGCCAGGCCATTTGGCCCGCATTGATCCAGCCCCGATACGAATCTGAGCCCGGAACAGTCTCGACGGAATCCAGAATGATAAAGCGATACCCGCCGCGATCAAGGACCCGCCGGGTCTCGCGGAGACCAAACGTTTCGCGGAGGAATCGCGCCGGGTCGGCCTCGGGATTTGAGCCATCGGCCGGGCTCACGCCAACCAAATCATGATTCCCGAGCACGGCCTCAACACGGTGCCCGATGCGATCCAGAAACGTCCGAAGCACGGCAAACTTCGGCTCCATCTCAGACGCCGTGGAGCGGAATCCGCCGTCAACAAAGTCGCCTCCGCCGATGATGAGATCGATATCGAGATCGGCGATGCGGGTCGCAATCTCGCGGAGCTTGGCGGGTGCTTCGCGATCCAGCATCGCGTGGACATCTGTGAGAAAAATGAACCGGAACGGCCTACCTCCCGACTCCGCGGCTGGTAATCTGAGAATCGGAAACGCCAGGGCACCGAGCCCGAGCTTGAGAAGTGTCCGGCGAGCGATCATGCGAGCGATTTCGTTTGCGTCCGGGGAATTGTCAAGCGCTCGAGTTGGCGCGTTGACCGGATCCCATTTTCGCATCACGATGGAACCGTGTCCGAGCCAATCGATTCGAAGCGGTTTTTTCATCCTTCTTTTTGGAAGGTGAACTTTCTGGTCTGGTTCGGCTTCGGCGTGATTGCCCTGCTGATCCGCTACATCATGCATCAGGATCTCGGTCGTGCCTTCGGACTGACTCTCGCGGCCGAGACGTTGGGATTTTTTCTTTCCGGTGTTTTGAGGCTTCTCTTCCTGAGACTCGAGCGCCTGCCGTTCTTTAGATCGAACATCGTGGCCATCGCGATCGTCGTAACGCTCCTCACAGCCATCGTTCAGTCCGGCCTTGTCCAGATTGTCATTCGCTCAACTGGCTGGGCCCTTCCTGAGTGGAATGCCGCCGAGCGTTGGGTCCTCCTCGCCCTTCTGATGTGGCTGGTTTATCTGGCGTGGACGCTTGGGTATTTTTGGGTCCAGGCCGAAGTCGCGGCGCGCGACGAGCGCATCCGGGCGGCCGAGTCCGAAGCCGAGTCGCACCGACTCGAAGCCCGACTCCTCCGGGCGCAACTCGACCCGCATTTTCTCTTCAACTCGCTCAACGGGATCGGCTCCGAGATTTCCCCGCATCCGGAGACAGCGGGCAATATGGTGCGCGAACTCGCGGACTATCTCCGGTTCTCGCTCGAACATCGTCATGAGGTCATCACCTCTCTGGCTGTTGAGTTGGATGCGACGGCGGCTTACCTCCGCATCGAAAAGACACGGTTCGGAGATCGCCTCCAGACGCGGGTGACCGCCGACCAGGCGGCCCGTCGTATGCTCGTTCCGAGCTTTCTTCTCCAGCCACTCATCGAGAATGCCGTCAAACATGGCTTCTCCTCGGTCGAGCCGCCGTGGTCGCTCTCGATTTCCGCCAGTGCCGTCGGCGAGGACCTACGCATCGAGGTAACAAATTCCGGCGACTCCCGCCATCCTCACCACGGAAGTGGACTGGGATTGGAATCGATCCGCAGAAGGCTCAACCTGCACTATCCCGGTCGTCACCGGTTCGAGATCACCGAAGAATCCGGATTGGTCACCGCGCGATTGATCCTCGAGGGACCTCCATGCTTCGCGTAGCAATCATCGACGACGAGAGGCTGGCCCGGCAGGCGATGCGCCAATTGCTGGCCGCCCACCCAGAACTCGAAGTCGTCGCCGAGGCCGACAACAAGAAGACGGCCCTGGAGATCATTCGACGCGAGAAGCCCGACGCCATTTTCCTCGATGTCCAGATGCCCGCAGCCGACGGGTTCGCCCTTTTGCAGTCCCTCGATCCCGCTCCGAAGGTCGTTTTTGTGACGGCCCATTCCGAACACGCGGCCCGGGCGTTTGAAATCGAGGCGGTTGATTACCTCTTGAAGCCGGTCCGCCCGGAACGATTCGCCATGGCCGTCCGTCGCATCGAGGCCTCGTGCCAGATTCCCGCGGCGGGTAGTGACCCGGCAGGCTACTCGACGTCCGACCGGATCTGCCTCCGCACTCCGCAGAGAACGATCATCGCACCAGTTTCCGCGCTTTGTGCACTGGAAGCCGATGGAGATTTTACGCGAATCTCCGTGAGAGAAGCGCCCGCCGTCATGATTTGCCAGTCCCTCAGTGCTTACGAAAAATCTCTGCCGTCGCCGCCCTTCGTTCGCGTTGACCGGTCGTTGATCGTGAACGTCGACCAGATCGCGCGAATGGAGCGCAAATCCCGCGACAACGCGGTCCTGATCTTGAAGGGCATCCCGACCACGATTTCGCTCGGCAGAACCGCGCAGCAGCGGCTTCGCGAACACCTTCCGTGATTCCGTAGATATGCCTGCCTGACCCGTCTTCTTTGTAGAACGCCGCTCCAACTCCCGGGCGTGAACGAGTTTGTCCTTTACGCGGCGGCCGACCGGATCGATCAATGGCGGGGTGAGCGAGTCGCTTTATCCGATCACCTATCGCTTCCGCTCCCCGGACGGAGGATTGAAGGTTTTCCACATCGAACTCGAGCGTCCCGACCTCAACCTGCATAAAAAAGAGCCCGAGCTCGATCTGCCGGTCTGGACCGAATTGGGCCACGAGCAATGTCCCAATTGCCCCCTGTCGACAAAGCAACATGCGCGCTGCCCGATCGCCGTTAACCTGGTCGGAGTGGTCGAGGCGTTCACCGATGTCTTCTCGTATGACGAGTCGGAAGTCGAAGTGATCACCGAGGCGCGGAAGTTTTCAACCCGTGCGAAAAATACGAATGCCGTGGGCTCCCTGATCGGCATCTACATGGTTACGAGCGGATGCCCGATCATGGACAGACTCCGCCCGATGGTCCTGACCCATCTCCCGTTCGCCACCACCGAAGAGAGCGTCTACCGCTCGATCTCCATGTATCTCATGGCCCAGTATTTCGCCAACGGAACGGCCTACCGCCCGATTGGGATCTCAAGGAATTTTCAGCCTTCTACGAGGAAGTGAACACGGTGAATCAGGCATTCGTAAAACGTCTCACCACCTTCGTGGAACGGGGGACCTCACTCAACGCAGTTGTTCTTCTCAACTGCTTCGCCACAGCGACCCGCCGGGTGATCAACTCCGAACGGTTTGAGGAAATCGAGCGTATGTTCGGCGCCCACCTCACCGCGCCGTCCGGCGAGGACCATTCAACATAAGTCCGAAGGCGGTTGCGCCAGCCCGGCAGCGACGGTCTTGAGGATTCCAAGGTTTCAAGAACCTGAAGCAGTCCCCAGCCCCTGCCAAAAAGTCTCAGACCCTTCCGCGTCGCTCCTCGAGTTCGACACGGATCTCCGCCATTCGGCTGCGGCTCAGCGGATAGAATAGTGCAAAAACCAACGCCACGCTCCAAATCACAATCGGGACGGTCAGATAATACCCGAACATGCGGGCAAGAACATCCGCAGGCTGGTGAACATGTTTGGAAGTGAACCCCGAGATTTCCAGCACCAATCCTCCCAGCCCCATAGCACACGTCAGAGCGGCCTTGATAAACCACGAATAGAACGAATTGATTGAACCTTCTCGCCGCCGCATGGTGCGAAGCTCGTCGTAATCGGCGGTATCAGCCTTCATGGATGGGATGAAGAGCCAGACCGCGGCGATCGCCCCGGATTCAAATACCGCCGGGACGATTTGGAGATACGGCGCGTCAGGCCTCATGCAGAGAATGTTCATCAAATGGCCAACCATGCTGAACAGAAGCATGCTGATCACCATGATCTTTTTGTCGAACCGCTCTCCCAGCCAGGCCCAGACAGGGATTGACAGGATGCCAGTCACCGCAAGCACGGTAGCTTTCCAGCCACCGACGATCGAGGCCGCGGGCAGATCCCCGTCAAAGATATAGTAAATGCTCAGGTATTGCCCGAGGCTGCCGACCGAGGTGGAGCCCAGGAGCAGGAAGAAGGAAATTCCGATCAGCGACCAAAGCGGCTTGCACTGAAACGATTCTTTCACGCTGTTCCAGAGCGGATCGGGGAGCTTCTTCTCCGAAAAATGGTAGCGTTCCCTGACAAAAATTGCCGGTAGCAGCCCGAAAACAATAATCACTCCCGCTATCACCCAGCACCCCGACTTCATCCCGATGAGAATATCTCCCTTGCCGGTGGCGGAGTTGATAAAGAAACTTCCCGTCACGATCGCGAGCACCCAGCCGCCGGCCAGCGAGGAGGCTTTTCCGAAAAATGCCATCCAGCCGGTCAGTCGGGTGCGCTCGTCGTAGTTCGGCGTCAGCTCCAACTGGAGCCCGTAATAGGGCATCGACCAGAGCGAGTAGCTTGTAAAGAACACGATTCCGACGGCGACCAGATAGAGCGCCCTGCCCGCGTCCGGCAACCCGGGCGGCATGTGCCAGAACATGAGATACACGCAACCGGTCAACACCGCCCCGACCACCATAAATGGCCGGCGCCGCCCCCAGCGCGTTCGCGCGTTGTCGGACAGGTTTCCGATGACAGGGTCCAAAAAGGCATTCCAGGCCAATAGGATCATCAACACGGCCCCTAATGTCGCGGGACTAATTCCCATGCCGATGTTGAAATACGGCATCCAGAGCACTCCGGTAAGCAACCCGGTTGCCGCATAGTCCATGCTCATGCCCGCGCTGAACGCAAGCTTTTGGAAAAGCGGGATCCGTTCCGATTCTGGAATGTGCGTGATGGTGCTCATTTGGCTATTGCACCTCGTTCCAGCGAAAATCCGCATTCCGCCCCTCAAGCAACCAGCGGTTAGGCAAGGGAGTCTCCATCCAGTCGAGGGGCTCCGCGATCGGCAGTCGCCGCGCACCCGCAGCCAACGCATCACGGATTTGAGCTTTATGATCGGAGGTAAACGCTGCCGGATCGATGGAAAGGAATAACGGGGTTCCGCTCTTTGCAACCAGCTCCAACCAGGAATTGGTGAGGTTCCATGGCACGTGGGGCGAAATCGGAACGCAATCCGCATCGACGGCAAAGAATGCTCCATGCTGCGGGGAACGGAACGCGAGGGTGTTGATCCCCATCCGCCGCGTGCGATCCCAGTCAACCGCTGATGTATCATCCCCCGTTCTTTGAATCTCCACCAACCCTGCGGCCAGGTGTCCAATTGTGTTGCACCCAATGATGAGACAATCCCTGCCTGCCGCTTCGCGTATTGTCCGATAAAGAACCGTTATAATTTCCGCACTGGTTTTTGAAGTATCGGAAAATGACCATCCCCCGGAAGTAAACCGATCCTCGCAGGTATTCATTTCAAAACCCCACCGGCCCGAAACATCGAATGTCGTGAAGTCATGCTTGATCAGTTGGAACCCCCACTCGCGAAGGCGTGCGGTATCACTGGCCACCTGATGCAAAACTTCCGGCACGCTGGGATCCAGACGGGAGCCGCTGGTGTGGCTTATGGGGCTCGGCGCTTTAAGAATCCAAGAGGCCTGGGTTTGAGCATGGGTGAAAAGGGGCCGGATCCAAATGCCTGGTCGTGCGCCGGCGTCCGAAATGGATTTCGCCAAGCCGGGCATGTCAGGAAAATTGCTATTGCCGCGCTCCCAAGGTCCTCCGTGGCACAACGGTTCCGAGAGCGGATTGGAATCCTGCCACCCATCGTCGATGATCGACCAAGGTCGCGGAGCGCCCTCAATCCCGGAGCAAAGGTCAACCATGCGCACTGTCGCCTCCATGATGAGCGCCTCGCTGCTCTTCCCATAAAGCCAATACCAATCGTTATGGCCAATCACAGGACCGGCCAGCATGAGCGGTGACGGGCAAAGCCGCCTGCAAAACTCCTGTGCAACCCCAAACGGCTTGCCACCCGGCACAGTGAACCCCATGACAAGCGTGGCTGCATGCAGGGATCGCTGGCCAAGTTGCACCCCATTCCCCCCACAACGAACATCCAACTCCAGCCTGATCCCCTCGTGATCAATCCACCAACAGGCAATGCTTGCCGCGCCGGTCTCGACTCCAAAACCGAAAGTGCTCTCGTCTATCCTGAGGAGAAAATACCACGGCAAAGGTCGATGTGAAGCGGGAGACGCCCAGTGCAATTCACCGTAACTCCTTTCCCATGCGTCCCCCAAAATCAGCGCGTCCAGTGTTGTTGGATGGCTCCAACGAAGCACAACCCGGCTAACCGCAATACGGGGAGATTCAACGTGAACAGGCATCCCTCCGGCATTGTCGCGCTTTATCGTGACCCGCGTGCCTGACAGATCCCAACAACGGGAACCATTGTCGCCGGTTCCACTTGACGCGACATGCGGGCCGTTCTCCGCATTGTTTTGAATCAACACACGGTCGGGCAAACGATCAAGAGTCATAGGAGGCGTGAAGTGCCGGTCCCGGCGCAGTCAATCCAAAGCGGCCGAAAAGTGATGGTTATCATGTTAGGTGGGGCGTCACAGATCTTTAGATGTCGAGGTTAACTCAAGCCTGTGAGGTCTTGGTTCCACTTTGCGTGAAACAAACTCGATCGGTCTGCCGATCCGCCCGTTGAGACACACCAGCGTCATGAAATTGATGCATCGTTTGTAAGGATTTCGAAAAGGACGAGGCCCGCTCACTCGGCTGCAACGTGTCCGTCGAAAAACAACACGCTCGTTTTTCCATGGCGGGACGGGCCTTTCATTCCGAGCCCCGGATTATCAGCTGGAGCCGTGCCATACGAATCGCGGATTGCCCACTGACTTGATAGCTTGATTCCCAGTGAGGGGAGCATTGCCATCCGAACCGGCGTCAAATTCTCCACCGTGCTTCCTGTCGATGAATCTCCCCATGGGCTTTTGTTCGGAATCGTCCCGCCCTTGATCTGCTGGCATGCGATGTAAGATAGTTCGTCCCATTTCGCGCTCGGACACCGGAACGTATCCACCTTCGTCAGGTTGCCTGCGGTCAGCGAGATAGTATACCCGAGGTAGGGGCCGAGGTAGGCCGCAAGGAAACGGCTGTCGTCAGGCATCGCCTTCTGGGACCAAAATGTAGGCCCGGGTAGCTCGCCATCGTGGTCGCCGGTATAAAGATTAATCGCCAATCCCGCGGACTTGAGATTCTGCAGGCATTGGGTTTGA
>JBMOHW010000036.1:0-21557 GCA_049317665.1 Terrimicrobiaceae bacterium | reverse complement strand
CCGACTCGCATACGACGATGATCAACGGCCTCGGCATCGTTGGGTGGGGCGTTGGCGGGATCGAAGCCGAAGCCGGCATGCTCGGGCAGCCGGTCTATTTCCTCACGCCGGAAGTCGTCGGTGTTCACCTGACCAATCGCCTCGGCGAAGGTGTCACGGCGACCGACCTCGCGCTCCATGTCACCCAGTTGCTCCGCGCGGCGAAGGTCGTCGGGAAATTCGTGGAGTTCTATGGCGAAGGGGCCGCAAGCCTCCCGCTCACCGACCGCGCGACGATCGCGAACATGGCTCCGGAATACGGCGCCACGATGGGATTCTTCCCGGTCGATTCCGAGTCGGTCAACTACCTCGCTGCCACAGGCCGCACCGAGGCCCAGTGCCGCGCCTTCGAAAACTATTTCCGAGCGCAGGGCCTCTTCGGAATGCCAAAAAAAGGCGACCTTTCCTACAGCGTCGATATCGAACTCGATCTCGCAACCGTTCAACCGGGCGTCGCAGGCCCCAAACGTCCGCAGGATCGCATCAATCTGCCGGATCTCAAAAGCGCCTTTGCGTCGCTTCTCACGAAGCCGGTCGCCGATGGCGGTTACGGCAAGTCCGCCACCGACCTCGGCCGCAGCGCACAACTCAAACTCAACGGCAGCGGCAACTCGCAGGAGTCAGAAATGGTCGCCGATCGTCCGACCCCGGATCCCATCAAGGAACTGCCGGGCTCGCCTTTTCACGAGGAGCACAGCACGATCCGAGATGGCACCGTGCTCATCGCGGCGATCACGAGCTGCACAAACACGAGCAATCCGAGCGTGATGCTTGGTGCAGGCCTCCTCGCCAAGAAGGCCGTCCTCCGCGGCCTCCACGTCGATCCCGCTGTGAAGACGTCCCTCGCGCCCGGCTCACGCGTCGTGAAGGATTATCTCGATAAAACCGGACTCCAACCCTACCTCGACCAACTGGGATTCCAGATCGTCGGCTACGGATGCACGACGTGTATCGGAAATTCCGGTCCGCTCAATCCGGAGATCGAGGCAGCCATCGTCCAGAACGATCTCGTCACCGCCGCCGTCCTCTCGGGCAACCGGAATTTTGAAGCGCGCATCCACCAGAATATCCGCGCGAACTTCCTGATGTCCCCACCGCTCGTCGTCGCCTTCGCCCTCGCGGGCCGCGTGGATCTCGATCTCTCCGTCGATCCGATTGGCAAAGACAAAAACGGTGTCGATGTTTTCCTCAAAGACCTCTGGCCAAGCCTCGAAGAGATCCGCACCGAGATGCAGTCTGCCCTCAAGCCGGAAGTCTTCCAAAAGCTCTACACCGATTTTGCCGAACAGAATCCGAAGTGGAACGAGGTTCCCTCCAGCGTCGGCCAGATCTACGAATGGGATCCGGCGAGCACCTACATTCAGGAACCGCCATTTTTTACGGACTTCGGAATGGAGGCGGGAACGATCCGCAATATCACCGGGGCCCGAGCGATGGGCATCTTCGGGGATTCCGTCACTACCGATCACATCTCACCGGCCGGCGCGATCAAGCCGAGCTCGCCCGCCGGAAAATACCTGGTCGAAAATGGAATCGAAGCCGTGGACTTCAATAGCTACGGCAGCCGACGGGGCAACGACCGCGTGATGACCCGCGGCACGTTCGCCAACGTCCGGATCAAAAACCTCATGATCCCGCCAAAGGCCGACGGAACCCGCGTCGAAGGCGGATTCACTCTCCACCAACCCGCTGGCGAGCAGATGAGCATCTACGATTCGTGCATGAAGTATCAAGCCGCCGGCATCCCACAGATCGTCTTCGCAGGTCACGAGTATGGCACCGGATCGAGCCGTGACTGGGCCGCCAAGGGAACCCGACTCCTCGGAATCAAAGCCGTCGTCGCCCAAAGCTTCGAACGCATCCACCGCTCCAACCTCGTCGGCATGGGCGTCCTCCCGCTCCAGTTTCCCGAAGGCATCAGCGCCCAGACGCTGGGATTGGACGGCACCGAGACCTTCGATATCACCGGCCTCAGCGACGACATCGAACCCCGGCAGGACGTCACGCTCACGATCACAAAATCCGACGGATCCAAGAACTCCCTCGCCGTGAAGCTCCGCATCGATACTCCGATTGAAGTCGATTACTACCGGCACAGCGGAATCCTTCCGTTCGTGCTTCGCCAGTTGATCACCGAAGCGGCCTGAGACGATTGCCTCGCTAGTCCTCGACTTCGATGACGAGCGCTCCGGGCTCGACCTTGAGGCTCTTGATCCCTTGAACGACCGATCCTTCGCCGAGGACGTCGCCGATGAGGTTCTCGCCCTTGATTCCCCCCAACCAATCCTTCGGCAGGCTGATTCCAAAGATCGTGATGTCTTCGAGAATGGCGAACGGTTTCCCCTCACCACCAATGGAGACTCGAAAGCGTCCGCGCATGCGAATCGTGGTTCCAGCCGCGACTGGAAAATCCTCGGGGATCGGGATCGCCATATAGGCGTTCACGGCATCCTGACCGAATTCCAAACGAACCTTGTCACCCAGCTCGGTGTTGAGATTGAGAAGACCGTTGATCTCGCGTTCGGTGAGCTTGAGAACTTTTCCGCCGGGAACATAAGCCCGAGGATCCACCGGCACCGGGGTCGCGGCAGGCGATGCGGAGGGCGTCGTGGCATCGAGGGGAATCGTCCCCCCTTCCAGTTCCTTCATCTTTCCGTCCACGGCCACGCGCTCCTGCGACGTGAGAATGACCGGTCGAATCGGACGTTGAATCCACCAAACGGTGATCGAAACCGTGATGACAATCAGAAGAAAAAAAGCAACAAGTCCCGCGCAGCCCCAGAGAAGCGGACGGGATTTCTTGGCCTGCGGCACGGGGGCCGGATTTTCCTCAGAGTCATTCATATTTCGTAGCGTCAGCGGAGCAACTCCCGACGAAGCATATCGAGCGCAGCTTGGGTGGACAGTTGCTTAAATGTTTCGCGATCAGAAGGGAAGCGAAACTCCCGTGCCTGTGGCTCGGTGTTGCGTGTCGCGAGCCCGATGAATACAAGGCCAACAGGCTTTTCTTCGGATCCTCCATCGGGGCCGGCGATGCCGGTGAGCGACACGGCGTAGTCCGCATTCGCCTTCTTCCGGGCACCCTCCGCCATCGCCTTGGCGACGGGCGCACTCACCGCTCCCTCGGCGGCAATCAACTCGGCATCGACTCCGAGCGTCGCGACTTTGACCTCATTGGCATAGGTCACGAACCCTTCGTTCAAAACACGGGAAGCACCGGGAACATTTGTCAGCCGATTCAACAAGAGCCCGCCGGTGCAGGATTCTGCAGCCGTTACGGTTGCACCGATCTTGATCAGATGATTGACGACCCATGCTTCCAGAGACTCGCCCTCGGTCGTCACCAAAAACTTCCCGAGCACGTCGCGGATTCGCGGTTCCAGGGCGTCGAGGTCGGCGGCTGTTCCCACAATACGAAAATCCACCTCATTCGGTCGCGCGCAGTATCCGATCTCCCATCGGGGATCCTTCGAGAGTTCGAGCCCGATCATTTCCTCAACTTCGCTTTCACCCATCCCAACGACCCGATACACCCGGCAATCCTGGGCAGAGAGACCTTCACAAAGTTTTTGTAATATTGGAACGACACTCTCCAAGAACATCGGATGGAGCTCGCGAGGGGGACCCGGCAACAGAAAAAGGTGCGGGGTCGAGGAGGACGGACTCTCGGTTGCCGGGAGGTAGAGACCCGGAGCCGTTCCGTTGCGATTCTCCAAAACCGTTGCCCCAGCTGGCACCATTATCTGACGCATCATCCGCTCGCGGAGCGGAATCCCCCGCGCGGCCAATCTTGCCTCAATGTGGTGCCGGACAATGTCGTTAGGCTCCAACCGACGCGCGAGGAGTTCAGCCGCGATCTCGCGCGTGACGTCATCCGTCGTCGGCCCAAGGCCTCCTGTCACCAAGAGGACATCGGCCCTCGGAAAGGCCTCGAGAAAAGCCTGACGGATCGGAGCGCCATCGGGCACCGTGGTCTGTCTGGAAATCCGAAGTCCCATCGGGAAAAGTTGCTTTCCAAACCACGCCGCGTGCGTGTTGACGACTTCCCCGAGCAAAAGCTCGGAGCCAGTATTCAAGACCTCGACGATCATCTCCGAGGATTCTCGCAGATGAGGCAATCAATCCATCCACGGACGCGTCCGTGCTTTTCGCAATCTCCAGTGAGATCGTAGACGTAGAGAAGGTTGGCGAGCATCCGCACCATAATCTGGCGAGGGCTGGCCGGTTGAAGGTGACACTCGTTGAGTTCGAGCCCCTGACGGGCCAGGATTTTCTCAATGTCGGCATGGGTCAAAATCCTGCCGCGGTGGAAGGGGTCGAAATAAACTTCGCCGTGACGGGCGAGAAAGTGACCCGGCAAATTGATGCCCTCAATCTTCATGGCAGCCCGCGAACCGACCATCATGTAGAGCATTGTCAGCGTGATCGGGATCCCGGCCCGCGCCTCAATGATGCGAGGAAGCAAAGAGTTTCTCTCACAGTAATAGTCGTCCGAATTACCCCGAAAATCCAAATCCCCCGACAGGTAGTTGGCGAGGAGTTTGACCCGCTCCCGGTTACTCACGGCGCTGGCGATTTTGATCAAAAACTGCCGACCCCAATGGTTGACCTTGTGTTCGAAGCCCGTCGTGCAGACGCCGGGCTCGATCGCTCGGGCCAGCGCCCAACAGGCGGCTTCCAGATTCACGCCCTCACCGAAAAAGTGACAGATCAGCGAAAACTCATCGACGGCACTCCGTCCGTTGATCTCCGCCACGACATCACGCGCATGGGCGGAGACCCGCTCATCATCGACCCGACAAAGTTCGTAGAGCCGCTCCAACCCCTCTTCTCCATCCTCCGCGAGACGCTCCTTGACGAGCCGCACCGTCTCCGGGTCGTTCTCCCGAAGCAACTTGACCAAACCCTCATTCTGACCAGACATCCTGTTGGGAATTAAGCCAGTTTTGCTCATCGCGCAAGTGATCTCATCCGGGCTCGGCCTCGATGGAGACCACGGATCCGGCCCGGCATCGGATCGAGAGATGAATCGGACGGCAGCAAACCGCGCAATCTTCGATCATCTCGCATGTCGCATACGATGTATCAACGCTGATGGCGAACATCTCCCAGCAATACGGGCAAGACACCTCGGCATCCTCGACGATGTCCATGGTTTCAACCGTCGAGATTGACGCGCTTCGCGTCGCTCCAAAGGTTCTCGAGATCGTAAAACTCACGCTTCTCGTTCAGAAAAATGTGGCAGATGACGTCGGAGTAATCGAGGACGACCCACTGACTCGACGGATACCCATCCTCGGCGTGTGGACGCTGGCCATGGGCTTCCCGCACCATTTCGCGAATCGATGACGATATGGCCTTGAGCTGCGGCTCAGACGACCCCGAGCAAATGAGAAAAAAGTCGGTGAACGTCGAAACACCCCTGAGATCCAGCAGCACCAGGCTCTCGGCCTTTTTCTCCAGCGCCGCAGCGGCGCACGTCCGGGCGAGTTGCTCGGAATCAATCATTCCGGTAGAGGCGGTGGCGGGAAATTAACGAACATACGGACTCCGGAATGAGATAACGCACCGAGGCCCCGCTGGCAATCCGATTCCGAATATCCGTCGAGGAAATATCGACGCAACGCTCGATGAAATCGAAGTCAGGCTCACCCACCCCGTCCCCGCGCGCGAGCACCACAAATCGAACGAGCGAGCGGAGCGTCTCAATGTCCTTCCACGTATCCAAAGCCGGCAGGTTGTCCTCACCGAGCAGGAAGAACACCTCCGCCCCGGGATGGCGCGCCATCATCATCCGAACCGTATCAATCGCAAACGACGGCCCATCCCGCCGGACTTCGCAGTCATCACAAAGAAACTTTTCCTCCCCGGCAATGGCGGCCTCGACCATCTCCAAGCGAATCTCAGGCGAGACCGGCGGACGATCGAGCTTGTGCGGAGAAATTCCTGCCGGGACAAAAACCATACGATCCAGGCCGAGCGACTCCATCGCCTCACGTGCAAGAATCAAATGCCCATGGTGCACGGGATCGAAGCTCCCGCCGTAGATTCCGATCTTTCGTGGCGGGTTCATTTCCACTCGGCTTCTGCGTGACCCGTGCGAAGATTTTCGTATCTCGCCAGAGTGAAGAGGTAGTCGGAAAGGCGGTTCAGGAACTTGAGGGCGTTCTCCGGAATTTCTTCAGTCTCCGCCGCTTCGACGGCCTCACGCTCCGCACGACGGCAAACCGTCCTCGCCACATGGATCTGCGCCGCAGCGGGCGATCCTCCGGGGAGAATAAATGCCCGGTGAGCAGGCAGGGTGGCCGTCATCCGGTCGATCTCCGACTCAAGGTGGCGAATTTGCGCGTCTCCGATCCGCCCAGCCGCGGGCACATCCAAAATCGTAGCGAGGTCGCTGCCGACGTCGAACAGCACGGCTTGGAGAGAGGCGATCGCCCTGGCGACCTCCGGGACCGGATGAACCGCCGCTGCGACACCCAGACAGGAATTCAACTCGTCCAGCGTGCCATACGCCGCCACACGTGGATGCGCTTTGCTGACCCGCTGTCCGGAAAATAGCCCGGTCTCGCCCGCGTCGCCTGTCTTTGTGTAAATTTTCATCAGCTCCCTCCGATGGTTCGCAGGGATTGCCCTGAAATCAAGAGCGATCGGGATCGGCGAGCGCGCGGAATGTTTTCGACAGAATTCTCGAATTCTGGTTTTCCTTCGCCTCATATGCCATCCAGCGATGCAGGCCAGCTTCTCCTTGTCGGTGTGCCCGGACCCGAACTCGACCCAGATACCGCGCGGCTTTTCCGGGAGATCCGTCCGGGCGGGTTTATTCTTTTCGGACGGAACATCCAATCTCCCGCCCAGTTGCGGCGCCTGATCGACGACCTTCGCGACCTCTCGGACGTCGAGCCGATCATCACGATTGACCAAGAGGGCGGCCGCGTCTCGCGCCTCAAGCTCATCGGCAACGAGCCACCGAATGCCCAGCAACTCCGCGACCGCGGCGATTTGGAACTCATCAAACGACACGGCGACATCACGGGACGCATCCTCCGACAGTTCGGCTTCAATCTCGATCTCTGCCCGGTGCTCGATCTTTCTTTCGACGATGAGGCGGACAACTCGCTTCGTGGACGATGCTACGGTCGAACGGTCGCCGAGGTGATTGAAAAAGCGGGGGCGTTTAACGAGGGAATGCGCGCCACGGGCATCCTGAGCTGCGGAAAGCACTTCCCGGGCTACGCATCGGCCGGCCTCGACCCGCACCACGAGCTGCCCCGGCTGGAACGCTCCCGGGCGGAGATGGAGGAATTCGAGCTCGCTGTCTTCCGGGCTTTCGCAAAATCCGTGGACACGATGATGATCGGACACATCGCCATTACCGGGCTCGACGAGGTCAACCGCCCCGCCTCGCTCTCTCCCGTCATCATTAGCGACCTCCTGAAGGCCGACCTCGGCTTCGAAGGCCTCGTGATGACCGACGACCTCGACATGGGAGCCATCCTCAACCACTACGGATTTGACGAGACCATGCGCTTGGGTATCGAAGCGGGCAACGACCTGCTCATGATCTGCCACCGCATCGAAATGGCCTCCGCTGCACAGAAGGCCATCGAGCCGCTCGGAAAAAAACTCGACCCTGCCCTCGCCTCCGTCGCCCGCTGCAAGTCGCGCCTTGTTCCCCCGGATCGATTCTCGCTCGAGGACTTTCATCGGATCGACGCCGAGATCTGGGACTTGCGAGTCGCTGTTCTCGGCGAGGAAACCGCCTCGCAACGAAGCCCGGAGGACGGCAAACGCTCACCCGTCGAGCTATACTAGAAAAAACTCCGGGCGCTCACTCATCCAACGCCACATCTTTGTCCCAATCGGCATCGATTGACGTGTAGCTCAGGCAACTGATCTCCTCGAGCGAGGTATTCCCGGCGAGCACCTGACGGAGACCTTCCTGATAAAGGGTGAGGACACCCTTTTGCATCGCGAGCTTCCGCATCTGACTTTGCGGCGCGTTGTTGGCGATGAGGTCGGCAAGGGAATTGTCAGAGGGACACATCTCCATGAGAGCCATCCGGCCGGTGTAACCGGTCTCGCGACATTCCGTGCAGCCACTTTTTTCGTAGATTACCTGAACGTCGTTCGGGATCTCGATCCGGTTGGCGTGGAAAATCGTCCGAATCTCCGGCGTCAACATCGAAGGCTTTTTACAAAACGCACAAAGCCTCCGCACCAGACGCTGGGCTTGGCTGAGCGCGAGCGAGTCAGCGAGGAGATAGGGCGGAATGCCCATCGAGATCAGCCGACTCACGGCGCGGAGGCTGTCGTTGGCATGCAGCGTGGTGAGCACCAGGTGTCCGGTCAACGCGGCATTGATGGCCGAGTTCGCTGTCTCTTCGTCGCGGCACTCACCGATCAGAATCACGTCCGGATCCGCGCGCATCAGGCGCCGCAACCCCTCGGCGAAGCCGATTCCGTTATGCGGATCGGTCTGCGTCTGGTTCAATCCCTCGACTTCATACTCAATCGGATCTTCGACCGTATGGATGTTGATGTTATCCGAATTGATGCTGTTCAGGAGGGCATAGAGCGTGCTGGTTTTTCCGCTGCCCGTGGGTCCCGTCACGAGCACCAGGCCTTGGTCCCGGCCCATCGCGGCATTCAGAATCGAGAGTTGATTCTGGGAGAGGTTCAGCTCGCTGAGCTTGCGCACACCATCCTGCTTGTCGAGGAAGCGGATGGTAATTTTTTGAAGATCTTTCCGGCACGGAATCGCCGACACACGACAGTCGATGCGCCGCTTCCCGAGCGTGAGGGAGAAACGGGCATCCTGGGCGTCCTGCCTTCGCTGGCCCATGTTGCAATAGTTTTTGATGAGACTGACGAAGCGGACGAGTTGTTCCTCCGGGCAGGAGTGGATGACTTTGAGCTCGCCGTCGATGCGCGCGCGGAACCGCGCGGTATTTTTAGAGCCGGGAGATCAGCAATTCGCGTTGGAAGATGAGTTCCTTCGGCAACTGGCTGTAGAGTTTGAGGAAGAGTTCGTCTTGCATCAAGAGCTCACGGTGCCACTCGGAGGTATCGATTTTCTGAACCTCGTCGAATTTTTCCTCGGTCATTTCGGTCTCGAGTCCACGCATGTCGAGGTCGCCATATTCCGGCACCCAGCCGATGGATGTCTCGATCGCGTGCATTCCGAGCTGGCAGCGTTGGACGATCCACTTGAGCACGCGCATGTTGTCGCCGAAGCCCGGCCAGAGGAATTTCCCCTCCGGGCTTTTGCGGAACCAATTGACGTGAAAAATGCGAGGCAGGTGCTTGACGTGGCGGCGCATCTCGAGCCAATGGGCAAAATAATCTCCCATGTTGTAGCCGCAGAAGGGGAGCATCGCCATCGGGTCGCGGCGGACCTGGCCGATCGTGCCGGCGGCTGCGGCTGTCATCTCGGAGCCGACGGTGGCGCCAAGATAGACACCGTGAACCCAGTTGAAGGCCTGGAAGATGAGCGGCATCGTCGTGGCCCGACGTCCGCCGAAGATAATCGCACTGATCGGAACGCCCGCGGGATTTTCCCAATCCGGATCGATGATCGGACAATTCTTGGCCGGAGCGGTAAACCGGCTGTTCGGATGACTTGAGAGGGCTGGCTTGCCCTCTGCATCCTTCGTCTCGGGCGTCCAATCTTTGCCCTTCCAGTCGATGAGGTGGGCCGGAGCCTTTTTCGTCATGCCCTCCCACCAGACATCTCCATCGTCGGTGAGCGCGACATTGGTGAAAATCGTGTCGCGCCGAATCGAATCCATCGCCATCGGATTGCTATCGTAGGACGTGCCGGGGGCGACGCCGAAGAATCCCGCCTCGGGATTGATCGCGCGAAGGCGACCATCCGGACCCGGCTTGATCCATGCGATGTCATCGCCGATGCAGGTGACCTCCCATCCCTCGTCCTTGAGGACCTTCGGGGGAATGATCATGGCAAAATTCGTTTTCCCACAGGCGCTCGGGAAGGCAGCGGAAACGTAGGTCTTTTCCCCGTTCGGATCCTTGACCCCGAGAATGAGCATGTGCTCAGCCATCCAGGCTTCGTCGCGGGCCATCGCCGAGGCGATGCGGAGCGCAAAACATTTTTTCCCAAGAAGCGCGTTACCGCCATAGCCGGAGCCGTAGCTCATGATCAACCGATCCTCCGGAAAATGCGTGATATAGGTATCCTCCGGATTGCAAGGCCAGGGAACATCCTTCACGCCCGGAGCCAACGGTTGGCCGACCGAGTGGACGCACTTGACGAAGACGCCGGACTTCGCGATTTGCTCGTAAACGGCAGACCCCATCCGCGTCATGATCCGCATATTTGCGACGACATACGGGCTGTCGGAGAGTTCGATCCCGTATTGGGCAATCGGGGAACCAATCGGCCCCATGCTGAATGGGATCACGTAAAGTGTGCGCCCTTTCATGCACCCTTTGTAGAGCGCATTGAGGCGGGTTTTCATGACTTCCGGAGCTTCCCAGTTGTTCGTAGGACCGGCATCCTTCGGCGACTTCGAACAAATGAATGTCCGCTGCTCGACACGTGCCACATCCCGCGGGTCGCTCCGGACGAGCAGGGAATTCGGGCGCTTCTTCTCGTCGAGCCACAGGCCCGCGCCGGAGGCAACAATGAGCCTCCGCATTTCGGCATCCTCTGCCTCGGATCCGTCGCACCAGAAAATCTGATCTGGTTGAGTGAGGGCGGCCACTTCATCGACCCATGCGGAGATCGAGGTGTTGTTCGGTTTGTTTGTTCCTAGAACGAGGGTTTTATTCATAAGGTTTATATTAGATGAACTAATAATAAGATTTTTCGGAGTTGGCAAGAGAAACGAGTTCCCACTTGTCGGATTTTCCCGGGAGCCGTAGTTTCGCCTTTGGAATGATCGAAGAAAGAGAATTCGGAGACAACCGTCCGGTGACGTGGATTGGGAGCTTTCCCATCTACGTGAGCACAATCCTCGCCGGGGTGCATACGCTGACGATGGTGCTCACGGCGATTGCGATGGCGACAGGTGCGGAGCGGGTGATTCAGGCGCTCGTTTTTTCGAGTGCTGCGGTCGTCCGGGATCTGTCGGTCTGGCAGGTGGTGACCTACGCCTTCGTGCACCGTCCTCCGTATCTCCTTTTCTTGGTTGAGTTGTATCTCTTGGTCGTCTTCGGGCGGGAGATCGAAAAGTTTCTTGGGCGGCGGGCTTTCATCGAAATCTATGCGACCCTCTTGTTGCTGCCTCCGGTCGTGCTCGCAATCGCGGGACTCCTGGGATTTCCCTCGATTTTTGCGGGGTCGGGAGCGTTGCACTTCGGCGTCTTCGCCGCATTCGCGATGCTCTACCCGAGGGCCGAGATTCTCTTTTCGTTGCAGGCCCGCTGGGTCGTCGGGGCTTTCTTTGCCTTCAACGCCATCCAGTGTGTGGCAATGTCCGACTTTGTTTCCCTCGGTGCCCTTGTGCTCGATTCTGCGGCGGCCTGTCTTTTGGTTGCGAATCGGAAATTCGGCCCGCTCGCGAGCTTCCCAAAACGGAAGGAACGCCCGGTGACGCCTCGTCCGAAACCCAAACCTCCGGCAGCACGGGCCACCGAATCGATCGATCCGATCCTCGAAAAAATCTCCCGCGATGGCTTGGCGAGTTTGACCGCGCAGGAGAAACGCCTGCTCGAAAAAGCCCGGGCGGAACTTCTCGCCGAGGAGAGTGCGCATTGACATGACCGACGAAGAAATCGAGCGAACAAAGCTCCCAGCCGGCAGCCTGCAGGATCCCTGTTACGTCAATGCGATGAGCCACTTCTACCGTGGTGAGCTCGGTCGAATCATGATCTGGCGCCAGCGCCTCGATGTGACCACCACATGGGCGATCACGAGCACGACGACGATCATCGGCGCTGCATTTTCATTTCGGGATATCCCGCACATCATTTTCTTTTTCAATCTCGCCCTCGTCTGGATCATGCTCTGGATCGAGTCCCGGCGGTATCGGTTTTACGATGCGTTCCGCGGGCGTGTGCGGATGTTGGAGTCCCACTTCCTCGTTCCCATGGTCTCACAAAATCCCAAGCTGCTCGATGGCGAGTGGCGAAGGTTGGTCTGTGAGGACCTGATCCTTCCGTCGTTCAAGATCAGCCGACTGGAAGCCCTTGGACGGCGGCTGAAGAGAAACTACATTTTTATTTTTGCCATCATCATGCTCGCCTGGACGCTGAAGGTTTTGATCCACGCCGCGACTCCCATCCACTCGTTTTGGGATTTTTACCGAGCTCTCGCCGTCAACGAAATGCCGGCTTGGCTGGCAGCGATTGTCTATTTCGGAACCTTTCTCCTCGTCAGCGTGATCTTCCTATCTGTCAGCCGGAGGTCGAGTGAAGAGGTGAGTGAATTTGGCACCAGCAACAGCGCGCTGTGGAAGATTTGACCGGCATCGAGCAGTTGCGAAAGATCGTCTCCGCGCTCCGGGCGCCAGGGGGATGTCCGTGGGATCGGGAGCAGACGCATGCGAGCTTGCGGGGGGCATTGGTCGAGGAATGCTACGAGGTCATCGATGCCATCGAGCGTTCCGACGATGCCAACCTGCGCGAAGAACTCGGCGACCTGCTGCTCCACGTGGTCATGCAGGCCCAAATGGCCGACGAACGCGGGGTCTTCTCGCTCGAAGAGGTCGTGGCGGGCATTTGCGAAAAGATGATCCGGCGCCACCCCCATGTCTTCGGCGATCAACTGGCCTCAACGTCTTCCGACGTGCTTCGCCAGTGGGAGCAGATTAAACGTGAGGAAAAAGGCGACCGCTCCAGTCTTCTCGATGGCTTGCCGATGACGTTCCCGTCGTTGCTTCGCGCACAGAGCGCCCAGAAGAAGGCGGCGCGGGTGGGATTTGACTGGCCGGATGCGGAGCCGGTGTTTGCGAAATTCGGCGAGGAGGTGGCGGAGATCCGGGAGGCCATCGCTTCCGAATCGGAAAGCGAAGTCGAAGCCGAAGTGGGGGACCTTCTTTTCACTGCGGTGAATCTCGCCCGGAAGCTCGGCGTGGACGCCGAAACGGCCCTGGCTGGTGCGACGAACCGATTCATCGAGAGGTTTCAGTTCATCGAAAGCCAACTCGCCGCGGAGGGTCGCGAAGTCGGGCAGACTCCGCTGGAGGAACTGGATCGAATCTGGGAGAAAGCGAAATCCGCGTGACGTTCGCCGTCCTCAATCCTGGCGGTCGGGATCCCGACATTGATTTCAGCGGCGGAGTTGGAACTCCCGATCTCCCGCAGCACGCGCCGGTGAATTTCCACGCCTTCGCCGCGTGTTCCCGCGGAGGTTTTTTTCGAAGCGTGCGTTCGGTGCCAGAAAAGACATCGGTCGTCCTTCTCCTCCTTCGGAAACGGAACCTCCGCCAAGCTCTGGAGGCTCTGCAAACGCTCCGCGCAGGGGGATCGAAAGTCTTTGTGACGTGCAAGGAATCGGGCTCCCACCAAGTTGCGGAGCTCCTCGGAGACACAACCCGCCTTGAGTTATTCTCCACACTCTGCGCTTCGTCGAATGGCGGCCTCGCCACCACGACCGGGCTCGTTCCGCTCCTGAGAGCCTGTGGATGCCCGGTCGTCCACCAGATTCCGACTCCGTATCCCGTCGATCTGCCGGCGTGGGACTTCAGTTCCCCCTTCGAGAAACGCCGTGGGATTTTTGTCGGCACACGCGAATTCGCTGTTCCCAGCCGGAATCATCTTGCCGCTGTCGTGCTGGCCGATGAGATGTCCCGGGCACTCGATTGCCCTCTGGCGGTGATGAACACCGAAGGCCGACGCGGTGGAATGATCCTCAAGAGTCTGCGCCGGAAGAACCCTCTCCTATTCATCATCGAGGCTCCCCTGCCCTATCCCGATTATCTCCGCGTCATGACTCTGCACCGGATCGTCTGGCAACTCGACAGCAGCCACGTTCCGGGCCAGGTTGCCGGCGACGCGCTCCTCTGCCGGATGCCGTGTGTTGGCGGAAACGGGGAGGTCGATCGCGTGGCCTTTGGCGGAGACGGAGAGAACACCGAGTCGGCATGGCTTCGCGCGAGAGAACTACTTCAGAACGATCACACGTGGCACAAGGCGGTAGACGAATCGCAGGCGCGGGCTCTCGAGCATTTGTCCTTCGAGCAGGGCGCCCGTCGGTTGGCAGAACTCGGAGCGGCTTGATTTGAAATCACGATTCGGTCAAGATTCTGGTTTTCCCATCGTGAGCGAATCCGTTGTCCAGCCCCTAAGAGTCCTCATCCTCACCGCTAGCATGGGCGAGGGCCACAACACTGCAGCGCGAAACATCCGCGATGCCATCTGTGACGATTTGGGAAGTGCGTGTGATGTCCTCGTTGCGGACCCTTACACCCGCACGAATCCGATGATCAACCGCCTCATGCAAAGTGGCTACACGATGGCGATCAACAGATATCCACGGGCTTGGAAGGTCGTCTTCGAACTCCTGAGCCGCCGCGGAGTCGTCGAGGGCATGGGGCCGATGCTGATTGAGTTAACCGCAGCCGTGCGCGGCTTGATCGCGGAGTTCCGCCCGCACATTATCGCCTCCACGTATCCGGTGTTCTCGTTCCTGATGGCAAAAATCCGGAAGGCGGACGCCTCGATTACCGTGCCATTTTACACGGTCATCACCGACTCAACTGAGATCAACTCTGCGTGGTATCGCTGTGCCTGCCATGGGTCAATTGTTCCCGACGAGCCAACGGCACGCGTCTTGGAAAACGATGGAGTCCCCCGCGAGCGCATCCACGTGCTCGGATTTCCGGTCGGCCTCGCGTTTGAAAAAATTTCGCCCCTGAGCGCGCCGACCGACGATCAGTGGAAAGTCCTCTTCTTCCCCGGCGGCCCCTCGGCCCGGATCATTGCCACCCTGGAAGGCCTTGCCAGTCTGCCGAATGTCACCGTCGATGTCGTCACTGGAAGACGAAAGCGGATTCTTCGAACCCTCCAGAAAGCCGGGCTTCCGAAGAGGGGATCCCTCCTCGGATGGACCGACCAGATTCCGGAGTTAATGGGCGCCCACCATGTCTTCATCGGCAAAGCCGGAGGCGCAACCGTGCAGGAAGCGATCGCGGCACAGATCCCCTTCCTCGTCAGCCATGTCGTTCCCGGACAGGAGGAGGGCAATATCGTCCTCATCCAGCAAACAGGCATTGGCGCCCTGGCCTCGGGGGCTCCCACCCAAGTATGCCATCTCCTGCAAGGTGCCTTCGCCAACAAGGGATCGGTCTGGCACGCCTGGAGGAAAAATCTGTCCACGCTCGAAAAACCCTCGGCCTCACGCGCCATCGGACGGTTTCTCGTCGATCACGCTGTTCGCTAGGCGTGACGCCTATTCCGCCAGCGAAATCTGATCCCGCTCGCGGAGGATGATACGCCGATGGCCGTCGTGCTCACTGACCTCACCAACGACCCGGACTTTTTTCCCGGACCATTTTTCCACATCGGGAAATCGCGGACGCGTCTCATCCATCACGATGACGGTCAGGACTTCGTTGGGGAATTCTTTTCCGAAGTTCAGGAAAATAGTGCCCGATGGCTTGATGACGACCTCCTGAACGACATCGACGAACGTCACCTCGTCACCCAGCTTCGCCGACGCAGAGATCGAAACATTGGGCTCGGTGGCCCACACCGCAGAAAACCCGCATAGAAAAACAACACTGCAAAATGCAACGTGTAGCGTCCTCATGGCGGGAAGGATTATCGCCTCCCGATTCTGCTGGCAAGCGCACTTTCACGGCTTCGCCTCCCCTCGGACGCGGCCCACGGCCGCCGGTGTGATCTCATCGGAAATCCCCGCAAACTCGCTCCGGATGAACGTGACGACCGACGCGATCTCCTCATCCGTGAGATAGGCCTGTGCTGGCATGATCCCATGCAGCGGCTTTCCATCCACCACGCTGAGACCCGACTGCCCGTGCAGGATAACGGATATGACGGAGTCCGGATTTCCCGTAAGCACCGGGGATCCCCTCAGGGCCGGATGCATCGACCCCGCCAAACCGTCATAGTGGCATTGTGCGCAGGCCATGCCGTAGACCTCCCCGCCCTTCGCAAGCGTTTCCGGCGAGGCCGGTTTGGATTTCGACGGTTGGCAGCCCGCCACGAGAAAAACGCAGAGAATGACGGCACCCGTCGCTTGCACGATTCTTGTCCGAAGGCTACGGTTCCGCCGTGAAAATCCATCACGTCTTTCGTCAACTCGCGGTCTCTGTGATTCTTTGTCTCGGGGCATGGACGACGGTCAGTGCTCAAGTGATCTCTTCCGAGAAGGAAGACTTCAAGGTCGAAGTCGTTGCGGAAGGTCTGAAAAACCCATGGGCTATCCTCGAACTCCCTGACGGTCGACTGCTCGTGACCGAGAGGCCCGGCGCGCTCAGAGTCATCGAGAATGGCCGTCTGCTGTCCGACGTCGTCTCCGGTCTCCCAGCCGTTTACGCCAAGGGCCAGGGCGGGCTTCTCGATATCGAACTTCATCCCGATTACGCTAAGAATGGCTGGATCTACGTCGCGTTCTCGGATGTCAAAAATGACAAAGGCCTCACAAAAATCATTCGCGGACGCCTGAAAGGAATGGCTCTCGTCGATCAGGAGACAATCTTCGAAGCCCCGGTGGACGAATATACTGGCGCTGGCGTCCACTTCGGATGCCGGATGGAGTTTGATTCCAACGGCCATCTCTTTTTCTCGATCGGTGACCGCGGTGATATGAAGAACGCCCAGCTCCGGACCAACGTGAAGGGCAAGGTTCATCGGATCCGCGACGACGGCGGAGTCCCCGAAGACAATCCGTTCTTCTCTGAACCCGGCGCCGCCCGCTCGATCTGGTCGTATGGAAACCGAAACCCCCAGGGCCTTCGATTTCACCCCGTGACCGGAGACCTCTGGGCGACCGAGCACGGACCTCGGGGCGGCGACGAGCTCAACATTATCGAGAAGGGGAAAAACTATGGTTGGCCGCTCATCACCTACGGAATCAACTACAACGGAACCCCCATCACGGACAAAACGGAGGCTCCGGGCCTGGAGCAACCGGTGATCCAATGGACGCCATCGATTGCCGTTTCCGGCATCGATTTTTATACCGGCAAGCTTTTCCCGAAATGGAAAAACAATCTCTTCGTCGGTGCCCTCGCTCACCAGAAGATCGTTCGCGTCGAATTCGACGCGGCAGGCAAGGCGGTGACTCGTCAGGAGATCCTCTTGGAGAAGTCCGGGCGCATCCGCGATGTCCGATGCCTTTCCGACGGGGCGATCTACCTCGTTTACGACGAGCCAGGGAAAATTGTTCGTCTCGTGCCGGCTCGATAGCGGCGGCCCGGGCTTTTTCCCTGCCAGGATCGGAGTGGCATAAAGTTCCTCTGAGCTGTTGCCTTTCCGAGTTTTTTTGAGACAAACTCCGGGCCGCATGAACACGTTGCCCGATCTCCTACAGTCCCGTCCCGCCTTGTCCCACTTCGCTGCCAATGTGGAAGCGGGCTTGCTCGATCCTGACGAGTCCCGGATCGCCGCCAGCCTGCTGGAAGAGAGACAGGATCATCTTTTTTCGGGATGGGACCTGCCCGGAGAACACGATCCCGAGAAAAAGAAGTTTCTCGCCACGCTCGTCACCGCAGATCGAGCCTACCCGGGCGGGCTGCCAGGCTACATCCGCAACGCACGCGTCCTCTTGGCCGAGGCCGCGGCAGGCCGGAATCCGTTCGAGGGCTGCACACCGGAAAAGCCCGATTTGGTGGATCTCTCAAACTTCGGCCCGGATTACGACAGCGCAGAAGCCGCGGGCTTTCGTGCGTTTGCGGACACGGCTGTGGTCCTCGTAGCCGGCGGGCTGGGCGAACGTCTGGGATACCATGGGATCAAACTCGACATTCCGGTCGAGGTAACCGAGTCGACCACCTATCTCGCTCACTTTGCCTCCATCATCCGAACAGCATCCGCGCGACTCGAACGGGAAATCCCTCTGGTAATCATGACGAGCCGCGACACGCATTCCGGAACCGTCGCCACCCTCGAACGGAATGGAAACTTCGGACTCTCCGACGGCCAGATTACGATTCTTTGCCAGGAATTGGTTTCCGCCGTCTCGGATATCGACGGTCGACTGGCGCTTGAAAAAACTTACGAACTCATTCTCAAGCCGCATGGCCATGGCGACATCCACATGCTCATGCATTCGACTGGGACGGCAAAGAAGCTCGCGGCGTCCGGCGTGCGTTACCTCCTGCTCATTCAGGACACGAACGGCCAAGTCTTCAACGCAGCAATGGCCGCCATCGGCGTCTCCGAGCAACAGGGCTACGACTTCAATTCCATCGCCGTGAATCGCGTCCCGGGGGAAGCCGTCGGAGCCATCACCCGCCTCGTCAGGACGGACTCGCCCAGCCTCACATTAAACGTCGAATACAACCAACTCGACCCGCTCCTGCGGGCCACGGTGAGTCCGGAGGGCGATGTGCCCAACGAACGCGGGTTCTCGCTCTTTCCCGGAAACATCAACGTTCTTGTGATCCGACTTACTCCCTACCTTCGGGTGCTCGAGTCATCGCAGGGAATCATCGCAGAATTTGTGAATCCGAAATTCTCCGATGCCACGCGAACGACTTTTAAGAAACCCGCCCGCCTCGAAACGATGATGCAGGATTTGCCAAAACTCTTCACTTCCGGAGAGAAGGTCGGCGTGACGATCTTTCATCGCGCCTGGTGCTTCAGTGCCTGCAAAAACAATCTCGCCGATGCAGCGGAAAAAGTCGCGAAGAATGGTCCGCCGGAGAGTGCCTCCAGCGCGGAAAGCGATTTCTATCTGGCAGGCCGGATGAAGCTCGAAACGGCAGGTATGGTCGTGAAGGAGGGACCGATGCAGGAAATTCGCGGCGTTCCTTTCGTCACCGGACCCCGGGTTATTCTCCGGCCGACCTTTGCCGTCACGCTCAGCGATATCCGGGAACGTGTCCGGGGCGGCGAGATTTCCGGCCCATCGACGCTCATCGTCCATGGAGATGTTCATCTCGAAGATGTCCACATTTCTGGCGGGGCCTCGCTGACGATTTCTGCCGTGCCCGGGGCCACCGTCCACGTTCGTGGTCTCCGGGCGTCCGAGAACAACGGCTTTGAACTCGTCGAGTTGACCGATGCCGAGATGACCGCACAAACGACCCCCGAGTTTCTTCGGATCCGGGGTTACCGCATCAATGACCGAAAGACCGTGCGTATCGCGATCACCTCACCCGGCCGCTGGGAAATCGGCGCCGATGGCGTCTTGACCAAGCTTTGACATCCTCTGCCAGACGACTCCAAAGATAGCTATTGCCAATTTCTCCGCCGCACTCACCATTAGTTTGGCTAATCCCATTCCCATGAACGAAACCTATTCCCTCGCCCGTGAACAATACGCGGCTCTTGGCGTCGATACGGAAAACGCTCTCCACAGACTCGCCTCCGTTCCCATCTCCCTGCACTGCTGGCAGGGCGACGATGTGGGCGGATTCGAAAAGGCCGACGCGGGCCTCTCCGGCGGCGGAATTCAGGCGACAGGAAACTATCCGGGAAAAGCGCGAACCATTCCCCAGCTTCAGCAGGATCTCGATCAAGCCCTCTCGCTCATTCCGGGAAAACACCGCCTGAACTTGCACGCCTGTTACGCCGATCTCGGCGGCCGGAAGATCGAGCGAAACGAATACGCCGTCACGGAATTTCAAGGCTGGATCGACTGGTGCAAACAACGCGGGATGGGCATGGATTTCAACCCAAGTTACTTCTCCCATCCCTTGGCCGACGCCGGACTCACCCTCTCGCACCCCGACGCCGGAGTTCGGAGATTTTGGATCGAGCATGGCATTGCCTGCCGGACCATCGCCGCGGAAGCGGCCCGCCAACTGGGCTCCCCCGCCGTCACCAACTTCTGGATTCCCGATGGTTCGAAGGATATGCCCTTCGACCGCAAGTCCCCGCGTGCACGCCTCGAACAATCTCTCGACGAGATCTTCGCCGCCCCGGTCGACCGCGCCCTGAATCGCGATGCGGTCGAGAGCAAGCTTTTCGGAATTGGATCCGAGAGTTATGTCGTTGGCTCCCACGAGTTCTACCTTTCCTACGCGGTCAAAAACCAACTCCTCTACTGCCTCGATGCCGGACATTTTCATCCGACGGAAAATTTGGCCGACAAGGTCTCGTCGATCCTTCAATTCGTTCCGGAGCTTCTCCTCCACGTGAGCCGCGGCGTGCGCTGGGACAGCGACCATGTTGTTCTCTTCGACGATCCGACACGCGCCATGATGGAAGAACTCGTTCGCGGAGACTTCCTTTCCCGCACGCATATCGGATTGGACTTTTTCGATGCCAGCATCAACCGCGTCGCAGCCTGGGTCATCGGCACGCGAAATGCGATCAAGTGCCTGTTGTCCGCCTTGCTGGAACCCTCCGAGAAACTGCGCGAAGCGGAGCTCGCTGGGGACTTTACAACCCGCCTCGCGCTGATGGAGGAAAGTCGCACTCTTCCACTCGGGGCCGTCTGGGATGAGTATTGCGCGCGGCAGGGAACACCCGTCGGGACCGCATGGATCGATGCGGTGAAGGCTTACGAAAAATCCGTCCTGGCGAATCGTTGACGGAGACCGATGCCTCAAAAATCCTCAGATCTGGCGAAGAATCATCTCATTTCGGATCATGAGGGCATTGTTGATATTCGCCCGAAACACGACGGGGAACGCGTCGAAATTGCCTTCGACCCCACCCAGCTTTCCGAGGAGGACATCCGCCGGATCGCTCTCGAGCACATCAAACCGGTAACCGTCGGCTTGCAGCGCTTCGCGCTGCGGCTCGATGGCCAGGCCTGCGAGGCGGCGGCGGCCAAGTTGGAGCGTCGAATCGAGAAAGTTCCCGGCGTTCGTCGGGCAACCGCAACCTACATCGGGCGCGTGCTCTGCCTTACCTTCGATTCGGGCGTGGCCGACGAAGCCTCGGTCATGAAGGGAGTTCGCGCCGCCGGCGCTAAAGTCGAGGCCCTGAAACGACCCGCCAGTGGGAGTAATCCCACGCTCTGGCAAAGGCTGCGATCGGGCGACCTAAATGAGGAGGTCTCCTGTCTTCTTGGCCTGCTTTTCCTTATCGCTTCATCGGTGACCGATCACCTCACGGGAAAAGGTGGGATCACGAATTGGCTCTATGCCGGTGCCTATATTTTTTGCGGTCAATATGGCGTCCGCTCGGCCATTGCGTCCCTGCGTGAAAAGACCCTCGATATCGATGTCCTGATGGTGCTCGCGGCCCTGGGTGCGGCGGCGGTCGGCGCCCCCTTCGAGGGCGCGCTCCTCCTTTTTCTCTTCAGTTTCTCGAATGTGCTCCAACGCCATGCCCTCGAGCGCACCCAGCGGGCAATCGAGTCGTTGCTGACGCTTCGGCCGGAGAAGGCCCTGCGCAAACGCGGAACCGACTCGGAGATGGTTCCGATCGAAGACCTCGCGCTTGGGGACATCGTGATCGTGCGACCCGGCGAA
>JBMOHW010000035.1:0-21681 GCA_049317665.1 Terrimicrobiaceae bacterium | reverse complement strand
CAGCCTGAACAATAACTCAACATCTGCTCCCGGGCCCCGTCCGATCATCGTGACGGGGCCAACGGGGGTGGGAAAGTCGTCGTTTGCCGTCGAGCTCGCCGAGCGGGTGGGTGGCGAGATTCTTGGAGCCGATGCGTTTCAGATTTACGCCTGCCTGCCGATTCTGACATCGCAGCCGACGGCCGGCCTTCAAAGTCGTGTTCCGCATCACCTCATCGGGGTGGTCTCCTCCACCGAGTCGTGCGATGCCGCGCGTTATGCCGCGATGGCTCGCGCGAAGATTTCCGAGGTGGTGGCTCATGGAGTCGTTCCGATTCTTGTGGGTGGCACCGGTCTTTACCTGAAAGCGTTAACGCATGGTCTAGCCGATCTGCCTCCGGTGGATCCCGAGCTTCGGGCGCGGATTTCGGAAATGGACCTTGCGACAGCCCTCGCGCAGCTCGGGGAGGCGGACGCCGATGCGCCTGGCTTGATCGACTGCCGGAATCCCGTTCGAGTGAGGCGGGCACTGGAAATCGTCCTTTCTTCTGGGCGTCCGCTGGCACAGTCTCGCGAGACGTGGGGATCAGCCCGGGGCGAATTTTCCGGACTCGTGTTGGTCCGGGATCGCGACGAGTTGCGTCGTCGAATTGAGGAGAATGTTGATGCCATGTTGCGCGGCGGAGCGATTGAAGAGGTCAGGGAATCGACGGATATCGGCCCGGCGGCGTGCCGCGCAATCGGATTTGCCCAGATCCAGGCCTTCCTCTGCGGCGAGTCGTCGTGGGATGAGTGTCGGTCGGCGATCATCTCGGCGACGTGTAGGTATGCCAAAAGGCAATTGACCTGGTGTCGCAATCAATTTAATTTTTCGTCTATCAATTTGACTGCGACGCCCGACCCCATCGAAGCCGCTACGACGATTCTCGCCCCGCCATCCCCATGATGACTTCCGGGTCCGGAGGCAGTGAAAAAACGATTCTTGTCGGGCTCGAGCACGATGGTGTGAGCCGATGGGACGTCGAGGACTCGCTCGATGAGCTTCGACAATTGGCATTCACGGCCGGGGCGAATGTCGTTGATACCGTCGTCCAGCGGCTCGACAAGCCCACGGCCCCCTATTACATCGGCAAGGGAAAAGCCGAGGAGGTCGCGCTCCACTGTGCGGAGAAGGAAGTGACTTCGTTGATCTTCGATGACGAGCTTTCGCCCGCGCAGGGTCGAAATCTCGAGCAACTCACATCCCGGAAGGTGATCGACCGCACTCAACTCATCCTCGATATTTTCGCGCAGCGAGCGCGGACGCGGGAGGGCCGCCTTCAGATTGAGCTGGCCCAGCTTCAGTATCTCCTGCCGCGCCTCACCCGGATGTGGACGCACCTTTCCCGCCAAAGCGGCGGCATCGGCACGCGGGGGCCGGGCGAGACCCAGCTCGAAGTCGACCGGCGACGTGTGCAGGAACGGATCGCCCGCTTGGAGCGCGACCTCAAGGAAGTTCGGAAAAACCGGGGCGTCCAACGCGAGGGCAGGCTACGCCGAAACTGGCCGGTCGCCTCGCTCGTCGGATATACGAATGCCGGGAAGTCCTCGCTTTTGAACCGCCTGACCGGTGCGGGCGTTCTGGCGGTGGACAAGCTCTTTGCGACGCTCGACCCGACGACCCGTCAGGTCCAGTTACCCAACAAGCAAAAAATCCTCCTCACCGACACGGTCGGATTTATCCGCAAGCTGCCGCACACCGTGATCGAGTCGTTCAAGGCGACGCTCGAAGAGGTTCAACTTGCCGACTTGCTGATCCACATCATTGACCTCAGCCACCCCCAATGGCACGAGCAGATGGCCGCCGTGGACTCGGCGCTGGTAGAGCTCGATGCCTCGGGGAAGCAAACGATTTTGGTTTTCAACAAGATCGACATGGTTCCCGATCGCGAGATCGTCGCCAATCAACTCATTCGCTACCCCGGGAGCGTCGGAGTCTCGGTGCGGACGGGCGAGGGGATGGAGACTTTGATTCAGGAGCTCGAAGCCCGGCTGGCTGCATGGCGGCTTCGCGGCGAGTTCCGCGTGCCCATTGGCGAGTCGGCGTTGCTCGCGGAAATCCACCGGGTCGGCCACGTTCTTGACATCCACTACGAGGGCGACGAAGCCGTGATACACGCCCACGTGCCCCGGGAACTCTGCGGCCGCCTGGCACCCTTCGAACGCTAGACGATGAACCGAACGACCCGATGGATCCCGGCCGGGATAGCCCTGGCCTTCTTCTCCGGATGCACCACGCCGGGCATTATCGTAACACCCGACAAGCCGAAGGGTCCCATTTACGAGTCTACGCCCACATTTGTTCAAGAAGGAATCGCCTCCTGGTATGGCGGGTGCTGGATCGGGCGGCTCACAGCCAACGGCGAACGATACCGCGCTGACGACATCACGGCGGCCCACAAAAAACTTCCGTTCCACACCATGGTCCGTGTCACCGACCTGAAAACCAAGAACACGATCATCGTCCGAATCAACAACCGCGGCCCCTACGTCAAAGGCCGGATCATTGACCTGAGCGTGGTGGCAGCCAAGAAGCTGGGAACTTATGACCGCGGGCTTGCCAAGGTCCGGATCGAAGCTCTCAAAGAGATTCCGGTGTTGAAAAAATCGAACCTCGATGCGGTGAAAAAGCCCCAGCCAAAACCCGCGCCGAAGGCCAGCCCGAGCCCGACGCCCAAGCCGAGCGCCAAGCCGCAGACAAAGCCTTCACCCGTGCCGGGTCCAACGCCCAAGTCGCGGCGCAGATGATTCCCGCGTTTGCGCGTTAAGGAAGCGTTGAGATGAACTCGCTGTGCTGGCGGGCGAGGTAGCGGTCCGTCATTCCGGAAATGTAATCGCCAACGCTGCGTTCGAGGCCGTTTTTTCGGATCCGGGAGGTGGCTTTCCGTCCGAGTTTGGCCGGGTGGCGGACGAGAAAATCAAAAACTTCCGAGATGAGTTTGGCGGCCTGACGGTTGGCACCAGCAACGTCGGGATGGTTATAAAGGTTGGCGAAGAGGAAGCGGCGGAGGGCGGAGAGTTCCCTGCGGGTCGACGGTTGGAACGCCGCGAGGCGCCGACTGTGGCGTCGGACATCGTCGAGCGACTCAACACCCGATTTTTTGATATTGGAGGCCGTGTGGGTAATGAGGTCATCGACGAGAAGATTGACCAGACACCGGATGACAAATCCGCGATAGCGCGAAGGATCGATTTTCGGAAATTCTGCCCGAGCTTTCTCTTCGGCGCGCGCCCATAGCGGAACGGTCGCGAGGGTCTCGATGGTGAGCAACCCGGCATCCAATCCGTCGTCGAGATCGTGGCTCGAATAGGCGATCTCATCGCCCAAGTCGGCGACTTGAGCTTCGAGCGATGGGGACGTGTAGCGTTCACCCGTGAGCGGATGGGTGTAGCCATCGGCGTGTTTTTGGATCCCCTCGCGCACATCCCACGTGAGGTTGAGACCCGGGAAGGCGGGATATTTTTCCTCGAGTTCCTCGACGATGCGGAGACTTTGCACATTGTGGTCGAAGCCCCCATCGGACCGGAGGAGGCGGTTGAGTTCCTCCTCTCCGGTGTGTCCACAGGGCGGATGACCGAGGTCGTGAGCGAGGGAGATTGCCTCGGCAAGGTCCTCATTGAGCCGCAGCGCACGGGCCATGCTCCGTGTGACCGAAGCAACCTCCATGGTGTGGGTAAGCCGGGTCCGGTAGTGGTCGCCGGTTCCGTTCAGGAAGACCTGGGTCTTTCCGTCCAAACGACGAAAAGCCGCGCAGTGGATGATCCGAGCGCGGTCTCGCTGAATCTCTGCGCGATAGGCGTGGGACGGCTCGGGAAAACGGCGACCGACCGAACCCGTCGGAGGGACCGCCCAGGGAGCCATTTGGATGGACTCCTCGCGTTCGAACTCGAGACGGGTCCGCACGGGAACGTTCACGGAATTTTCAATACTCAATGAATCCGGAGCCCGGTCGTCTGGTCGAAAAGATGGATTCGCGCCGGGTTCATTTCGAATCGAAGGCGGTGGCCTGCCTCGCGTTGATCCACGGCGGCATGGCTTCGGCTGATCACCGTATGGGCGCCAGTTTGGAGATAGAAATACGTTTCTGCTCCCATCGGTTCGACGATATCGACGACGGCTTGGAAGGAGTTTTCTGACGGTGCCTTCCCCGCAGGAACGAGGTCGCAGTCCTCCGGACGGACCCCGAGTGTAACGTCTTTCCCGACGTAAGCCTCGGCGGATGGTCGGCTTCCGAGCTTGAGATCGACGGCTCCGCCGTGGGATTCCTTGAAAACGATTTGCCCTCCGTCCTTGCGAATCGTGCCTTTGATGAAGTTCATGGGCGGACTACCGAGGAAGCCGGCGACGAAGAGGTTGACGGGTTCGTTGTAGAGTTTGAGCGGGGCGTCGATCTGCTGGATCACGCCCTCCTTGAGTCCGGTTTCCGGATTGAGCACGGCATCCATCACGACAATCCGTGTGCCCATCGTCATGGCCTCTACCTGATCGTGGGTGACGTAGATCATGGTCGCCTGGAGGCGTTGGTGGAGCTTGATGATCTCCATGCGCATCTGAACGCGCATTTTTGCATCGAGATTCGAGAGCGGCTCGTCGAAGAGAAAAACCTTCGGCTGGCGGACAATAGCGCGTCCGACGGCAACCCGCTGGCGCTGGCCGCCCGAGAGGGCTTTGGGCTTTCGGTCGAGGAGTTGCTCGAGTCCAAGAATGGCGGCGGCATCGTTCACGCGTTTCTGGATTTCGGCCTTGGGAAATTTGCGGAGCTTGAGCCCGAACGCCATGTTCTCGAAGACGCTCATATGCGGATACAGGGCGTAGTTCTGGAAGACCATGGCGATATCCCGGTCTTTGGGCGGAACATCATTGACCCGGCGCTCGCCGATGAAGACATCGCCGCTCGAGATCTCCTCGAGGCCGGCGATCATTCGAAGGGTCGTGGATTTTCCGCAGCCGGATGGGCCGACGAAGACGACAAACTCGCGGTCGACGATGTCGATATTGAAGTTGCGGACAGCCGTTACGTCCTTGCCTTTGTCCCCGGGGTAGATTTTGAAAACGTTCGTGAGTGTGACTTTAGCCATGGTGATTCAGATTGGATTACTTTTTGCCCGATAAATTAAGTTCGACGATGGGCGGTCGACGGACTGTTGAAAGGGCGAGCAGACAAAAATGCCGGGGGCGCGTCAAACCCTATCGCTTCAGCCGGGATTGCGAATGCCGGCAGACTCTGCTTGGATTTGCGGATGGTTCATTCTGAGATCACTTACTTGGGCGGGTTGCGATGCGAGGCGGTTCACGGGCCGTCCGGCACAAAAATTCTTACTGACGCTCCGGTGGACAATCATGGGAAAGGCGAGGCATTTTCCCCGACCGACCTTGCGGCGACTTCGCTCGGGCTTTGCATGGCGACGATCATGGGCATCGCAGCGGAGCGCCATGGTGTCGATCTTCAGGGCATGACCGTCGGGGTGGACAAAGTCATGTCCAGCGACACTCCGCGGCGGATCGTCCGCATTGACGTTGTCTTCCGGATTCCGCTGCCTGCCGGCCATCCTCAGCGCAAGCTTCTGGAGGCTGCGGCACTGGCCTGTCCGGTCCATCACAGCCTGCATCCGGATGTTGAGAAGCCGGTGCGATTCGACTGGATCGGCCAGTCCTAGAAAAGAAGCGTCGCGGGGGTCTCGAGGCTCTTCCGGAGCGTGGCGAGGAATTCTGCCCCGGCCGCCCCATCGACGACCCGATGGTCTCCGCTGAGCGCGAGCGTCATGCGCTGGCCGACGACGACTTGGTCCTGGGCGTTGACGACCGGCTTTTTCACGATGGCCCCGACGGCGAGAATGGCTGCTTGGGGAGGATTGATAATCGCGTAGAAGCTCTCGATCCCGTAGGCCCCGAGGTTCGAGACCGTGATGGTCCCGCCTTGGTATTCCTCGGGTTTGAGTTTTTTGCCCCGGGCGCGGACGGCAAGATCCTTCACCGCCGCGCTGATCTCGCGCAGGGTGAGCGTTTGGGCATCGCGGATGACGGGCGTGATCAGGCCATCATCGACGGCGATCGCAACCGAGAGATTGACGGAAGGATACTCGATAATCGCATCGCCTGCGAAAGCGGAGTTGACGGCTGGATGAGCCGCTGCGGCGCGGGCTGTGGCCAGCAGGACAAAGTCGTTGAACGTGACCTTTGGTGTTCCCGAGGCTTCCGCTGCGGCGTTGATATCCTTGCGCAGGCGGGTGAGCGGGGCGGCGTCGATCTCGAGGGAGAGGTAAAAATGGGGGATCTGTGTTTTGCTGGCGAGCAGGCGCTCGGCGATCGTGCGGCGCATTCCTGAGAGCGGGGTGCGTTTGTCAGAAGCGGATTCGGGGACCGCGATGCGTGGAGCAGCGCTGGTTGTTGGCTTGGTGGCGGCTGCAGAGGTTTCCGGGACGTCCGCGGCGACAATGCGACCGCCCGGTCCCGAGCCTGCGACAGTGGCGAGATCGATGCCACGTTCCGCCGCGATTTTCCGTGCGAGCGGCGAAGACTTGGGACGCGCTCCCGACGGGGTTGGCACGGCATTGCGTGGCTTCGGGGCTGCGGCAGCAGATGCCGCCGGAGCGGTGGCGGCTGGGGCCGTGGCTTTGGGTTTGCTTTTTGCCGGGGCGGATCCTCCATCGAGAATAGCGATCTTCTCCCCCACTTTCACCACGCCGCCCTCCGGGATCGTGATCTCGGTAATTGTGCCCTCGTCGAAGGATTCCATCTCCATCGTCGCCTTGTCGGTCTCGACTTCCGCGATGACGTCTCCGACCTCGATTTTATCTCCGACCTTTTTGAGCCATTTGACGAGGGTGCCTTCGAGCATCGTGTCGCTCAGTTTGGGCATGGTGATATCAGGCATAGGATGGATTATCGTTGGATGTTGCTTAGCAAATATCGAGGGCTTTTTTGACAACGCGTTCAGGCGTTGGCAGTTGGAGTGGTTCGAGGGCCGGGGAGTAAATCGCCGGGGCATCGAGCGAACAGACGCGTTGAACGGGAGCGTCGAGTTCGTCAAAAATTCTTTCCTGGATCGTCGCGGCAATCTGCGCCGAAACACCGCAGAACGGCTTGTTTTCGTCCACGAGGACGGCGCGGTGAGTCTTCGAAACCGACTTCAATATCGCCTCTTCATCGAGTGGGCGGATGGAGCGAAGATCCAATACCTCGGCTTCGATTCCATGCTCGGCCTTCAGGATTTCCGCGGCCTTGAGAGCGGTGAGCACGGCGCGGCCATGGGCGATGAGGGAAATGTCGGTGCCCTCACGTTTGATGTCCGCGACGCCAAGCGGGATGATGTATTCTTCTTCGGGAACTTCCCACGTCTCGCCGTAAAGAACGGTATTCTCCATGACGCAGACCGGATCGTTGTCGCGGATGGCTGCTTTCATAAGGCCTTTGGCATCGTAGGCGGTCGCCGGACTCACAACCTTGAGACCCGGTGTGTTGGCGATAAAGTTCTCCGGCGTGTGCGAGTGGGTCGCTCCGACATTCGTTCCGCCATTGGCCGGTCCACGAATCACGATCGGGCAATTCAGGAGGCCGCCGCTCATATATCGGCACTGCCCAGCATTGTTGATGATCTGGTCCCACGCGACGTAGGCAAAGCTCCAAAACATCAACTCCATCACGGGGCGAATACCGAGCATTGAAGCGCCGATTCCCATCCCAATGAATCCTGCTTCGCTAATGGGCGCATCGACGACGCGCTTGTCTCCGAAACGTTCCCACAGCCCTTCGGTGACCTTGTAGGCGCCGTTATACTGGGCAACTTCCTCGCCAATGATGACCACGTTTTCGTCGCGGAGGATCTCCTCGGCGAGGGCTTCGTTGATGGCTTTGCGGTAGGTGATGAGTGGCATGACTAGAAAGGTCGAAGTGCGGGTGGAAGAATGAGGAAGGCAGGGTTGATCTTCATCCTACGGCTAATCTCCAAAAAAGTGACGTCCGGATTTTCCGGCGTCTGTCTGGTTGTCCACTTCCCAGTAAACATCGTCAAAGATCGAGTCCGGTTCGGGATTGGCACTTTCGATGGCGAAGTTCGCAGCGTCGGTCGCTTCTTGTTTCGCGGTGGCATCGAGGGCGTCAGCGGATTCTTCGGTGAGAAGGCCCTCGTCGATCAGGCGTTTGCGCCAGAGACGGATCGGATCGTGGTGCTTCTTGTAGCGTTCGATCTCGTCGGCACTCCGATACTTTTTGGCATTGGCGTCGGCAACCGAGTGGCCGTAGTAGCGGTAGGTATCGACTTCGAGCACGGTTGGGAGGGATTCCTCGTGCGCTCGGCGGATCGCCTCCGACGTCTTGGCCCGAACTTCATAAAAATCCTCGCCGTTGGCGACATCCCAAGCAATCCCGTAACCTTCCGCCCGCCCGGCAAGGCAGTTCTTTATTGCCGAGGACCGCTCCATGCTTGTTCCCATCGAATACTGATTATTCTCGATCACATAGATGACCGGAAGTTTCCAAAGCGCAGCCAAGTTGAGGGATTCGTGATAAACGCCCTGATTGACAGCGCCATCGCCCATGAAGCAAAGGCAGCATCCTTTGAGATCCTTGTATTTCAGCGCGTAAGCGAGACCGAGGCCAAGCGGGGTTTGTCCGGCCACGATGCCATGCCCGCCCCAGTAGTTTTTGTCCGGCGCGAAAAAGTGCATCGACCCGCCTTTTCCTTTCGAGCATCCGGTCGCTTTGCCGAACAACTCCGCCATGCACTCGCGCATCGACATTCCAACGGCCAGGGCGTGGCCGTGATCACGATAGGCGGTGATCACGTGATCGTTGGGTCCCATGAGAGAGACTGTTCCGACGGCGACGGCCTCCTGGCCGATGTAGAGGTGGAGGAAGCCACCCATTGTGCCGCTCTGATAATACTTCAAGGCTGTTTGCTCGAATCGGCGGATACGGAACATCTCTTTGAGAAACCGAACTTTATCCTCCGGCGGTAGGCTGGCATTAATGGCGGCCTTGGCAAAATCCCGTGGCTCGACGGTCGGCTTTCGTTTGGTCACACTCATGAATCGATAAAAAAAGGTCGTCATCCACACCTTTCGGCATCGTGCCGACGGCGGACAAGCGGTTTACATTCCGTGAGAACCCCGGGTCTGGCAATTCGGAAATCCCGCATTCGCTCGTTTTTCTTTTGAGGCCGCAATGCTGGCACAGGGATTGCTGATTGGGTAAAGCTCGTGAAGAGGGTTCTTTTTATTCAGCATGGTGATACCGACAAGCCCGGGCTCTTGGCCGCGGCCTTGGAATCGCGCCATGTGGCACTGGAAATCAGGCATCCGTATTTGGGCGAGGATCTTCCCGCGAACCTTGAGGGATTCGATGGACTCGCGGTGGGCGGCGGTGCCCAAAGCGCCTATGAGATCGAAGCATTCCCTTATTTGCTTCGTGAGTGCGATTTGATCCGTGAGGCCACCCATGCGGAAAAACCCGTTCTTGGCCTCTGCCTTGGGGCGCAACTCATGGCGTCCGCGCTGGGGGCTCCGGTGCGTCGGAGCGAGCGTCGGGAGATTGGATTTTTTCCGGTTACCCTCGACCCGATTGCCCGATATGATCCGATCTGGTGCGACCTACCTACCGACTTCGTCACGACTCACTGGCACGGGGATACCTTTGATCTCCCTCCTGCCGGGATGCGCCTTGGCTCATCGGCGATGACGCAGAACCAGCTTTTTCGCTACGGCCGCGGGCTCTACGGACTGCAATTCCATTTGGAGATGACGCCCGAGATTTTTGAGGAAATGGTGATCGATTCCCGCGACGACCTTGCGGCGTCCGGGGCTGATCCGGACCGTCTTTGCGCTCAGGCCCGCGAATTTTTGCCGGGCCTCCGCGAAACAGCCGACATGGTTTTTACCCGCTGGGCGGCGATGCTCTGACCTACGCTTCTTTCGCTTGGCCGTAATAAGCCTCGGCTCCGTGTTTCCTGAAAAAGTGTTTATCGATCAACGTGCTGGATGGAGGCTGTGCGGTCGGGTTCAGGGCGAGCGCATGGAGGGCCATTTCGGCGACGATCTCCAAGGCGAGAGCGGTCTCGACGGCTTTTTCGCCGGATAGTCCCCACGCAAACGGGCCGTGATTTCGCACGAGCACGGCAGGAATGGCGAGGGGATCGAGGGCGGCGAATGTTTCAACAATCACCTCGCCAGTGTTCCATTCGTAGTCGCCGCGGATTTCGTCGTCGGTCAGGGCGCGGGTAACTGGAACATTCCCGTGGAAGTAGTCGGCGTGGGTGGTTCCGAGGAGCGGAAGTTCCCTTCCGGCTTGGGCGAAAGCCACGGCGTGACGCGAGTGGGTGTGGACAACCGCTCGGATTTCAGGAAACGCCGTGAAAAGTTTCCGGTGGGTCGGCGCGTCCGATGATGGCCGGAGATCTCCCTCCACCAAGCGCCCGTCGAGGTCGAGGATGACCATATCGGTCGGCGCGAGCCGATCGTAGGCCACGCCACTGGGCTTGATGGCGAAGACTCCGGCGTCGCGGTCGAGGATGCTGACGTTGCCAAACGTGAGGTCCACGAGGCCGCTCGCAGGCAGCGAGGAATTTGCCGCACAACATTCTTCGCGAATCCCGTCGAATCGGCTCACGAAATGATTCCCCCTGCGAGTTGGTGATAGACTTCGTTAAACCGAAGTTCTTTCTTGAAGTCTGAGAGAACCGTCTCGCTCCCGATGTTGAGAAACTCGATGCCAGCCATTGCTGCAAAGTCCTCGAGGTGTTCGCTGGTGACCGTATAGCTGAATCCGGTATGGTGCGCTCCACCCGCATGGATCCAAGCGGCACAGGCGGTCTTGAAGTCCGGTCGGCATTTCCAGACCGCTCTCGCGACAGGGAGGTTTGGCAGCGGGTGTGGCGGCAAAATGGCATCGACTTCGTTGACGAGCAGACGGAATCGGTTTCCGAGGTCCACGAGAGTGGCATTCAGTGCCGGACCCGCCGGAGCGTCGAAGACTAGCCTCACCGGGTCGGCTTTGCCGCCGATGCCGAGCGGGTGGATCTCACACGCCGGCTTTGTAGTCGCGATGGAGGGGCAAACCTCAAGCATGTGGGAGCCTAGAACGAGGTGATTGCCGGGTTCGAGATGGTAGGTGTAGTCCTCCATGAAGGATGTCTTGCCGCCAAGATCCGACGCCATCGACTTCATCGCACGGAGCAGGGCGGATGTCTTCCAATCCCCTTCCGCACCGAACCCATACCCCGCTGCCATCAAACGCTGAACGGCGATCCCGGGCAGTTGGCAAAGTCCGTGTAAGTCCTCAAAAGTCGTTGTGAATCCCTTGAAATTCCCGGCGACCAAAAAGTTTCTCAGCCCGATTTCGATCCGGGCGGCATCCCGTAAAGACTCGTGGCGGTCCCCGTTTTTCCGGAGCTCCGGAGCAACCTCATAACTCGCGGAATACTCGTCGCAGAGGCTGTTCACCTCCGAGTCCGTCGCAGCTTCGACAGACTCGACCAGATCGCCAATGCCGTGACCGTTGACGGAGAATCCGAACCGCATTTCCGCGGAAACCTTGTCGCCTTCTGTCACCGCGACCTGGCGCATGTTGTCGCCGAAGCGGACAAACTTCGCTCCCTGCCAGTCATGCCAGGCCCGCGCGGCCCGCATCCAAGCTGAGATCCGCTCGATCACCTCGGGATCCTGCCAATGTCCGACGACGACTTTTCTCGAGAGCCGCATCCGTGTGTGAATGAACCCGGCCTCGCGATCTCCGTGGGCGGATTGGTTGAGATTCATGAAATCCATGTCGATCGCATCCCACGGGAGGTCGCGATTGAACTGCGTGTGGAGATGGAGGAATGGTTTGCGCAATGCGGAGAGCCCGCGAATCCACATCTTCGAGGGCGAGAATGTGTGCATCCACAGGATCAGGCCCGCGCAGGACGGGTCGGAATTCGATTCCTGCAGAAGGTTGTGGATGGCTTCCGGTGTGGTGAGGACGGGTTTGAAGAGGACGGGGAGCGGCAAGGTTTTGGCCAGCGAGGCAGTGATTGCTTCCGAGTTGGCCGCGACTTGGCGAAGTGTTTCGGGGCCGTAAAGATGTTGGCTTCCCGTGACGAACCAGATGGTGGGTGATTTCATTTTGCGGATTCCTTGATTTTCAAAAGTTGCTTCATAACGCCAGAGAGGTCGGCGGATTTATTGACGCCGCCAAATGCGTCGTGAAGGTCTCGATAGATACGGTAGATGAGGTCGTATGTTTTGCGTTGCTGCGGGATCGGGCGGTATTCGATATCTTTCACCGAGGTCATCCTGCGCTGAGCTGAAGCAAAGTCACGATGGTCCCCCGCGAGGACAGCACCGGCGATAGCCGCCCCGAGTGCGCAGGCCTGGCTGGAGCCTGCGACGAGCATGGTTCTTCCGGTGACATCTGCGTAGATTTGCATGAGCATGGGGCTCTTTTCGGCAATCCCACCCGCACAGACGATTCGTTTGACCGGCACACCGTATTCCTCGATGCGCTCAATGATCGCTCGTGCTCCGAAAGCGGTTGCCTCGATCAGGGTGCGGTAAATTTCCGCCCGGGTCGTGTGGAGGGTCGAACCTACTAGGAGTCCGGTGAGCATCGGGTCCACGAGGATTGTTCGGTTGCCGTTGTTCCAGTCGAGGGCCAGTAACCCGGCTGCACCAGGCTTCTGGCGAGCCGCTTCCTTCTCGAGCTTGGCATAAAGTCCCGCGTCGCCCTGGCAGACCGACTCGATCCACCATTTGAAGATATCCCCGACCGCCGACTGCCCCGCCTCGATGCCGTAAAATCCCGGGAGGATCGCTCCGCGAACGATTCCGCAGATCCCCGGAATATCAGCCACTTTTTTCGTCGCGGGGACAACCGCGCAATCGCATGTCGAGGTGCCGATGACCTTCACGAGTGTGCCTTCGGCGATTCCACTTCCGATGGCACCGTAATGAACGTCCATCTCACCGATCGCAATGGGGATTCCCGCACGGAGCCCGAGGCGCTTGGCCCATTCTGGGCTGAGTTGGCCGGCGGGGACCGTGGCGTCGTGGGCCTTGTCGTAGAGCCGATCCCGGAGGCTCGCCAGACGCGGATCGAGCTTCGCGAGAAACTTCTTGTCCGGCAACCCGCCCCACTCGTCGCAGTAGAGTGCCTTGTGCCCGGCCGCGCAGATTCCGCGGCGGATCGCCCGCGGATCCGTGACGCCGGCGAGAACCGACGGAATCCAATCGCAAAGCTCGACCCAGGAAAAGGCGGCCGAAAAAACCTCGGGATCCACTTTCAGGCATCGCCAGATTTTGCTCCAGAACCACTCGGAGGAATAGGTGTTTCCGCATTTGGCGATGAACTCCGGTCGATGCTTCGCGGCGAGTTCGGTGATGCGTGCAGCCTCTTTCCAACTCGTGTGGTCTTTCCAGAGCCAGCATTGGGCATGGAGGTTGCTTTTCCACGTGCGATGCATTCCGAGCGCATTGTTCTTTGCATCGACCGGAATCGGACTCGATCCCGTCGTATCCACCCCGATCGCTACGACATCCTCGGCGCGAAATCCCTTCGATTTTCCGGCTTGCTTGAGAGCCCCGCGGACACTGGCTTCGAGACCGGCAAGATAGTCTCCAGGATGCTGCCTCGCCAAATGATGATCCTTCGGGTCGAGCAGGATTCCCTCCTTTCCCGACGCATATGGAGCGATGCAGGCGCCGAGCTCGTGACCGTCGGAGTTGCGCACGATCAGAGCGCGGACGGAGTTTGTTCCATAGTCGATGCCGAGGGAGAAACGCATAATCGGGAAACTATCCGAGGCCCGCTAGCCGTGTAAATCTTCGAGAAGCCCCAGCCCTGAAAAGTCACAGGACTCCGCCTTAAATGTTGCTTCCCGGGTGATGCTCTCAGCTAGCATCTTCAGGTAATCCGACCGCGGCACCTCAATGGCTCCAAAACCCGCCAAGTGCGGTGTAATCCACTGTGTGTCAAGGAGTTTGAATCCCTGACTCCGGAGGATCTCGACGAGCCAGAAAAGTGCGATCTTCGAAGCCCCGGTGACACGGTGGAACATCGATTCGCCAAAAAACGCAGCCCCGATCGAAACGCCATAAAGTCCGCCCGCTAGTTCTCCATCCCGCCAGACTTCGACCGAATGCGCGTGGCCCTGCCGGTGGAGAAGCGAGTAGCTGAGGAAAATCGTTTCATCGATCCATGTTTCGTCCCGATCCGCGCAGCCGAGCATGACGTTCTCGAAAGCCGTGTCGATGGTGACCTTCCAGCGTTCATCTTTGAGCGATTTCTTCATGCCATGCGGGACTTTGAATCCGTCGATCGGAATGATTCCTCGCGGGTCCGGGGAAAACAAACGAATCCCCTCCGGCCCCGCCATTGGGAAGAGTCCATCGCGATAGAAGCCAAGGAGCGCATCCGGTGGAATGATGTTTGCCATTTGCCAGCGACTCATTATGCTCCCCCGGATGAAAAGCGTGATCTTTTTTTCTTTGGTGCTCGTTCTTTTTTCGTTGGGTGCATGTGCGGTCTCTGAGCAAGACGGCGCCGGCGTCGGGCGTCAATTGCAGCAAGGGCTCCAGGGTCAGGGTCGCATCGTGCCGAATGACCCGACCTCCGACTCGTTCGGGCCGGACTACCGCTGACAAATCGGCGGAACCTTCAACGCATTTAACTCCTGATGACTGCCAGCCAACCCCACGGGGAGAAGATCCTCATTCTTGATTTCGGTTCACAATACACTCAGGTGATTGCCCGGAGGGTTCGCGAGTGCAATGTCTTCTCGGAGATCATTCCCTTTCGCACAAAGGCCCGCGCGATCGCGAAGCTGAAGCCGTCGGGAATCATTCTCTCCGGCGGGCCGGCCAGCGTTTATGCGGCGAAGGCACCGCAAGTCGATGTCGGGATTTACGATCTCGGTGTGCCGATCCTCGGCATCTGCTACGGGATGCAGCTCATTGCCCACGGGCTCGGCGGCAAGGTCGAGCGCTCCACCCACCGGGAATACGGCTCGGGAAAACTCCACGGCGACGCCCGCTGCGATCTCTTTCAGGGGCTGCCCTCTTCGCTGGACGTCTGGAATAGCCACGGCGACAAAATCACCAAGCTCCCGCGGGGATTCCAAGCCCTCGGCCGCACCGAGAATTCCCCGCACGCTGTCATCGGCGACCTCAAGCGCCGGATTTTCGGCCTCCAATTCCATCCCGAAGTCGTCCATACCCCGCGGGGCAGCGAGATCATTGCGAACTTTGTCCACCGCATCTGTGGATGCCGGTCCGCTTGGACGATGGAATCCTTTATTGATCGGACGTGCCGTGAGATTCGCGAGCAAGTCGGTGACGGGCGTGTGATCCTCGGGCTCAGTGGTGGTGTCGATTCCTCGGTTGCCGCCGCGCTCATCCACCGCGCGATCGGTGATCAGCTCACCTGCATTTTTGTCGATAACGGCCTCCTCCGCGCCGGTGAAGCCGATGCGGTGCAAAAGCTCTTCGCGGGCGAGTTTCGGATCCGCATGCAGAAAGTCGATGCCGCCGCCCGCTTCCTCGGCAGGCTCAAAGGCGTCACCGACCCCGAGCGGAAGCGAAAAATCATCGGCAACGAATTCATCAAGGTTTTCGAAGCCGCCGCCCGCGACCTCAAGAAGAAATCGCCCGGCAGCTACCGCTTCCTCGCCCAAGGCACGCTCTATCCCGACGTCATCGAGAGCGTCTCGATCTCCGGGAATCCTGCGGCGTTGATCAAAAGCCATCACAACGTCGGCGGACTCCCGGAGCGTATGAAGTTCGAACTCGTCGAGCCACTTCGCCAACTCTTCAAAGACGAAGTCCGCCGTGTCGGCGCCGAGCTGGGCCTCTCGAAGGAAATTGTCCAGCGTCAGCCGTTTCCCGGCCCGGGCCTGGCGGTTCGCATTCTCGGGGCGATCACGCCGGAACGTCTCCGCATCGTCCGCGACGCTGATTCCATCGTTATCGAAGAAATGAAAGCCTCGGGCTGGTATTACAAAGTCTGGCAATCCTTCGCCGTCCTTCTTCCTGTGCGCTCTGTCGGAGTGATGGGTGACGAAAGGACCTACGATTACACCATCGCCCTTCGTATCGTGGAGAGCCACGACGGAATGACCGCGGATTGGGTGCGCCTGCCCCACGATCTGCTCGGCCGCATTGCCTCGCGGGTGATCAATGAAGTCAAGGGTGTGAACCGGATCTGCTACGACGTCTCCAGCAAGCCGCCGGCCACGATCGAGTGGGAGTGAGTGTTTTCAGTCTTCCAGAAACGGAATCACCGAAATGCCGGGCACTTGCTGGAAATGCTCGTCGGCTGTGAGAACAGGAACCCCCGCCCGCCGCGCGCACGTGGCGATGATCAGGTCCTGAGCCGGCAGGACCCGGCCCTTGCGATCCAATTGCCACGCGAGTTCCGTCGCTTCTTCCCACAGGGAGTTATCGGTCGGGATATTGCACAGCACATCAAAAAACGATTCCAGCACCTCGCGCTGGGAAGCGGACTTCTGACCGCGGAGCACCTCCATTCGCACCATCCCGCAGGTGTAAACATCTTCAAAACGCTTCCCGAGCCACGAGACCGGATCGATCCGGGCCCGGAGAAGCGAGATGAAGACGTTGCTATCAACGAGAGCGACGCTTTCCATATTTTGCAGCAGGCTCGGCGGCGCGGAGTGCCATGAGATCGTAGTCGGGATCGACGCCCGCCCGGAGTGCCTCCGGCGCGATGCCGAGGCCTTTCTTGAAAAACTCTTTCAACCGGGTCTTCCGGTCCATCTCATGGAGCGCGTGATTCACGGCCTCGGTCTTGCTGGCGAAGCCGTGGGCCTTAACAATCCGGTCGAGCAATCCCTCATCAATATGCATGGTCATCTTCATGCCATACCCGATATGGCATTTGCCACGACCTGTCAAACATTTTTTCCTCACGACCGCCGCCCCGCATCCATCGGACTTGCCCGCCCCGTGGCGCACTGCTAAGGCTCGGCTCATGAAACAACGCTGCGCGATTTATCCGGGAAGTTTTGACCCGGTCACGTTCGGCCACATGGATGTCATCATCCGGGCCACTCAGCTCTTTGAATCGGTGATCGTGGCGGTTGCCGTGAGCGAAACGAAGAACCCGCTATTCACGCTCGAGGATCGGATGACCATGTTGCGCGAGAGCATCGACGCGACACTTCCGGTTCAGGTGATGCCCATCGAGGGATTACTCGTGGACTTTGCCCGGAAGCAGGATGTCTTTGCCGTCATTCGTGGGCTCCGGGCTGTTTCGGATTTCGAGTTCGAGTTCCAAATGGCCCTGATGAACCGCAAGCTCGAAGCCCGGCTCGAGACGGTTTTTCTCACACCGAAAGAGGACTACACGTATCTCAGCTCGCGCATCGTGAAGGAAGTTGCCCGCCTTGGGGGGGACGTCACGCCGTTCATCCCGGCTCCCGCCGCGCGAAGGCTCGCGGAGATTCTCGACCGCGAGTCTCGCTAGACCCGCTGTTGGTCTTGATCCCGGGCGGCTTCGGGACTACGCTCTTCGTCCTTTCTTATGAAACCGGTTACCATCTACGACACAACCCTGCGCGACGGCACACAGGGAACGGGCATTTCTTTCTCGGTGCTCGACAAGATTCGCGTGGCCGAGAAGTTGGACGATTTCGGGGTGGACTACATCGAGGGCGGCTGGCCGGGTTCGAACCCCCGTGATGTGGCGTTTTTTGAAGAGGCGGCGAAGCGGACGTGGAAACACGCGAAGATCACGGCCTTCGGAAGCACTCGCCGCGGAGGGGTTCCGGTCGCAACTGATCCCCAGGTGCAGACGTTGCTCGATGCCAAGACCCCGGTCGTCACAATCGTCGGAAAAACCTGGCTTCTCCATGTCACCGAGGTCATCGGCGTCTCGGCCGACGAGAATCTCGCGATGATTTCCGATACGGTCGCATTTCTCAAATCGAATGGACGTGAGGTCTTCTACGACGCCGAACATTTTTTCGACAGTTATAAGGACGATCCGGATTACTCGCTCAAGACCGTGCGAGCCGCCCGGGATGCGGGGGCCGACCTTGTCGTCCTATGCGATACGAATGGGGGAACTCTTCCAACGGACATCGCGCGGGTCACCCGCGAAGTCATCGCCGCGCTGGGTGCCCCTGTCGGAATTCATACCCACAACGACTGCGGACTCGGCGTCGCCAACGCCCTCGCCGCGGTAAGCGAAGGGGCGTGTCAGGTGCAGGGGACCATAAATGGCTACGGTGAGCGCGTCGGGAATTGCAATCTCACAACTGTGATTCCGACCGTGCAGGTCAAGCTCGGGATTCCTGTCGTGGCGGACCTCTCGCGACTGCGTGAAGTCTCCCGCTTTATCGATGAACTCGCCAACGTTCCTCAGGATCTCCGCGCTCCATATGTGGGCGATGCGGCTTTTACCCACAAAGGCGGGTTGCATGTCCACGCCGTGCAGAAGCTCGCGCGGAGTTACGAGCACATGGATCCGACGCTTGTCGGAAATGCCCAGAATATTCTCGTCTCCGACATGTCCGGGCAGAGCGCGATTCTCGGGAAGGCCCGCGAGTTGAACATGGAGTTTCAAAAAGGCTCGCCGGAAGTCGCCGAGATCCTGCGGAAGGTCAAGGAGAGTGAGGCACTCGGCTACGAGTTCGAGGCGGCCGATGCCTCGTTTCAACTGCTCGTCCTGCGCACCCTCGGTCGGCACCAACCGCTTTTCTCCCTCAAGGAGTACCACTGCTCGTTCCGCCGTTCGGCGCGGGATGGGTCCACTCTCTGCGAGGCAACCGTAAAAATCGACGTGAACGGAACCTCCGAATACACGGTCGAAGAGGGCGATGGCCCTGTGAATGCGCTGGACGCCGCCTTGCGAAAGGCGCTCCGTCCCTTCTACCCATGGATCGATTCCCTGCGCCTCGCGGACTACAAGGTCCGGATCGTTGACGGATCCCGCGGAACCGCCGCCCGCACCCGCGTTCTCGTCGTTTCGACCGACGGACACACCACCTGGGGAACGGTCGGCGTTTCCGACAACATCATTGAAGCCAGTTGGCTCGCCCTGGTCGACAGCTTCGAGTTCTTCGGCGTCAGGCAGGGGTGAGAGGATTTCCCTTGTCACCGGACTTCTGCCATGGCATTCTCTGGCTCTTAAACACAAAACAAGACAAAATGGCAAAGGCAGCAATTGATGTGGATTCTATTCGAATTCACGAAAAAGACACCGGCAGCGCAGACGTTCAGGTCGCGTTGTTGACGAAACGCATTACCGAACTCACCGAGCATCTCAAAGCCAACGCGAAGGATCATTCCTCCCGCCGCGGATTGCTCAAGATGGTCGCCAATCGGCGAACACTTCTCGATTACCTCAAGCGGACTGCATCGGACCGCTACCAAAAGGTTCTCGAAAAGCTCGAATTGCGCAAGTAGCGCAAAATCCACCACGAAAAGCCCCGGCACGACGCTCAGGGGCTTTTTCGTATCTCCCGGCCTCACCTATTTCCGAGGCCAAATCCAAACTCATATCCCATTATCATGACTCACTCTGTTACTGCCCAAGTCGGGCAAACCTCTCTCACCATCGAATCCGGCAAGCTCGCGAAACTCGCAGACGGTGCCGTGACCCTTCGTTCCGGTGACACCATCGTTCTCGTCACGGCCGTATCGGCAACCACGATCAAGGAAGGGCAGGACTGGTTCCCGCTCACCGTGGAATACAAGGAAAAAGCCGCAGCCGTCGGCAAGTTCCCTGGCGGTTATTTCAAGCGTGAGGGCCGTCCCTCCGAAAAAGAAATTCTGACCTGCCGGATGACAGATCGTCCGCTGAGGCCGCTCTTCCCGAAGGGCTACCTCTACGACACGCAGATCATCACACTTCTTCTGAGCGCCGATGGACAGAACGACCCTGACATCCTCTCGATCAACGGTGCATCGGCAGCGTTGGCCGTTTCCGACATTCCGTTTGCGGGGCCGATTGGTGCCGTCCGCGTCGGTCGTGTGAATGGAGCCTTTGTGGCGAACCCGACTCATGATCAGCGTGAACACAGTGACCTCGATTTGATCTACGTCGGCGACGGCGATAAGGTCATCATGATCGAAGGTGCTGGCGAAGAGATTCCCGAGGATCAATTCCTCGCCGCGCTGGATTTCGCCCGTGAGAACGTGCGCGTCATTGTCGCCGCTCAGAAAGAACTCGCCGCCAAGGTTGGAAAGACCAAGCGCGTCGTCGATCTTTTCCAAGTGGATGATTCGATTCTCGAGATCGCCTACCAAGTCGCGGGGGACCGCATCGAAGCCGCCCTCTACACCCCGAGCAAAGTCGCCCGTGGCAAAGCGGTCGGCGCCCTCCGGAAGGAAGTCGAAGTCGCCGTTCTGGAAAAATTCCCGACCGCCTCGAAGTTCGATATTTCGCAGGCCTTCGACTACCTTCAGAAAAAGGCCTTCCGGGTCAGCATTCTCGACCGCAAGCAACGCTGCGACGGTCGCGGTCTTCACGACATCCGCCAACTTTCCGGCGAGGTTGGACTTCTTCCCCGTTCACACGGATCGGCCCTCTTCGCCCGCGGCGAGACCCAGGCCCTCGGCATTACCACGCTGGCTCCCTCGGACGAGGCCCAGAGCATCGACGCTTACGGTGGAGGAGTGGAATCCAAGCGCTTCATCCTCCATTACAACTTCCCGCCCTTCAGCGTGGGTGAGACCGGACGTTTCGGTGGTCAGAACCGTCGCGAAATCGGCCACGGTGCGCTCGCCGAGCGCTCGATTGCGCCGGTCGTTCCGGACGAAAAAGACTTCCCGTATGCGATTCGCGTTTCAAGCGAGGTGATGGAATCCAATGGCTCGACCTCGATGGCGACGGTCTGCGCCGGTGTCCTCTCGCTGCTCGATGCGGGTGTTCCGCTCAAGCGTCCAGTTGCCGGAATCTCCGTCGGTCTCGTGACCGAATACGAAGGCGAAGCCCTCAAGCGCTACACCACGCTGGCCGACATCATCGGCAGCGAGGATCACTTTGGCGACATGGACTTCAAACTCTGTGGCACCTCGGTCGGCGTCACGGGATTTCAACTCGACCTCAAGCTTCCCGGCGTTTCCCATGAAATCATGGCTGAAGCGGTTGCCGAAGCGACCGAGGCCCGCACAAAGATCCTCGGGGTCATGGACGGAATTCTCTCCGGGCACCGCACCGAGATGAGCCCTTACGCTCCTCGCATCGAGACGATTCGCATCAATCCGGAAAAAATCGGCCTCATCATCGGGCCCGGTGGCAAGACGATCAAGGGCATCGTGGCCGAGACCGGCGCTGAGATCAATATCGAGGACGACGGCGCTGTTCACATCTATTCGAGCAACGGCGACAGCCTCAAGCGCGCCAAGGAAATCATCCTCGGCATGACGAAAGAAATCGGCGTCGGCGAGATCTACCAAGGCACAGTTGTTTCGATCAAAGAATTCGGCGCGTTTGTCGAAGTCCTTCCCGGCAAGGATGGACTCGTTCACATTTCGGAACTCGCTGACTTCCGGGTCAACAAAGTCGAGGACGTCGTGAAAAATGGCGACTCGGTTTGGGTCAAGTGTATCGGGGTTGACGACAAGGGACGCGTCAAACTCAGCCGCAAAGCCGCGATGAAAGATCGCGACGAGGCCGCAGCCGCTCAAGGCTGATTACGGGTTTCCCTCCCGCAGAGAAAGCCCGGATGC
>JBMOHW010000034.1:0-21791 GCA_049317665.1 Terrimicrobiaceae bacterium | reverse complement strand
TCGGTTCCTCCGCACACCCGTCCAAAAAAACCTACGCTCAGGCCGCCTTGATCGTCGGTGTTGTCGCCGTGGTCCTCGCGTTGGCCTTCGTGCTCCTCGCGACGCTCATCTCCTTCCCCAGCGCCTCTGGAGTTCGCTAAGCGTTCAGGCCAAGCGCTCCTCGATCCAATCTCCGATGTCGCGGAGCACTTGGTCGCGGTCCCAATCCTGCCAAAGCAGGTGGTAGGCGTCGGGATAAACTCGGAGGGTTTTGTCGCTGGCCGGGATGCGGGTGTGCCACGCTCGGATTTGTTCGGCCGTCACAAAGCAATCCTGACCTGCGGCTAGCGTAAGCGACGGGGTGTGGAGACGCTCGGCATATTCCTGACTCGACGCGATCAGCTCGCCAAGCTCAGCCAGGAATCGAAACGTGTAATCGCTGATGTAGTGGGGCTTCGATCTCATGGCATCCTGGTAGGCCGTATCCCGCGTTAATGGCGGCGAGAGGGTCTTGCCGTTGACGAAAAGAGACGGTCGGCAACGGAGTTTCGGAAATGTCGTGGCGAGAAATCGGACGAGGTGATTTGCGATTTTTGGGACGGGTCGACGCATCGCCGTCACGGGAACGGAAAGGACGAGACCATTCAATCCGTTCTCCGGATGGGCGGCAGCGAAAGAGGCCGCGAGGAGGGCACCCATGCTTTCTCCGGCGAGGAACACGGGAAGTCCCGGGTGGGTGGTGCGGATGGAGGCGAGAAATGCGCGGATATCGCGGTGCTGCGCGGCAACATCCAAGAGCGCCCCGCGGCGGGACTGATTCCGGTCGTTCCCCTGGCCGCGCAAATCCGCCGAGTAAATGGTTAGGCCTTTGCTGCAACCAGTGAGCGGTTCAAATTGTTCGGCGGCTCCACTCATCCCGTGCAAGCACGCGAGAATAGCTCGCGGGTGCTGGCATGGCCAGGCGAGGGCTTCACGTTCCTCCCCGTCTTCGGTCGTCCATGGAAATCGCATTGCTTTTTATTTCTCCCACAGGTAGCGGAGGGGATGATTAAAATCCTCGCTCTCTTCATCCTCTCGACAGCTTCTGTGTTCGCTGGCCAGCTTGACGTGGCCATCATCCAATTTCCAGAAGTTAAGACGGCCGAGGAACTCAACGCCGCACTCGCCGGGGTCAGCCTGGCGGAAATTACGAATTCCGACCGCACGATGACCGGGGAATCCTATTTGAAAGGCGGATACGTTCTATTCGCGCAAAGCCTCCCGGTTTCGGTCGGTCAAAGGTTTGCATCTGGCACTCGTCTCAAGAATACCCGGGCGGACGTCTCGGGCCTGCTCGGCGGGAGCGACCTGTCGATTGCGATTTCTCTGAGCGAGGGAGTCGAAGCCGGGTTGCGCCGATTCAGCCGTCGTTCCTACGAGGCGTCCGCCCCTCTGAATGCCGGCCAGCCCCAGGTCCTCCGACTCCAGCAAGTCAGTGGGAAAACCCAGTCAACGATCAAGGGCCAGGCGACCGTCAAGGACATCAATTTTTGCAGCGTGATCGTCGCTCAGTTCACGAAATAGCTGCGCGGGAATTTTTGGGGATTGTTTGGGGATAACTTGTGAGTTCCCGTGGGGATCTGCCAAGAACCAATTGAAAACCGGACGTTGTTCCTGATCACCCCCTGTCGCTTGGTCATTTGTTCACAGGGTCGAAATGCCGTGGAACAGGCCTGTGGGCAATGAGGAACAGAGCCTGTTCGGGTTGTTCACATCCTTAATATTATGAAGGAGAGATCCATTTTATTTTATTCATCATTAGGGGTGTGAATAAAAAGCTGATTTGGGTCAAGGCGATCGAAGATTGGTTCAGGTGTTGGATCAACGATGTAGTCTGGGTGCGGGGCGAGACGAGGGCAAAAAAGAGCCGGATCCTTTTCAGAATCCGGCTCCTTGAGTTGAGATGGTTTGGTTTCTTAGAAAGCGAAGCGAACGCCAGCACGACCGAGGACGCTGCTGCGTGGTTCCTCAGACGAGTAGAGCCAGCGGGCATCGGAGAAGAGACCGATGTTGCTTGTCACACGATATTCCAAGCCGCCGCCGATATGACCGAATCCGTGACCGCGGCGGTTTTGGCCGTAGGTCGTGCCGCCGCCGATGAGGGCGTAGGGAGCGAGATTCAACGAGCAGATTGGGTAGCGAAGGATGAAGTTACCGGCGGTTGTCCAACGGGAGGTTTCGCCTCGGGTGCCAACAACGCTCTGCTCAACACCGAGACCGATGTATTCGTTGAAGAAGTAGTTGACTCCAAGGCCACCACCCCAACCTGGACGGTTGGACTGGCTGAACAAGCCTGCGGCGAAAGCATCGACTTGCCATTCGTTTGCACGGAAGAGGCAGGTCGGTGGTTCGACAACAACTTTGTCTTTAAAGGTTTTTCCGTCGCCTGCGAACAATGAAGACGCAGACAAGAGAACGACTGTGGTTAGGGACAGGATAGTTTTCATTGAGCCCCCCAGTTAGCCGAGGTCGACCCGAGACGTCAACTGTTTTTTTCGAGGATGTTTTCTGCCGGGCTTTGAATGAAAATGGTTTACGATCCTCAAGCTCGATCCCATCCGCCCCAGGCTTTCAGTTGGGCGAGAGCGTTGGCGCGGTGACTGAGAGAATTTTTCTGTTCATCGCCAAGCTCGGCAAATGTCTCGCAATAGCCGTCCGGAACAAAGAGAGGGTCGTAGCCAAATCCCGAGGCGCCACGTGGTTTTGGAATGATTTGGCCCTCGACCGCGCCGGAGAAGGCCGCGAGTTTTCGGCCGTGGCGGGCAAGGACGATGACGCATCGAAAGCGGGCAGAGCGACTCTTTCCGCGAACGGATTCCAGGTTCTTCAGGAGAAGGTCGTTATTGGCGAGGTCGCAAGATGGCTCGCCGGCATAGCGTGCCGAGTAAACACCTGGAGCGCCGCCGAGGGCGTCGACTTCGAGGCCGGAGTCGTCCGCGATGACCCATCCGTCAAAATGGAGGGACGCAGCGACGGCTTTTAGCGCGGCATTTTCTTCGAACGTTGTTCCTGTCTCCTCGACCACCGGCATGTCGGGGATCGTCGACAGATCGCAGACGCCGAAATCCGACCCGAGGATCGCGCGGATTTCAGCGACCTTGTGAGCGTTTCGCGTGGAGACGAGCAAAGGGTTGGCAGGACGTGTGGACTCAGGCATAGTCCTCCGTCCTACGATGTCCACGCAGCGCAAGCAATTTCCGTTCTCAGAATTTGAATCCAAATGGCAGAAGGTCTGGCTGGATGCCGGGGCCTTTCGCGCGAAGAATCCGGGCGATCCGGGATTCGATCTGGCCAAGCCCAAGTATTATATTCTCGATATGTTTCCCTACCCGAGCGGGGACGGTCTCCACGTCGGGCATGTTGAGGGTTACACGGCGACCGATATTCTCGCGAGGTTTCATCGGATGCGAGGGTTCAACGTCCTTCACCCGATGGGTTGGGACGCGTTTGGGTTGCCGGCCGAGCAGTATGCCATTAAAACTGGGCAGCATCCGCGGGTGACGACGGCGCGAAATGTTGAGCGCTTTCGGTCTCAGCTCCAGGCACTGGGGTTTAGCTACGACTGGTCGCGGGAGTTCGGAACGACGGATCCGGGTTACTTCCGGTGGACGCAATGGATTTTTCTGCAGCTTTACAATGCGTGGTTTAATCCGGCAACGGACAAGGCTGAGCCAATCACGACTTTTACCGGAACCGATCCAGATTCCGTCCGGCTGGCCTACGTGGCGGAAGTGCCCGTCAACTGGTGTGCGGAACTTGGAACGGTTCTGGCGAATGAAGAGGTCGTCGATGGAAAGAGTGAGGTCGGAGGATTCCCCGTGGAGCGCCGACCGATGAGGCAGTGGATGCTGCGGATCACGTCGTTTGCCGAGCGATTGCTCGACGGCTTGGACGAACTGGATTGGCCGGATTCTATTAAGTTGCTCCAAAAGAACTGGATAGGACGTAGTGAGGGGGCTGAGGTGAACTTTGAGATCGAGAATGGTGGCGGAACGCTGCGAGTCTTTACGACGCGGCCGGATACGCTTTTCGGGGCGACCTATATGGTTGTTTCTCCGGAACATCCTATTGTAGAGACGATTACATCCGGTTCTCAATCCGCCGCCGTAGCGGCTTACCAAGCCCAGGTCTCCGGTAAGTCGGATCTCGAGCGGACAGAACTCTCAAAAACGAAGACCGGAGTCTTCACGGGTGCCTACGCGATCAATCCCGTGAACGAGGAAAAGATCCCGATTTGGATCGCCGACTACGTTCTCATGGGCTACGGGACCGGCGCGATCATGGCCGTTCCCGGCCACGACGAGCGGGATTTTGAATTCGCGAAGACCTTTGAGCTCCCGATCCGAAAGGTTGTTCTAGGCGGGTCTGAGGAAAGCGACGAGGTGTTTGCCGGGGAGGGAATCGCAACGAATTCCGGTTTCCTCGATGGATTGCCAACAGGCGAGGCTAAGAAGGCGATCACCGCGTGGTTGGTGGAAAAGGAACTCGGCGTCGGGTCCATCAATTACAAGCTCCGGGACTGGCTGTTTTCCCGCCAGCGGTATTGGGGTGAGCCATTTCCGATTGTGTGGGCCGATGGCAGGCATTCCGCAATTTCGGAGGGCGAGCTTCCGCTGGTGCAGCCGGAGATGGAGGACTTTAAACCCACGGGAACGCCCGAGCCGCCGCTGGCGAAGGCGCGCGACTGGGTTCGCTATTCTGATCAGGCAGAGCGGGAAACGAACACCATGCCCCAGTGGGCGGGGTCGTGCTGGTATTACCTGCGGTTTTGTGACCCGGGTAATGACGGACGGTTCGTCGGCCGTTCGGCGGATGAGTATTGGATGGGTTCAGCCGGGAAACCAGGCGGGGTCGATCTTTATGTCGGTGGGACGGAACACGCCGTCTTGCACCTTCTCTACGCCAGATTCTGGCACAAGGTTCTGTTTGATCTCGGCCACGTGGCGACGCCCGAGCCTTTTCAACGCCTCGTCAATCAGGGCATTATTCTCGGACCCGATGGACAGAAAATGTCCAAGAGCCGGGGGAATGTGGTAACGCCCGACAGCGTGATCACGGACTACGGGGCCGACTCATTGCGTTTGTATGAGATGTTCATGGGGCCCCTTGAACAGATGAAGCCGTGGAGCATCAAGGGTGTCGAGGGTGTCTATCGGTTCCTAGCCCGGGTGTGGCGCCTCGGGCTTTGCGAGGATCAAGAAGGCCGGTGGGTGGTTTCGCCGGATCTTCAAGAGATCCCATTGACGACTTCGCAGAATCGATTGCTCCATGCCACGGTGAAAAAGGTCACGGCAGACATGGTCGGGCTGGCCTTCAATACGGCAATTTCGCAGTTGATGGTTTTCACCAACGAGTTTGTCAACGCCGTCCCCCGGCCGGCGGACGCGGTGCGGGTTCTGTTGGTGCTTCTGAGCCCGATGGCGCCGCATTTGGCGGAAGAGCTCTGGGATCGATTGGGTTTTCCGGGACGGGCTTCTGAGCAGGCATGGCCGACGCATGATGAGGCGGTCCTCGCGAGCGAGGAGTTGGAACTCGTTGTTCAGGTGAATGGGAAGGTTCGGGATAAGGTGAAGGTTTCGAAGGATGTCGATCAGGCAATGCTGGAAGCAGCCGTCCTTGCCAGTCCGAAGGTTCTCGAGTTCACGAGGGATTTGACCATCGTGAAGGTGATTGTTGTTCCGGGCAAGTTGATCAATATTGTGGTCAAGTAAGGGGGATTGTTCCACGTGGAACGTCGGGTTTGGCCAGGCGCCAATGTTCCACGTGGAACACAAAACAGAGAGCTTGAGAATCGTCGAATCCCCCGCATAGTGCCTGAATGAATCCAGCCGTGACCATCCGCCCATGCCTTCCCCTTCTGGAAGAAATCCTCTCGCCGCGGGAAGTGGTGATCGGCGAACAGTTTGAGGCATACAAGAACCACGTCTATCGCGTGGTTCACTTCTGCTTTGCGTTTCACCCATGCGGGGGCGATGACAAGTCGAAGCTTATCACAGCCGGGTGTTTTCACGATCTCGGAATGTGGCCGGGGGACGTCATCGACTATTTGGTTCCATCGATTGCGTTGGCAACGTCCTACCTGGAAGAGAAGAATCTCCAGGCTTGGATTCCCGAGGTGACAACGATGATCGACCTCCATCACCGATTTCGCACCGCTCCCTCCTCCGTCTCTCCGCTCGTAGAGATATTTCGGAAAGGGGACTGGGTCGATGCCTCGATGGGGTTGCGGAGATTTGGTTTGCCGAGAAGCGTCGTCCGTGAAGTTCAGGATGCATTCCCCAACCTGGGATTTCACCAGAATCTCATGCGGATTACGTGCAAGGAATTCTGGAACCAGCCTTTGAATCCCCTTCCGATGATGAAGTGGTGAGCGGGGTGGCGGGCGGGTCTAAGAAATTCGCTTGACGTTATGGAGGTATAGGACATTATATGTCCTATGCAACGCTCAAAATCCAGCCGAGTCACGCGTCCGGTCGTCCCATCCACTCGATCCGGCGCGAAACGTTCCCAAGCCACGCGTCCACCGCTCGCCCGAATGGTCCGAATTCATGATCACCTGAGTGCCGGGCGTTTTCCGAACTGCTCGAAACTCGCCGATGAATTCGAGGTTTCGTATAAGACGATCCAGCGGGACATCGACTTTATGCGGGACCAGATGTTGTTGCCGATCGATTACGATTCCGAGCGGCATGGTTTCCACTACACGAAGCCGGTAACGTCCTTTCCGACCGTAAACATCACGCATGGCGAAGTCGTCGCGTTGCTGGTCGCCCAGAAGGCACTCGAGCAATACCGGGGCACAGCATTTGAGAAACCTCTGCGGGCTGCGTTTGAGAAAATGACCTCGGCGATGCCCGAGGAGGGGAGCTTTAGTTTGCAGGAACTCGGTCAGGCGATTTCGTTTCGTCCGCTGGGAGCGCCGGTGCAGGAAATGCGGATCTTTGAGGAAATCTCCCGTGCGGTGCTCGACAGCCGGGTGATCGAGTTTGATTACCAGAAGCTCAAAGCGGCTGCTCCCGAGCGCCGACGGGTAGAGCCGTATCACTTGGGCTGCATTGGAAATCAGTGGTATCTCATCGCCCGGGATCTCGTTCGAGGCAAGCTCCGCACATTTGCCCTCACCCGGCTCAGCCGCCCGAAGCGTCTGGCAAAGACGTTTCAGCGCCCGGCGGACTTCTCGGTGGCGGAAATGATGGCGGATAGCTTCGCGGCATTCGAAACCGGCAAGCCTTCGCGGATCAGGATCCGGTTGGACGAAATCGGTGCGCGCCTGGCGTCCGAGCGGGTTTGGCACAAGACGCAAAAACTCAAGCCCCTGCCATCGGGTGGAGCCGAGTTGACCCTCGAGGTGGGCATCGCCCCGGATCTTGAAAACTGGATCTTCAGTTGGGGCCGGCACGCTCAAGTCCTGGAACCCCGCGACCTCCGCGAACGAGTGGCCGCCACGGCAAGGGCGATGGCGTTGCAATACGCCGAGGGAGTATGAATCCTCTCCGAATCCGCCTTCGCCGCGCGAGCAGGCTGTCTTTGCTTGTCTCCCGACGGGCATCAGGAAATAGTTCGAACTTATGAGACGGCTTACGCTCCTTTCTTTGGCGCTTTTCCTTTGCGCGGCGGTGCAGGCCGATGAGGCGATGCGGATGGAGCCGGATCAGGGACGGTATGCAAAAAACGGACTCTTCCTCTGGGTCGCACTGGCCGAGGACGCGCAGGGGTTTCTGAGAGAATGGGCGCAACCCTCGCAGCCGAACACGCCGGTCATCAAGACCCGGACATCGTTTCATCGCGGGGAGATTGTCTTTCCGGCCATCATGTTTTCGACCGATGGCCTCACGCCGGAAGGGAAGGCGGATATCACCTACCGTTTCGTCTTTCAGCGTCCGGATGGCTCGGTCTACGAGGACATGACTGGAGTGGTGATCAACGGGACACCAGCCAAGGGGATTGGAATTTTTAAGGATATGGCCGGACTGAAAATCGAGGACACCGACCCGTTCGGGGTTTACACATTGAATGTGACCATCACGGATCGCGTCAAGAATGTCTCGGTCGACATGCCGTTCGCATTCACCGTGACGGACAAAGACGTGAAGCAGACGACGAGCCTGACGCCGAGCCTTCCGAAGAGCGAAGCAGAAAAACCGGCCGAGTCGGTGATGGAGATACCCTCATCTCCAAGCGGAAAGGCCCGCGTGAGATCGCAGTCAAGCGAAACACCCTGATCGGTAGTCTGTTACGCATTCGTCAAGCATTCGCTAAAACCCCAGTGACCCCTGTCATCAACTTCCTCCGGTTCATCCGGTTCTCGCACACCATATTCGCGCTTCCCTTTGCGCTGGCAGCGATGTTTGTGGCAGCAAACGGGCTTCCGACATGGAGAGTCTTCGCGGGTGTTGTGGCGGCCATGGTCTTTGCGAGAACGGCCGCGATGACGTTTAACCGCGTAGTCGATTGGGATTTCGATCAACGGAACCCGCGAACGGCCGGACGCCACCGGTTGGTCCGGAAAAGCCAAGCCGTCGCAATTTGCGCTCTCTCGTCCGTCGGCTTTGTCATCAGTGCCTGGTGGTTGAACGAACTGTGCCTCCTCCTCTCGCCGGTTGCGCTCGGGGTAATCTTTTTCTACTCGCTGACCAAACGATTCACTCACTTCGCCCAGGTGTTCCTTGGACTCGCCCTCGCGATTGCGCCGGTCGGAGCTTGGATTGCTGTCACCGGGACGATCGCGGTGCCGCCGCTCGTCCTTGCCGGAGCCGTGCTTCTGTGGGTGACCGGCTTCGACCTCATTTATGCCAGCCAGGACTACGAGGTCGATGTTCGTGACGGGCTCAAGTCCCTCGTTGTCCGGCTCGGCGTCGCCGGTTCCTTCCGGCTCGCCGTGATCCTGCACGCTCTGTCGTTTGTCGGATTGCTGGCCTTCGGCGCCGCTGCCGGGCTGGGCGGCACGTATTTCGTCGCACTCGCAGTCGTCCTCGCCGCCTTGGTCTACGAGCATTTCGAAGCGCGACGGGGCACGGTTGAATCGATCAACCGGGCGTTCTTCGTCTCCAATGCCGCCGTCGGCCTGGCCTTCCTACTCGGTGTCTTCCTTGACCGCCTTGGATCCATCGCCTGAAAAAAAACCGAAACGTCGCCGTCGTCGGGTGCGTGCGCTCGGCGTCCTGTTTGTTCTATTCCTTGTCGGTGCCTTGGGATCCGGATGGCTACTCGTCAACAATCTCAAACAACTCACGCTCTGGGCAGTTCATCGCGCACTCCCGGCCGCCATCGTTGAGATCGGGCATGTGCGATTCGACGGACCCTCCCAGCTCATTGTCGAAAAGTTCATCCTGCGCGAACGGAAATCCCGGCAGGAAGTCCTCCGCCTCGATCGCGGGAGCATCGTCTTTTCCTTCGAGAAAATCTGGCGGGGTCAGATCGGCGAAGTGCGGTTGATTTATCCGGTTATCACGGCGACGCCGGGTATCGGGAACATTCTGCCCGCAGGCGACAAAAAGAAGTCGGGAGGTCCGTCCATCTCCGTCGCGAGAATTGTCTGCGACTATGGGGAAGTTCGTTATGCAGGCACCGGGGAACACAGCCCGTTGGTGCAGTTGAAGTTCTCCCTGGACTGGAAGGATGTCGGCGATCCGGCTGCCGCCGAGAAGCCGCTCGATCTGACGATTTGGGATGCCGAGGCATTTGCCCCGGGATTTTCCGTGCCGTTTCTCACGCTCGATGTTGTTCGGGCAACCGCATCTCCCGCGGGGCTCCTTGCGAGGCAATCCCTCGATGCCGTTGCAATCCAAGGCGGCCGCCTCGTCGTCGGCGAAGCACTCATGAAGATCTTCTCGGGTCCACCGAACGCGGCGACCACGAAGCCGGCAAATGTATGGCGAGTCGGGCGCCTCGATATCGCGAATGTCGCCGTTCGACTGGATGACCAGCGTCCCGAAGTCGCCGATATCACATTTGTTCTCAATACCACCTTCCAAGACCTCCCGCTCTCCCAGACAGCCGATGCCGTCGGGAGCCTCCCGCAATCCGTCGAGATTGCTGATTTGGAAGTTCTCTCGCCCCACGATCCATTCGTCAAGGTCCTGACTCTTCGGAAAGTGACCGTGGGATTTCATCTCGCAGGCCTCCTGCGCAAAACGCTCGACGAAGTTGTCATCACCCAGCCGACGATCTACGTCGGGGAAGACCTCTTCTGGTATATGGAGGACACGCAGAAGCGCTTTGCGGGCAATGGCGGCGGCGATTCTCCGGGATGGACGATTGGCAGGCTGGATATCCGCGCGGGCGCCCTCGTTGTCGGGAGTTCCGGTCGGGCCAACTACGGTTTGCCGTTGAACTTCCGCGCTACGGCCAGCGATGTCGAACTCGATAACCTGGCATCCCTGAAAATTGAGACGGCCTTCGAGATTCCCGCGGAAGACTACGACTTCGAGAGCTATCAACTCGCGATCTCAACCCAGGGGGGTGACCTCCGGTTGTCCTACCCCCCCGAAAAAGGTGAAAAGAACCTCGTCGGAAAAGTCTTCATCAATCGGGTCGTCTGGCGGCAGTATGAATCCACCGACGCCTGGGTCTCGGCGACCTTCGACGCGAAGGGCATCAATGGCGAGTTCGGCGGCAAAGCGTATGGGGGTTATGTGAATGGCGGCTTCAGCTTTTTCTGTGACTCGAACTCACCATGGATCGGTTGGTTGGCCGGAGAGAGGGTCAGCCTCCGCCAACTGACCGATGTGATTTCCCCGCAAAATTTCCGCATGACTGGGCCGCTCGACTTCCGGCTTCAGATGGATGCCTTTGGAAAGAATATCGAACGCGTCAAAGGCGACTTCCATACCCGTCGCGCCGGAAAAATGACCATTTCCAAGCTCGACGACTTTCTCGCGAGAATTCCCGATACATGGAGTTCCTTGAAATCCAGCAGCACCCGGATCGCCCTCGAAGCCCTGCGCGACTTCGATTACGACAAAGCCAACGGCTCGCTATGGTTCGTCCGCGGCCAGGGCTTGCTCGACTTGGCCGTTCAGGGACCGTTGGGTTCGCGCAAGTTCGAAGTTGTCCTCCATGCCGACGAGTCCAAAGAGGGTCAATGGAAAGTTGGACGGTGAGGGATTCGTCTCGGGCAGCGAGTTACTTGCCAAGCTTCTCGGCAAAGTCGCCGATGCGTCGAGCGGCGTAGGCCGAGAGAGCTGGGCGCACGAGGGGGACTAAGAGTTTGATCAGGCCGAAGACGGTTCCGACGAGATTCCATGGCTCGCGGATCTCGGGCTTTGCCGGCTTGGCGGGGGACTTGTTGTCGCGACCGGGTTTGACGACGACCTTCGTTCGTCTCTTCGGTCCGGCAAGCATGTAGCCGAGGGCGGCGGCACTGCCGAGCCAGGCGAACGGGCGGGATTTCACCGACTGCCGGAGTCGGGCGGTCACATCGACCTCCGCGCGAACCGACGCGACATCCCGCACAATGGCATTCCGGCTGAGGGCTACCTCGGCAATGAGTTTTTCCTTCGCGGTCATGGCTTGACTTTCAAGGAATCCAAATCGCGCCGGATTTCGGAGGCGGTCGCGGAGAAGACCGGGGTGTGCCAGTGATTTTTCACATGGCTCGCGCAGAGGAAAGCGCCGAGAAGATGGAGAATGGAAAAACCGAGGAGAATCCAAATCCACGCGACGTGAAAAATGGTCGCAATCAAAAACGCGAGGAACAAAAGAACGAGCACATACCCGAAGGCAGCGAAGAAGACCGCGGCAAAGAGCATAATGGCCAGGCGGAGGTAGAGGGCACCGGCTTCGCGTGCCTCCACACCAGCCAAGGCCCCAAGGGACTGGACGTGGCGGCCGAAGGACCCAACCAAGCTCAGCAACTCGGCAACAAGCCCGCGGGACGCGGGTTGAGCGCCCTGGGCACTTCCCACGGGTCCACTGGCGTTCGTTTCCAACGGAAATTACCGGCGGAGGATGATCCCAAGGAGGAATCCGACACCGACAGCAATTCCGACGGCTTGGAGCGGATTCTGGCGAATGTAGCCCTCGGCTTCATCTTGGTAGGTGCGGGCACGTTGGGACGCGTCACCGATGACGGCTTGGGCTTTGCCCTTGTATTCTTCGGTCTTGGCAAGGGCCTGCTCGCGAATGTCAGAGTAAGTCGCCGTGGCAGCCTCGCCGAGATCCTTGGCGGCGGCGGTGAGATGCTCCTTGCTCGTATCGAACGCGGTCTTGGCCTGCTGTTTGACCGTGTCTCCGACGGCTTTCGTCGCCTCAGTGGCAGCGCCAAGGGCTTTCTTGGCGTGTTCGGTGCTGCTTTCGATTTTCTGTCCGGCAAATTTTGGTTCGGAAGGCATAGATTTTCTCCTTAATAGAATTAGCTGTTACGCTCGCACAGAATTGCCACTTGGCAAGCCCGGAGACACAGGGGATGATTCGCGGACATGACGGATACCACGGCTTTCGCCCCCGGCCGCATTGAACTGCTCGGGAATCACACAGACTACAATGACGGAGTCGTCCTCTCAGCAGCGATCCAACTCGGCGTCACGGCGAGCGGTCGTCGTCGCGACGATGCGAAGATTGTTTTAACCAGCGAGGGGATCGGAGGCTGCGTGGCAGCGAAACGATCCGGCCCGCTCAAGCCGCACGGAAGCTGGGAAGATTACCCGCTCGGAGTCGCTGAAATGCTCGCGCAGGCGGGAGCTGAAGCCGGGGGATTCGAGGCAACATTCACGTCGACTCTGCCGCCCGGGGCCGGGCTCTCGAGCTCGGCGGCACTCGAGGTTGCGACAGCCGTTTTTTTGACGAAGCTGTATCCGTTTGAGATTTCCGCGATGGATCTCGCGAAGCTCTGTCGCCGCGCGGAGAACGAGTTTGTCGGCGTGAGCTGCGGATTGCTCGATCAGGTTTCCTCGATCTTCGGCCGCCGGGATCATGTGGTTTTTCTCGATTGTCGGGCCGAGTCCGTTGAGCTGATTCCTTTTCCCGCGAACCTTGCTTTGCTTGTTGTCCACTCGGGCGCGAAGCACGCTTTGACCGGTGGCGAGTATAACGAACGGCGAGACCAATGCTTCGAAGCCGCCAAACGCATGGGGGTCCCCGCGCTCCGCGATGTGACCAGCAAAAAATTGGCGGCGGCGAAGTTGCCTGAGATCGTCAAACGCCGGGCCGCCCATATCGTCGGTGAGAACGAGCGTGTCTTTGAAGCGCTGGACTATCTCAGGAAGGGCCAGGGCGCAGACTTCGGACGCCTGATGACGGAATCGCACAAGAGTTCGATGGAGAATTTTGAGAACAGCACGCCCGAGCTCGATGCCCTGGTGGAGATCGCCACCGGCCTGCCCGGATGTCACGGCGCCCGGCTTACGGGCGGTGGGTTCGGCGGAGCGATTGTCGCCCTGGTCGATGCCATGGCGGGCGAGTCGTTGGCTGCAAAAATTCTTCCCATCTACAAAGACCGCACCGGCCACACGGCGAAGGCGTATCCCTGCCGGGTGAGCGACGGGGCGCTGGCGGCGGACCAAGCCATTTCGACTTTTGGAAACCCCTGATCCCCTCCTGCTCATCGCCGGAAGCGGCGACTACCCCCGCCTCGTGATTGATGGTGCGCGGGCGGCTGGCGTCGAAACGATTTCGGCGATCGTTTTTGAAGGCGAGACATCTCCCGATCTCGCCTCAAGCGCCGACAAGGTTTTTCCCATGCGAGTCGGACAACTCGGCAAACTCATCGATGCCGCAAAAAAGTCCGGCGCACCCCGTGCGATCATGGCCGGCCAGATTGCGCCCTCGAATCTTTTCCATCTCCGCCCGGATTTCCGCGCCCTCGTTATCCTGGCTAAACTTAAAGAACGAAATGCCGAGACGCTTTTCGGAGCCGTCGCTGCCGAGCTCGCTGCGGTGGGTGTCGAGCTGCTCCCGGCCACCACGTTTCTCGACGACCATGTGGCCGGCAGCGGGCTCATTGCCGGTCCACGCCTCAAGCCCCGGGCGGTCTCAGACATTGAGTTTGGATTCCGGATCGCGAAGGAGACGAGCCGCTTGGATATCGGGCAGACGGTCGTGGTAAAAAATGGAACCGTCCTCGCGGTCGAGGCCTTCGAGGGCACGAACGAAACAATCGCGCGCGGAGGCGCTCTCGGACGCGGAAACGCCACGATGGTCAAAGTCTCGAAACCCGGTCAGGACATGCGATTCGACGTTCCCGTGATTGGAACCAAAACCCTCGAAGCCGCTGCGGCTGCGGGCATTCGCGCGATTGGCGTCGAGGCCGGCAAGACGATTCTTCTGGATCGCGCAAAAGTTTCCTCGCTCGCCGTCGATCTCTCAATTTCTCTCTTCGGAATATGACGAAAATCCGCACCGGGGTCGTCGGCGTCGGCCACATGGGCATCAACCACGCCCGGATCTACAGCGAGCTCGAAGGATCGGCGCTCGCCGCCGTCCACGACAGCCAGCCCGCGACCGCCGCATCGGTCGCAACGAAATTCCAGACCCGCGCGACGGACTCGCTCGAAGAATTTGCGGCACTCATTGACGCGGCAACGATCTGCACACCGACGGTCACCCATTTCGAAATCGCAAAGTTCCTGCTCGAGCGGGGCAAACACTTGCTTGTTGAAAAGCCCATCGCCGACACCCCGGCCCGCGCGCGGGAGCTTTCCGAGATCGCCGCCCGAAACGGCTGCGTCCTCCAAGTCGGCCACATCGAGCGCTTCAATCCCGTGCTCCACGCCCTCGAAGCCCAACTCCGCAATCCGCGCTTCCTCGAAGTCACCCGACTCTCGCCCTACCCGAACCGCAGCACCGACATCGGAGTCGTCCTAGATTTGATGATTCACGATATCGAGATCATCCTCCACCTTGTCCGCTCGCCAATCACATCGATCGACCCCGTCGGGATCTCGGTTCTCGGCCGGGGCGAGGATATCGCCAATGTCCGATTCCGCTTCGAGAACGGCTGCGTGGCGAACCTCACGGCGAGCCGGATCAGCCAGGAACGGGTGCGCAAGATCCGGGTCTTCCAAGAAGACGCCTACCTCTCGCTAGACTACAAAAACCAGAGCGGCTACCTCCTGCGCCTTGCCCGCGATGATGAGAAAGCCAGCTCCGGGATCGGCAAACTCATCGGGCTCGCCACAGACTCGAAGATCGTCACGGATTTCAGCGGACACCGGATTGTGCGCGAACCCGTCGCCGTCGAAAAAGGCGAGCCCCTGCGCATCGAGCTCGAATCTTTCCTCGAATGTGCGCGGAACGGCCTCCGCCCCAAAGTCACCGGCCTCGCCGCGGCCGACGCCCTCGATATCGCCCTCGAAATAACCCGAAAAATCGAGGCGTCAGATCCGCGAAGGTAGTTTACCCTGTCACCAACATGTCAACTCCACCCGCCATCACCGCGTCTCCGAAACTCCTTTCCCCCTTCGACCTCCACGGCCTACCGCTGCGCAATCGCGTCGTGATGGCGCCGCTCACGCGCGGTCGGGCCGGGCAGGAACGGGTGCCGAATGCTCTGATGGTCGAGTATTATTCTCAACGTACCTCGGCGGGATTGATCATCTCCGAGGCCACGACGATTTCCGAGCAGGGCATCGGCTGGGTGGATTCTCCGGGCATATACAACGATGTGCAGGTCGAGGGTTGGGAAAAAATCACAGGTGCTCTCCATGCGCGAGGGACGCCGATTTTTTTACAGCTCTGGCATTGCGGGCGCGCTTCGCATAGTAGTTTCCATGGCGGGCAGCCAGCGGTCTCGGCGTCCGCAATCAAAATTGAGGGCGATGCCATCCACACGCCCATCGGCAAGCAACCTTACGAAGTCCCTCGCGCACTCGAAACCGCCGAAGTCGCGGCGGTCGTCGAGGATTACCGACGGGCGGCTGAGCGGGCGAAGGCGGCGGGATTCGACGGGGTCGAGATTCATGCAGCCAATGGTTACCTCATTAATCAGTTTCTCGATTCGAAGACCAATCAGCGGACCGATTGCTACGGCGGAAGCGTCGAGAACCGCTTCCGGTTTCTTCGGGAGGTCAAGGATGCGATCCTCACGGTCTGGCCGGCCTCGCGAGTGGGAGTGCGCCTTTCCCCGAACGGTATGTTCAACGACATGGGCTCGCCGGACTCCCGCGAGACGTTCACGTATGTCGCCACGCAATTGAATTCCGACGGACTCGCCTATCTCCATGTGATGGACGGGCTGGCCTTCGGATTCCATGAAAAGGGAACACCGATGACGCTCGCCGATTTCCGCGCGGTCTTCCACGGACCACTCATGGGAAATTGCGGCTACACCCAAGCCACCGCCGAGGAGGCCATTGCGAGCGGGCAAGCGGACCTCATCGCCTTCGGACGCCCCTACCTCAGCAACCCCGACCTCGTCGAACGCTTCGCCAATAACTGGGACCTTAATCCCCCCGCCGACGTCACCACTTGGTCAGCGCCAACCGCCGAGGGATACACGGATTTTCCGTTCCACCTGGCGTAGAAGTCACGGGAGGTTCGCCCTCCCGTGACCATTCACATTGGAAAACCTGCTCACCTCGCTCCCGACACCGGGGAGCCTTTTTGCGGCGATTCTTTTCGGCGCGATTGGAATGGGGGCGTTTGTTTTCGGCAAGCGGACGGGGCTGGTGATGCCGATGATTCTGGGTGTCGCACTCATGGGGTATCCGTATTTTGTCAGCGACTTTTGGATGACTTTTGGGATTGGCGTGAGCCTCTGCATTTTGCTGTATCGTTTTCGGGGGTAAAGTCCCGCCCACCTGCCGCCGAAACTTTTCTTGGAAATCCGATTGACTCTGAGGCCCGGCCCGGTAATCTCTTCCGTCCCACTGATCCGATTTTATGAAACGCACCTACCAGCCTTCGAAGAGGACGCGCAAGCGGCAATTTGGTTTTCGCGCCCGAATGGCGACGAAAGCCGGACGTGCAACCTTGAGCCGCCGCCGCCAGCGGGGACGCAAACGTCTCCTGCCGAAAGGTGTCGAGATCCATTACGCCCGCCACACCGGAGCCTGATCGCCCGCGTCTGAAGTTCGGAAAGTCGGCGCGGCTCCGCTCCGGCCCCGAGTTTACGAAGGTCCGGGAGCGAGGAAAGTCGGTTCAGGGTCGACTTATCCGAGTGGCCCGCTTTTTTGATTCTGATTCCGGCCCGGCGCGGGTGGGAATCATCACCTCCCGGCGCGTCGGCGGCGCGGTGGTGCGGAACCGGGTGCGGCGTCGCATTCGAGAACTTGTCCGACATTGGTTGGCGGAGATTCCAGCCGGCAACTGGGTTGTCATCATCGCGAAGTCATCGGCAGCCGGGGCGAGTTTTGAAGATTTGCGCGGGGAATGGTTGCTTCTTGCCCGCCGACTTTCTATTTTGCCGCCTCTTCCATGACTTTTATTCTCCTTTTTCTGATCCGGGCCTACCAATGGCTCGTGTCTCCCGCACTGCAAGTCCTGTGTGGACCTGGCTGCGGATGCCGCTTTGAGCCGAGTTGCTCGAATTACATGGCCGGCGCGATCAAATCTCACGGCGTCTGGCGGGGCCTTTATCTGGGTGCCTGCCGAATCGCCCGTTGCCACCCTTGGGGCGGATGCGGATACGACCCGGTCCCCACAATTTTTAAATGTTCCCAATAATGGATCGCAAAGCTTGGATCGCCGTCACTCTCTCTGTCATCGGGCTCTTCGCCTGGCAATGGTATGTTGGGAAAACCTACCCGACCGCCAAGCCAGCGGCAACGGGTTCAAACGCAACCGCGACGCCCGCCGCCACTCCATCCGCAACCCCGGTCGCCGCAGCCCCGACGGCGACGCCGACCCCGGCCCTGCCCGTAATGACAGCCCGCGCCGAGAGCATTTCGCAAGGTGGCGTGGAGTTTGTCTTCAACAACGATTCGGGCGGGATCGAGGAAGTCCTCCTCGGCCTTCACAAAGGCGAGAACGAAACCCGCGTTTCGCTGAACCGCGATCGGGGAATGCCGATTGGCGCGCTTGGCTTCCAGGCCGGCGAGGTGGTCGGCGGATTCGAAATGCGCACCGACCCGACGAAGGGCGAAGCGGTCTTCACCAAGACTGCCGCCGATGGGCTCCAGATCGCCAAGCGATTTGTGCTCCCGAAAGATTCGGAGAAAGAAAAAATCTACACGGTCACACTCGAAGTTTTCTTTACGAACCCCGGGGCGACCGAGCTGAGCGTTCCCGACTTTTTTATCGGAACCGGCGGAGCCGCACCGATCCATGTCTCCGACTTGCCAATGTATACGCGCTTCGACTGGTCGCATGGCGGAAGCGTGACGATGATCGATGTGAACTGGTTCTCGGCGAGCTCGATCCCGATCATCGGAATCCCGATCCATGGCGAACGCCCACTCTACCTGGAAACCAAGCCCGATGTCGATTGGGCGGCGGTGACGAGCCAATACTTCTGCACGGTCGTGACCCCGAAGGAATTGAAAGGCCGGGCGGTCTGGTCCCGGCGGTTCGATACGAAGAAACAGAACAACACGCCTGTCTATGGCATCCAAGCCGGACTTGGAATGGCGGGATTCACCGTTCCGCCCGGCGGCACGATCAGCCGCACATTTGAGATCTACGCCGGCCCGAAGGAACTCGCCCGCCTCCGCAAGCTCGGTCCCAACCAAGACCACGTGATGAATTTTGGGTGGTTCGGATTTGTGAGCGAATTTCTCCTCTGGGCGATGGTGAGCCTCCACGGAGTGCTCGGCAGCTACGCGGCAGCCATCATTGTTCTCACGCTCCTCATCAAGTCCGCCCTCTGGCCGATCCAGAACAAGGCAACGAACGAGATGCGCAAGATGGCTGCGCTCTCGCCGAAAATGACCGAGATGCGGGAGAAGCTCAAAGACGATCCCCAGAAGATGAACGAGGAGATCATGAAGCTGTATAAAGAATACGGCGTCAATCCCTTCAGCGGATGTTTCCCGATGCTCATCCAGATCCCGATTTTCTTTGGGTTCTACGCGATGCTCGGCACGGCGATCGAACTCCGAAACAGCTCGTTCTTCTGGATCCACGATCTCTCGCAGCCCGACACGGTTGGGCACATCCTCGGATTCCCAATCAACCTCCTCCCGATCATCATGGCCGGCACGATGGTCTGGCAGATGGCGATCACGCCGAAGAGCGGCGACGCCATGCAGCAGCGGATCTTCTACTTCATGCCGATCATCTTTCTGGTGTTCTGCTACAATTACGCCAGCGGACTCGCCCTGTATTGGACAACTCAGAATATCTTTTCTATTGTGCAACTCTACCTGACGCGGAACACGCCGCTGCCGACGCTGGAAAAGAAAAGCGTCGTGGCGAAACGGGAAGCGGCGGCCACCAAGAAAAAGAAAAAAAACCGGACCACGCCATGAACCAAACGCCCACCGAAGTCCTCGATACCATTCTCGGATACCTCGGATTTGTCGTTGAGATTCAAGAGCAGGAAAAAGACGGCAATAAAGTCCTCCAGATCCTCACCCACGAACCCGAGCGCCTCATCGGTCGCCGGGACGAAGTGATGGATGACCTCCAATACCTCGTGAATCGCGTTCTCGCCTCTCAGAATCCGCCCGGGAGCCGGGTCATCGTCGATGTCGAGCACCACCGGGCTATGCGCGACGATGCGCTCATTGAAAAAGTCCAGCACCTCGCCCAGGCCGTCCGCTCGACTGGTCGGCCGATCCAGACCGAACCCCTCAATTCCTACGACCGCCGCATCGTCCATAACGCGTTTCAGTCGGACCCCCAGATCACGACATGGAGCCCGCAGGACGACGCCCGCGTCAAGCGGATCACGCTGAAGATCCGCCAGTCCTAGGCCCGGACCCTCAGGCGTTTGCGTTTGCAGAGAGCAGCCGAAGTGCTTGGCTTGCATTCGGAAGCATGCGCGGTAGATTGGTTTCCAGTGAATACCACTCCGGACACCCCGTTTCCAAAAAAGCGCCGGAGTTCCAGCGCGGAGGTTTCGCGGGCTGCTGAAGTCGAGCGCTTGCGCGGAATGTCGGTGGGAGAACGCATCAAGGAAGCCCTTTCGCTGAACCGGCGGTTCCGGAGCTTCATCTCGGCACCCAAAGATCACGCAGGTGGATCAGGAATCTGAACTTGTTTTCCACGCGGAGGCTGTTGCGAGGCTTGCCAACAGCCTTGGGCACGACTTGGTAGTGATTGGTGCGGCGGCTCTCGCAGGGCACCACTACGTCCGCCTCACCAACGATCTCGATCTGGGCGGAATACTTTCTCTGGATCAACTGCGGAACCTTGCAGAAGTTCTGAAACAAAACGGCTACGCCGTCGCGTTGCGAGAGCCGGATGCCGACGACCCACTTGGAGGAGTGCTGGATATCGAAGGCAGCTTTGGACAAATCCAGATTGTCAGTTTTTATGATCGCTTCCCTGCGGTGATTCAAGATGCCTTGCAGGAGGCGACCTTGCGCCTCGGGGAGGACAGCCCCCTGCGAATCATCCCCCTGCCGCACTTGGTGGTCTTGAAACTCTACGCCGGCGGCCTCAAGTCGATGACCGACATCGTTGAAGTCCTATCCTTGAACGAAGACGCTGACCTAGATGCCATTGCTGCACTCTGCGAGCGATACCGAATCTGGGGCTTCGAGAAAATCCGCGAAGAACTTCAGAACCGGTAGGGAGGCCATCGAGAATACCAGAAAGGTTACGGGCGGGCGCCGCGTTCACAATATCCGCCCGCCCGATCCAGACAGACCCCCTCAATTCCTACGACCGGCGCATCGTCCACAACGCTTTCCAGTCCGGTCCCCAGATCACGACCTGGAGCCCCCAAGATGATGCCCGCCTCAAGCGCATCACGCTGAAGCCAAGATCCCAGTAGGCGAGCAGACTTCCGAGGACAAAGCCGCGTTCATACGCGGTTTCTTTTGCAGCGACAGCTTGGCCGAAAAATCAGTCTTCAGGATCGATTGGCGAAGGGCTTGAGGGAGCTTCGCACTGACGGATATTGGAGGACGCGGATGCCGCCCTGATGACACGGGCTTCCGACAACCGGGAGCAGGTGAGCGCGATTTTGAATCTCTCTGACGGGATGCTAGGCGACTTTCTCCGGCTTCAGATCATTTGCACGATCAACTGCCGGACTGCAGAGATCGATCAGGCACTTTTGCGGCTCGGACGCCTGTTGCGCCACCGGGTATTCGAGCGACTGGATCCCAGGCAGGCTGCACAACTCGCGATTGCGATTGGCAAGACCCTACCGCCTGCGCAGGACTACTCTCTCGCTGAGGTATTCTCCGGCCAAGAAGTGGAGGCATCTCCCCGTCCCCAGATGGGATTTTGGGGGGAAATGAGGTGGAAACCTCTACCGTGAAGAGGTTCAGCAGCTGTCTTTTTCTTGACGGCTCCTGAAGCGGTTCACAACGATCTGCCCAGCCAGAGGATTTTTATTTCCTTTTCGAGCGCCTTGAGTTCCGGGTCTCCGGTGAGGAGTCCGGCATTTCGTTCCTTGGCGAGAGCGGCGGAAAAGGCATCGGCGTAGGAGATCCCTCCGCGCGCTTTGAAACCGGCTGCGAGTCGAGTCAGGTCACGATTCACCGAAACAACTTCGATCGGGAGGTTGTCAATATCTCGGATCACCGATGCGGCGGCTGATGCGCCGCCGGCACGCTCGAAGTGGTAAACCACTTCCCCCCAGTTGACGACGCACAGCGCCAGCAGCCCCCCGGACTCCATAGCCTGGTCAAAGCGATCCCGGACGCGTGGAGCCGCAGGTTCGCCGTTGAAGAAGGCCATGAGCGCCCAGGAATCAAGGACGGTGTTTTTCATCCTCTTTGCGC
>JBMOHW010000033.1:0-22156 GCA_049317665.1 Terrimicrobiaceae bacterium | reverse complement strand
GATACCACTTCAAGATGCCGGAGGCAAGTTACGTTGCGGGAAATGCTTTGAGTTTCACCTCACATGCCGGTCCGCACGCCAATTTCTGGGGGATTGGCCCTGGTGCTTTTTGAACCAGGCGGAAAAATACGAGAACTCTTTGAATCCCAGGCGAACCTGCTGACTAATGCCATCTCTTTAAATTAATGTGGTATTCGATTTTGAATCTTAGAGTTTGCTTATTCGAGTATCCAAACGCGTCCCACCAGTCACAGCACGCTTTGATGGAGGCGCTCCAAGCTGCGTCCCTCTCTGAAAGGAGAGATGACGAGCCGGAGATTCACTCTTTTGCAACCGTCCCTATTTGGACAGGAACCTTGCCAAGGTTGATGTCGAGGGTTCAAGTCCCTCCACCCGAACCTTCGCCCGGCCCGTCCGTGTCGGTCATGACGAGGTGATCGGATCCGGCGAGCGGGAGCGATTTGATGAGGGCGATCCCGGAAAGGACGACGAGGCTGGCAAAGATCAGGGTGTTTGGAATGCCGATCCGGCCCGCCAGCCAGCCGTGAAATGCACTGCCTAGGCCCATTCCGCCTTGGAAGGAAACAAGGTAAAACGACATCGCCCGACCTCGGAACTCGGGGGAGACCGATGTCTGCACCGCGACATTGAATTGCACCATGGCGGCCACCCAGGCGATGCCGCCGACAAAGAGTGCCCCGAGCAGAATCGGATAGCTCTGCACCGTCGCGAGCAGGAAAATCGCGATAGCCAGCACAAGAACTCCGCCGCCAACAATCCAATCCGGATGAAGGACGCGTCGGAGCCCGGGAACAAGACTCGCAATCACGAGGGATCCGAGACCGAAAGCGGCCAGCAAACTTCCATACCCTCCCGGCCCGAGACCCAAAGTGTCGCGCGAGAGAAGCGGCAGCACGGCCCAGATCGCGCTGGCCCCGAAACCAAGCACAGCGACGCGAACGAGCGGGGCACGGATCGCGGCGGACGCGACGACGTAGCGAGCCCCCGCGTGCATGGCCGTGAGGTGACTCGCCGTTGCGCGCACCGGCTCGGGGCGTTTCCATTGCGTAAGGACGAAGACCGTTCCAAGAAATGATAGGGCATTGAGAAGAAAAACAACGGCGGGTCCAGCGAGCGCCACGAGCAGCCCGCCAAGCGCGGGCCCGACGGCACGGGCTGTATTGAAGCTCATGCTGTTGAGGGAAACCGCAGCCGTCACTTGGGTGGCGGGCACGATGTCCTGAATCTGGGACTGCCAGGCCGGGAGGTTGATTGACGCAGCCAAGCCGATAGCAAGAGTCAACATAAGCAGGACCAGCGGAGACATCATCCCGGAGAGCGTCAGAAGGCCGAGCGCCAAAGCCGCAACCATCATGGCCGACTGCGTGATGATCAGAATTTTCCGCCGGGGAAAAAGATCGGCCAGCACACCGCCCCACAAACCCACGAGAAATGTCGGAAGAAAAACCGCCGCCGGCACGAGCCCGACGAGAAACGGGGACGTCGTCATCGAGGTCATCAGCCAGGCAGCGCCGACTCCGTGCATGAGTGTTCCGACATTCGAGACAATCGTCGCGATCCAGAGGGCACGAAAGACCGGGATTTCCAGTGGCGCAACCAACGCGGAGAAGTAGCCGGTTTTCACCAAAAAAAGCTGAAGACCAGCACGAGGAAAACAAGCCCGCTGATCGCGGCATACAATCGATCCCTCTCCAGAAAGTAGCCGAGGCCCGCCAGTGCGACACGCACGGGAGGCCCGAGGAGCAAGAGCACAATGCCGATCATGATCAGTCCGCGTCGGTGCCCGATCTCATTCCATTCTAAAGCCCGCTGGACCATGCCGATCGGGTCGGTGAAATACTTTGGCTCGCCGGAAAAAATATGGTCGCCGGGGGACTCGCCCGCATGGGCGCAGAGAAACCAGACCAGCCCGACCGCAATGATCCCCGCTGCCACCAGAGTGCCGGTTACCATCACCCGCGCGAGCAATGCCGGGAAATTTTTCATCCGATGGGAACCCCGAACCCGCGGGCAATCATTTGAATCGCGATCAGGAAGACGGCCGAAAGAAAAACGATGCGGAGAAGCGCGACGGGCGCGACGGCAAGAAGCCGGGCACCAAAAAATGCCCCAACGAGAACCCCCAGCGAAACCGGCGCGACCAGCGCGGGATCGAGATATCCTTTTTTCAAATAGATCCCCACGCTCGCGGCGGCGGTCACTCCGATCATGAAATTGCTTGTGGCCGTCGTGACCTTGAACGGGATTCGCATCACCTGATCCATCGCCACCACTTTGAAGGCCCCCGATCCGATTCCCAGCAGCCCGGACAAAACGCCGGCGACCCACATTACGGCAAATCCAGGCAGCACTCCCGCGACCCCGTAGTCCTGCAACCCCGCCGGAGTCGGGTAGTTGCCATCTAACCGCAGGCGTTTGGCGAGAGGGTCAGATTCTGCCGGGGCGAGAGGACGTTCTTTCTTTCCTCGAAGCGACAGGAAAACGGTCACAAGAAGCGCGACTCCGAAGATGACCGACAGGGCTGAAGGATCGAGTCGCGTCGCAGCCATCGCGCCGCAGACCGCGCCGACCGTCGTGGCGATGCAGAGAAAAAGTCCGATGCGCATATTCGACACGCCATCCCTCAAATACGCAGCCGCCGCTCCGCTCGACGTGGCAATGACCGAACACAACGCCGCGCCCATCGCGTAGCGGATGTCGATTCCAAAGCCGATCACCAAGAGCGGAGTAATAATGATGCCACCCCCGAGACCGATTAACGATCCGAGCAGCCCGGCAACAAACGACGCCGCTGCCACGGCGAGATCGAATCCGGGTTCGGTCATCGAAGCACTAGACGAACTGCTCCCAGAGCACGGAGTCGCCATCGCGATACGACATCCATTTTCGATAGGGCTGATAATTGTTCGACTCCGTCGCCGGGAGGCAACGCTGCTCGAGGGCCAGAAGCTCGGTCGACGACATCGGCCGGAACGCTGCCGTGATCGCGCAGTTTTCCTTGAGCTGCGAAACATTATTGATGCCGCTGACGAGGGTCGTGAGGGGTTGGGATAGCGAGTAGGTGAGTCCCTCCTTCACCGTGATGATTCCGTCCTGGACGGGCTTGGCGTTCCCGCCGAGCGATTTCATGCCGAGTGGTGCGATGCCTTGTTTCACCAACTCCGGGAGCACCCTGCGGACGAACGCGTTCGAGTTGGCTTCGATGGCCGAGATCGGCAACTGGCAGGCATCGAATCGGTATCCATGCGAGAGCATCGCGAGGTGGACGTCCGGATCTGTATGTCCGGTGAATCCGATAAACCGGACCTTGCCGGCTTTCCTCGCTTCGTCCATCGCTTCCATGACGCCGCCCGGTGCGAACGCCCGGTCGACCTGTGCCTTTGTTGAGACGGCGTGAACCTGCCAGAGGTCGAGGTGATCGGTGCCGAGGCGAGCGAGCGACTGATCGAGCATTTCCATTGCCTCCTTGCGGCCAACGGTGTCGTGCGTGCAGACCTTGGTCATCAGAAAAACCTTGTCGCGTTTGCCCCGGATGCACCGACCCATCAACTCCTCGCTCTTCCCGTCGTGGTAGTCCCAGGAGTTGTCGAAAAAGTCCAACCCGTATTCCAGAGCCAGATCAACGATCCGCTGGGCCTCGTCATCACTAGCCAAGCGGAGCGTATGGCCGCCGAGGCAAAGCGAGGAAACGGTGAAGTCGTGACGGCCAAATTTCCGCCGGGGGATCCGGATCTCCACCTCCCCGGCAGCGAGGCGTGGGCCGAACATTGCTGCGGCGCCGAGGACGGCGATTTGTTTCAGGAATTCCCGGCGCTTGGTGGATGGAAAGTTCATGGTGTTCCTTGTGGGATCGCGCTGGATTTGTCGACGAGCCAGAGGCGATCATCGTAGTCGCGGGCACTAATAAATCGCGCCGAGCCATCGGCAAATAAATAGTTCGAGCCTTCGCCATAGGCTCTCGGGTTCAGGACCGTATTCTGATTGCCCTCGATGAAGTCCATGTAGAAATTTCCCGTTCCCGACTGGCAGGCCATGAGAATCGTCTGGCTGGGCCTCTGCAAGTTGAGAAGGCTGACCTGGATGTCTTCATTCGTGAATGCCCCGGCATCATTGAATCCATTGAGAATGTAGCTCGTATTGTTACGGGCATCGGTGAGCGGGTCTGCTCCCGTGCGGAGGAAGCATTTGAGATCATCCGGCTCGCCATAGACCTTCGGATTGTCGCCGACATAAGGCAGGAGGAGCGTGGGCCATTTGTCATTGCTGACGACTCGCCCCGGCAAGCGCTGCTGGTTGTCGTTGGCAAATCCGAGAAGTCCGAGCCCGAGCTGGCGGAGATTGTTGACCGACGCCGTCCGGCGGGCTGCCAATTTCGCGGCGGGAAGCATCGCGATCACGAGTCCGGCGAGAAGGGCAATGACGGACGCGGTAATCAGGAGCTCGATCAGAGTGAATCCCGACCGGTGCACTGGGCATCGGAAGCCACCGTGCTTGGGATTATTCTTGTGCTTCATGAGAGTATGACCGCGATTTCATCTACCCTGACGACGGACTTCGTGATCGAAGCACGGGACGTCCCCGGTGTCGATGAGGTTTTCTCCCGGTGGAGACTCAGCGGTGTTGCGCGTAGGCCGGCTTGAGGAAAAGCGTGTAGATCCCGCCGCCGAGCAGGCCGCCCGCCATCGGCGCGAGAATGTAAACCGTCAGCCAGCCGATCCCATTTGTCGTGAACGGCACACTCCCCCATCCCGCGAGCGAAGAAAATAGTCGCGGGCCGAGGTCGCGGGCGGGATTGAAGCCGGCCATCGTGAGAGGAGCGAGGAGGGAGATCAAAATTGTCACCGTCAGCCCGATCGTCAAGGCGGTCAGGATTCCTGGCTGGGTCCGATTCTTTTCATCCACGACGGCGTGGATCACGAGAACCAGGATCGCGGTGCCGATGAACTCCGCGAAGATCGCCGCGCCGTGCGGCATGCGCATCCGCTCGGGGTCACCCAGCGCGCGCCCTCCGGGATTCGGGAAAAATTCCCCAAAAATCATGGCCGAGCTCTCGCTGCCGTGCTGGCCACGCACGATGCCGTTGAGGGATTCGAATTGCGAAATCGCACTGCCAAAAATGAGGTAGAGGACCCAGGCTGCGAAAAATGCGGCGGCGAGCTGGACAAGAATGTAGGGGAGGACGCGGGATTTGGGAAATCCCCCCCACACGCTCATGCTAAGCGTCACGGCTGGGTTCAGGTGAGCGCCGCTGAGCGATCCGCAAACGTAGATCGCCGTCGCAATCGCGATGCCCCAGACGATCGCCACTTGAAAGACGCCGACCTGTGCGCCCGTCGTCACCGCCGCGGCCACGCTTCCGCAGCCAAAAAACACCATCAAAAATGTGCCGAGGAACTCCCCGGTGATCCATGTGATTCGCGAAGAGGGTTGGTGGGACATTGGCTTTGGCAGGGTGACTCGGACGGACAGGGGCAGCGCAACAGATCCAGCACCGCATGACAATCGCGGAATCTGCCGTGGCGAAATGTCCGGAGAAGATCCCGTCGGCGGGACGCCGGGAGGACGCGATGGCATCGAAACCTTTTGTGACGAAACTGTAACAAAAGAATCGAAAGTTTTGTTTGCGTTCCCGGTGAATGCACGACAAGTTATCTCCGTTCTGGGGGGAACAGTAGGCCGTCGTGGCATTCGTCGCGGCGGCCTGCATTTTTTTTGGGGAGGCAGGCTTGATCGAATGCAAGGCTTCGACCATGGTCGATCCATGTCAACCGTGGCCATCGATCTGGTGGAGGAGATTCGCGAGCTCCAGCGAGAGCGCAATGCCGTGATTTTGGCTCACAACTACCAGACGGACGATATCCAAGAACTCGCCGACTATGTGGGCGATTCCCTCGGGCTCAGCTACCAAGCAGCAGAGACCGACGCGGATGTCATCGCGTTTTGCGGGGTTCATTTCATGGGCGAGACAGCAAAGATTCTCAGCCCGCAGAAGACGGTTGTCATTCCGGACATGAACGCGGGGTGTTCGCTCTCCGATTCCTGCCCGCCGGAGAAGCTTGCGGCGTATTTGGCCGAGCACGCCGGGAAGAATTACTACGTCATCGCCTACATTAATTGCAGCGCAGGGGTGAAGGCTCTGGCGGACGTGATCTGCACCAGCGGAAATGCGGTGAAGATCGTCGCCGCCGCGCCGCCGGATCGGAATATTCTCTTCGTGCCAGATCAAAATCTCGGGGCCTGGGTGATGGAGCAAACCGGTCGTCCGATGGATCTCTGGCAGGGGAATTGTTACGTCCATGTCGAGTTCACGCGGGATAGCATCAGTCGAATCCGAATGCAGTATCCGGAAGCAAAAGTCGTTGCCCACCCCGAGTGCACGTTCGCGGTTCGAATGCTGGCCGACGAGGTTTGCTCGACAGAGAAAATGATCGGGTATTGCCGAAACAATCCGGCGAGGGAATTCATCATCGTCACAGAGAGCGGAATGCTCCACCGCTTGCGCCGGGAGGTGCCGGACAAGATATTCATTCCGGGGCCGACGGAGCTATGCTCCTGCGGGGACTGCCGCTACATGAAGTTGAATACGCTTGAGAAACTCCGCGATTGCCTCGCGGACTTGCAGCCTGAGATTCTCATTCCAGAGGATATTCGGCGCAAAGCTGAAAGCTCCGTGCGCAAGATGCTTGCCCTCTCTCGTTGAGATCGGCGCTATTCTCCGATTAGCAGGCCACAGCTGGAACCGGCCGTGCGGGTTGACCCGAGCGAGAGGCCACCCAGACTGCGAGCAGGAACGAGGCGAAGATCAAGTCCGAAACCAGCGAATTCCGGAAAAATGTCCAGGTGGGAGGATAGCCGGGGAGGCCGATTGTCAACGCCATCCAAAGCCCCCCAAAACCGGAGGGATAAGCGGGGTTCATTAGCCAGCTCAACGCATTTGTGAAGAGGTAGAATAGAAAACTTCCGCTGATGAGTGTGGCGAAAAAGCTGCCGATGCCAAATGAGCCACGAGCCGCCAGAAGCCGGCCGAGGCAGATCAAACCGAGCACACACACCCACACGCTAGCCTGCGCGAGGCTGAAAAGTGGGTAGCCCAGGACGGATGAGAGGATCACATCGGATAGCAACAAAGCCCCGAATGGCACAACCCATGCAATCACCCCGGGAAGCAGAAGCCCGCCGCAGAAGGCGACAGCCGTTAGCGGGGAGAAGTTGGGGAGCTCGGGCATCATCGTTGCCCGTGTCACCCGGAATCCCGCGATGAGGAGAATCATTAAGGCGAGCAGCCAAGTCGTCCGAGAAGTGGCTCCGCGCGTCGAAAACCCAGATGATCTTCTATCCGATTCGTTCATGGACATACATCTTACTCGGGGTCTCGGGAGAGTTGCAAGAGGAGTTGTGAAACAAACGTAGTGCACTTTGCTCGCGGTCAAGATCTCCAAAATCGGAAATCCCTCACTTCAACCGCCAAACGTAGCTCGGTCCGACCAGACTGTTGCCGGATCGCTCCCTTCCAAAAAGGCCCTCTCCGAGCTCCCAGAGCCCCCCGGAGTCCCGGGGTGCGGGCGCGGAGTCCAACCGAAAGGCGAGATCGTCAATCGGGTCTCCGGTGGTTAGTAAGTCGATGATCGCATCCAGTGACAGCGTGGGCTCGGAGCGGAGGATCAGTTTATTCTCGCCCGCGGGCCCGAACGCGCAGGCGTTGATGGTGTAGCCGGAAACCTCTGCCGTTCCACGGATGTCAAGGAACGGAACCCATGGGGCATCAGGAAAAAAATCAATCCGCCCGTCGGCAATCGTCAGGTTCGTCGACGGGAGAACGGCACGGATTTGCCGGAGCCCAATTCTCCCGACCGGCACCGGCTTAGCGATGGTTCCGCTCAAGGTGATCTCGGGAAAGATCTGTCCGTCGGACGGATTGCCTGTCCATAGAAACGGCGTTTCGTTCGAAACATGGATGCCCAGCTTCCATCCGCGAAAGATGCCGAGTCCTTGACCCAGAGCCGGTCGAGCTGGCGGTGCTAAGGATCGGGTTTCGGGCGGGGGTGCCTTTAACGGGGTCACTTCCAATCGCCGAGGAACCCGCCCATCGACGAGTCGGATCCCTCCGGAGATCGAGCCGCTGCCCGGCTGCGCCTTGATCTGGAGATCGACATTGGCGCGGAGGGGAACGTCGGATCCGGTTGGGATGGGCACCTTTTTCCCTTCGACACGAAGATCAAGCGTCGGGCCGGGAAAAGCGAGCTTCCCAGCGATTGCCACTGGACTCCCGCCAATCGTTCCCTGAAAGCTTTCCATCCGGGCTTCGCTTTTTTCAAAGACGACTGAGGCGTTAACGTCTTTCCAAGGAGGTTGGTTTGCCGAGACCTCGAAGACGGCGTCCCGGACATCCGCACGGCCGGTCGCTTGAGGGTCGGCGACCGTTCCGGTCACTGCCATGTTTCCGCTCAGACGACCGGCGAATCGACGCAGGTCCGGCAAAAGCGGGCTTAGGATCAAAAGGTCGCTCTTCGGGAAGTTTGCCTCGGCCTCGAAAAGACCCGAGGGATTAATCCACCGCAGGGCACCGGAATCATCGGCCGCGAGACCGAAGGGCATTCGTGTTCGAACGGTGATCGGACTCAGGCCCTGCGACGCAAGCGACCCCTCGATATTTGCCTCGCCCCCGGCCGAGCGGAACTTGAGCTGGAGCGCGGATTCGGGGAACTTGGGCTCTCTGGAAAACCGGATCTTGTTCAGCGAGAACGAGCCGGAAGATTCGAGTTTTCCCGCGAGTCCGCGGGCTTCGAGATTGAGATTGAGAATCCCCTGCAAGGAGTCTCTTTGACCAAGCATTTGCAGGAGGTTTGCGACTTGAACGTCCTTGAGCGTGATCACACGAACGTAGGCCTCGCTGTCGAGGGAGATGGACGACCGCCAGTCCTTCCCGGCAAATAGAGCGAATACATCGAGGGGAAGAAAACCGGCGCCCTCGGCGAGCAAAGCCGAACCGGAGCGAACCTCAAGATCAGCGAGCGTAACTCCGGAACTCGCGAACGTTGCCCGGGAGTCAAGGTGGAGCGGGCCATTCTCGATTCCGAACTCCGAAAAGTAGACATTCTGAGGGGAATATGTGCCCGAGAATTTTCCGGTGAGCCCGGCCGGGGTCGCATCGGAAACGAACCGCGTGAGATGAATGTCGAAGGCTCCGGAGGGGGCCTTCCACGTTCCATCGCCCTGCCAGGTCGCATCGAGTGCGCCGGAATAAACGAGGTCTGCTCCCGGCGCCCGGAATGGTCCCAAATACTTCGCGACGTCGTCGATCCGAGCCTTCAGCTCCCCGGCGTAAACGTGCGGTGAGGAAAGGCCGAGCACGCCGCGGGCTTCGACGAAATCTTTTCGGGAATAGATCTCAGCCTTGGCAATCTCGACTTCGTTGCGGCGGAAGACGGTTTCGACTTTCAGGGATTTTACCGGCAAAGAACGGAACTCGATTCCGGACGACTCGATGCTCAGAAATCCATCGAGCTGCCCGCTTCGTCCGCTCACCGACCCCGTGGCGCTCATCCGGCCTGATACTTCGTTGAACGGCCCTCCAATGAGATCGCCGAGTGCACCGAGTTCTTTGAGATCCGCGCTGACGTTAATCAGAAATGGCGACTTGGCGATCTGAGACCAGCCCTCCGCGATGGAGATCTCGCCGTTGACGTTGACGCGATTCTCTTTCTGCCGGAGGTCGAAGTCGGTCACGACCAACCTCTGGTGGATCAGGCTGGCGCCGATTTCCAGCGACTCCCAACCACGATCATTCCAGCGAAAAGCATCCGCGAAGAGGCGGAGGGAGGCTTCGGCGTCCGCGGGTCGCGAAGTATCTCCGCGATAGGTCAGGCGGCCTTCGACCAGACGTCCGGTTACTCGTTCGGATAAACCGGTCAGTTCAGGCAAGGGATTGAGCGGAATATTCGATGCCCAGAATGCCGCGTCGATTTGATTCCCGAGGGTAAGGTCGCCGCGAAGGCTGCCGCCAAAAATCCGCGCCGCGAGAGATATCTTCGGACCTCCGACATGAAGAAAGTCCGCCGCGACTTCCTCAATGGAAACGTCTCGATGAACCTGCATTTCACCCAGCCAGAGAGTGCCATTTTTCCAAGCCGTTGCGGCACGAACGGCCTCGTGCGTCCAAGATAGTGCTCCAATCTGCACGATGATTTCCGAAGCCGTCATCCGGGCGGTTGATCGCTCACGAAATTTCCCCGCAAGATTTCGAACGGCGAACCGGCTGTCGCGATTCGCCACCTCGAGCGAGATCCTCTCCAGGTCGATGTTTGCGGGAATCCATCGGATGTCGGGGGCCGATGGAAGTTCATCATGAGATCGAGGCGCGAGGTCGTCGGTGTGGAGATATCCATCAAGCCCGCTAACTCCCGCCCGCTCGATGAGCCGTGCGGACTTGGCGAACCATGCCGTAGGATTGGCGAGGGAAACGTCCAGGCGGGAAGCTGCGAGTCGGGAACCGGAGGCTCCGCTGATGACCAGATTTTCGACCTGAATCAAAGTGCCCAGGCGAACACGAATGGTGGCCGCTTCGAGTTTCAGTCCGAGGGATGAACAATACTTCCGGAGTGCCGTTTTGAGTGCCCATTCCAAGACCGGAGGATGGACAGCCCAAATCACAGCCAACCCGATCGCCGCCAACGCGATGATCCGGAGCGCGCGCGCACGATCGGACTTTCCGGGAAGTTTTTCAGACACGTTTCTTGATCCTACAATGATTTCCTTCTGCGTATCCAGTATGGCTTTCCGGTCCCGTTGCCGGTCATCAAATGATCGTCCCCTGCTGTGCCCCCTCGGCATGGCGACCGTCTCGCACGACGCACCGATCCAAATGAGTGCCAGCGGCGATGCGGGCATTTTCCCAAATCACCGAATTCTCAACGATCGCTCCCCCGCCGACCTGCACACCGGGTCCGACGGAAAAAAATCCACGCAGTTGAGCGGACGCGTCGACGGAGGCCAGCGGATCGATCGTGCAAGGCCAGTTCGCAGGGGAGTGCGATAGGGAATTTTTTGCCAGCCATTCGTGAGCGCTGAGGTAGGCATCCGGAGTCCCGAGATCAAACCAGCACCCCTCATCCGCCACGCAGCCGCCGATCCGAGCGCCTCGCCGGATGAGATCGATGTAGATGGGAATGATCGAAACCGCTTTGCCATCGGGAATCTCGTCAAAAATTTCCGGGGACAAAATGGTGATTCCCGAAAAAAGGAATCCCGGCTCGGAACGCCCTCCGATGGCATCGCGAATATCCGTAAGTCGGCCGCTCGCCCGATCACATCGAACCTGAAGCGGTCCTCCGGTAGATCTCAATACAAGAGTCGCAAGGTTTCCCGCACGCTTGTGCTCATCGAGCGCTTCAGCCAACGGGAGGTCGGACAAAACATCCCCATTGTAAACGACGAAATCCCGTGTGCCGATCAAGTCAGCTGCGTTTCGGATTCCGCCTCCCGTATCGAGGAGGACCGGCTCATGGCGGAACTGGACCCCGCGGCCGTCATACACGGCCTCGTGATTTCTTTCTCCGAGGATCTGTGCGTAAGCCTCGGGTCGGTGGTGCGTGTTGACGACGAAACGTGCGATACCCACTCCGATGAGGTGGTCGAAAGCAAATGTGATCAGCGGCTTTCCATAGATGGGGACCAGTGGTTTCGGGCGCTCGTTTGTGAGAGGTCGAAGCCGATTTCCCAAGCCCGCACCAAGGACGAACGCACACTCCGGCCTCACCCGGCGACCTCCACTGTCAATCGGAGGATCGCATCGGCAGCCGATGCCGCGCCGAATCCGTTGTCGATGTTGACGACAGTGACCCGGCTTCCGCAACTCGTCAGCATCGCCAAGAGGGCGGACATTCCGCCAAAGCTTGCTCCGTAGCCAATACTCGTCGGCACCGCGATGATCGGGCGATCCACCAAGCCGGCGACCACGCTCGGGAGTGTGCCTTCCATCCCGGCCACAACGACCACGACCCCACAGGCGCGAATGCGATCCACTTCGCCCAAAAGCCGATGCAACCCCGCCACCCCGACGTCAACGATTCGCTCGACGGACTGTCCGAAGGCCTGAAGCGTGACGATGGCCTCCTCGGCAACCGGAAGGTCAGCCGTTCCGGCGCAGACGACGGCGACGGAATGATGGGCCCGCGAGGGCTCAGCCATCCCGACCGTGATGCAGCGCGCTCGTTCGTGCCACACGGCTTCGGGAAATATCCCAGCGACGGCATCAAAGTGCGCGATCTGCGCCCGTGTGCCGAGGACCGGTTGGCCAGCTTCTTGGAGAATCTTCGCGATGGATGCGACCTCCGTTGGGAGTTTTCCCTCACAAAAAATCGTCTCGGCACGCCCGCACCGGGCCACGCGGGCGAGGTCAACCCGGGCGAAGTCAGATCTCATCCTTCAAATACATCCGCATCGGAACCATCTCGCTCTCCGCAAATCCGCGGTCGAGGTAGAACTTCCTTGATTCACTCGGTCGATCCGTGAGCAGTGTGATCCGAAGAAATTTTTTCTGTCGTGCAAATTCAACCGCATGCTTCAGCAGCTTGGATCCAAGCCCCTGCCCCCGGTGTTCTTGGTGGATTACCAAGTCCTCCAAAAGCAGCACAAACCCGCCCTCCGCCGTGCTGATCGTGATCAGAAGATTGATCATGCCCACGATTTTGTGAGCATTTCTGACAACAAAAATCCGACCGCGCGACGGTTGTTCGAGAATCAACCGCAGGCCGCGAAGTTGCTTGTCGCGGTCGGGTGTGAAGTCCTTCTCCTGGGCGAAAAGATCCATCAACAGCCCGGTCAACTCATTCAAGTCATCCAAGGTCGCAGGTTCGATCCGCAATTCGCTCATCATGGGTCCATCTATTTCATATTCGCGCCCCTTGCGCAATGATCCATCGCCCGCGGATTTTGGAATCTCGCCACCGGCAGTCCCGGTTTGCGGAGAGAGGATTTTCGTTGGAAAATCGGAGGTCCGGGAGTAAGGAATTGGGGATCAATCAAAAAATGGCCTCAGACTATAGTAAAAAAGATCCCGATATTTACTTGGATCTCGATTCCGACACACAAGAAGAGCTTGGCGACAAAGTCCAACAGGTTCGTGCCGAGCTCGAGAATCTCAAACAGAAGCAAGAGGAGATTGAGCGCGAGAAAAGTCGCCTCGAAGAGCTCAAGCGCCGACAAGACGAGCTGGATGCGGGCTGCTCCGAGATGCTCGACAAGCTCACTCGCGGTCTGGTGATCGTTCAACGGGAAGTCGAGGGAACGCAGACCCGCCTTGAGCAGCTTCACGTGATTCACAATGCCTTCACCCAGCACGTCCGCACCGTCGAGGCGATCAATCCGCGGGGATTCAGCACGGCGGATCTTCCACGGGAGTTGAGCAAGGCCCTCAGCGCGGTGGAAGATGCCCGGGCCGATTATGTCAAGGCCCAGGCTAAACTCGCGGCGGATTCCCCTTCGGATTCGGCCGCTCAGCTCGAGTCGATGGAGACGGATTATTCGGAATATGAAGACCGGGGATTCAACTACTGGCTCAAGAGCGGATTCGCCTTCACACTTCCGCTTCAGGTTCTCGGGGCTCTCGCGTTGGTTGTCTGGATCTGGTCGGTTCTCGCCACCGCCAAATAGTTCGTGCCTCGCATGCCTCGTCCGCTCTACCCCCGATCTAGCAAATTGACCGCTGAAGAACGGAGGCTGGCTCGGGAGCAAAAAGAATTGCTCCAACGCGAGGAACAGCTGCAACGGGAGCTCCGGACACTTCCGGCCAAGATCGAGGAGCGGAAAGCTCGGGAACGGCAGATCGCCAAACTCCGCGCCGAGGCCTCCTCGCCGGCCATTTCGCTTGGCGCCGCCCGAGGCGCCCGCTCCGGAAAATCGTCCTCGAAAGGCCGTCGCCTGCCTGCTCGCGAACTCCAGAATGCACGGATAAAATTCCTCGTGCTCTGTCTCATCCTGGCGACTTTGACGATCCTTCTTTGGCGCTCGATTCCCGGATGATTGTTGGGATCGATCTCGGAACGACGAACTCCCTGATCGGAGTGATGGAGTCGGGATTTCCCGTTCTCATCCCGGGAGCTGATGGGTCCCGCCTCACGCCGTCGGCTGTCTGGTTTCCGCCGGAGGGGGATCCCGTTGTCGGCCGCGAGGCTCTCGAACGCCGCGAGCCCGAGCCCGCCCGTGTGATCACCTCCGTGAAGCGACTCATGGGTGTGAGAGCGGGCGAGGCTGTCGAACCGCTCCCAGCCTTTGCCACCGGCGGTCAGCCGGGTCACCCAATGCAGATTCTGATCGATGGAAAGGATTGGCTCCCCGAAGAGATTTCGGCCCTCATCCTCGCGAAGCTGAAGTCCGATGCGGTCCGCACACTGGGATCTAGTGTCGATCGCGCAGTCATTACCGTTCCCGCTTACTTCAATGATGCCCAGCGCGCGGCGACGAAGAGGGCGGGTGAGATCGCGGGCTTTCAAGTCGAGCGGATCCTGAGTGAGCCCACGGCGGCGGCGTTAGCCTACGGGTTGGACCGGCTCTCGGAAAACTCGCGCATTGCCGTTTACGACCTGGGGGGTGGGACATTCGATGTCTCGATCCTGGAGTTGAGCAACGGGCTTTTCGAAGTCCTCTCGACGAATGGCGACACCCACCTCGGCGGCGACGACCTCGACCACGCGTTGGCGGTCGAATGGGGCGTCTCGCCCTCGCAGGCCGAGCGGATTAAACGGATGCTCGCCGAGAATCCGACCGCAGCGTTTCTCGGTCGATCATTTCACGCGGACGAACTCGAGCGGATCTGCCGTCCGATTCTTGAGCGAACAGGCAAACACTGTGTGAGGTCACTGGCGGATGCGCGGATTTCCGCGTCGGATCTGGACGCCGTGATTCTCGTGGGCGGTGCCACCCGCATGCCGCTCGTGCGGGAGATCGTTACCGAAATCTTCGGACGCACGCCGGATTGCAGCCAAAATCCCGACGAAGCCGTGGCGCTGGGTGCGACGATTCAAGCCGGGATTCTTGACGGCACCGTGCACAACATGACACTTCTCGATGTCACACCGCTTTCGCTGGGAATCGAGACCTTTGGCGGCCTGATGAATGTTATCATTCCCCGAAATTCCACGATTCCCTGCAAAGCCGGCGAGATGTTTACCAACGCCGTCTCTAATCAATCCGACATGCGAATCACCGTGCTCCAGGGCGAACGTGAGATGGCGCGGGATAATTGGAAGCTCGGCGGATTCGAGGTTCCGTTCTCACCCGCACCGAAGGGTCAGGCTCGCGTCGGCGTCCAATTCGAGATCGATGCCAACGGGATCCTCCGGGTTCTCGCGCGGGATACGGCCACCGGGACCGATACGGTTCTGGATTTGGAAAGCGCCGTCGAGGTCTCCGACGAGGCCGTGGAGAAGATGCTTGGCGATTCGCTGGAGCATGCGTTTGAGGATATGGATGAGCGGATCTTCACCGAAGCCCGACTCAAAGCCGAAGAGATGCTGCCGGCCGTGCAATCCGCCCTCGATCAACTCGCCGGGCAAATCCCCGAGGACGAGCAAGCTGCCATCGCCGCAAAATGTGCCGGCATCCGTCAGGCTCTCGAAGCCCGCTCAACCTCCCGACTGAAGAAAGCCCTCGCCGACCTCGATGAGGCCACCCAACCGTTGGCCACCCGTCTCGTCGAGATCGCGCTCGCTCAGCAATAACAACTTAATTTCTTCGAAAATGCTCGGGGAGGGACTCGAACCCACACTCCTTGCGGAACCAGATCCTAAGTCTGGCGCGTCTGCCAATTTCGCCACCCGAGCGGATGCGTTCCAAGATGCTGTCGGAAAAATCAGGGTTCTGCAATCGCGGATCCACCCGGGAGCCGTGTTTGGAACTGTGGGTGGTCGCGGAGGGTCTGCTCGCAGTGCTCGTGGGTATCGGAGGGGAGGTCCAGAGGAAATTTTGCCGTCGAGCGCTTCCATTTGGCGAGCCAGTCGGCGCCGAGTAAGTCATGGTGCGATCGAACGGCCTGCGGAGTGAGCGCGATCGTTGTCTCGGTCTTCTCGCCCGCATTACGTCCACGAGCAACATGAAATCCGGCCGTGAGCATCGCAACGCGCGTGGCTGTCGAGCAGGTGTATGTGAACAGCCCGACGTTCCGGCTCTCGCAGGCGGCAAAGAGCCGGCGGAATGTGTGGAGCGTCCAGGCTTCAGCACTCGTTTTGCCGGAAAACATATCGTAGTAGATGAGATCCGGCTCGAGCGGGGCGGAGTCGAGTGTTTCGGGAAAGTTTCCGGAAATGAGCGTCCACGCGAGACCCGGGTGGGTCTTTGACTGCCAGGAACCCGATTTTAAAATTGCGGCCGGCGCGCTGTGTCGAAGGTATTGGAACACGTCATTGTTCCGAAAGGCGAGGCGGAGGGAATCGAGATCGTTTTCGAAGCTGATAATGTGCAAATCCCGCACGGGTGTGCTGATGGACTCGGTCTCGTAGCAGGAGATGGCGGCGATGGCATTCGCGCCGGCACCGAGTCCGACATCCCAAATGACGAGTGGTTCGTCGGATGATTCGCGCAGGCGCTGCGCGAGCTCGGATTGTTCGATGTAGAGCTGGCGGGCCTCGTCCATCGGCGGCGTGCGCGAGTGCATGATTTCTCCCGACGGAGTATGCCGGATGCTGGCGAAGCCTTCGCGCGCCGTGTGGACTTCGTAATCTCCGAGGACTCGGCGTTTCGGTCTCTTTGGCTTGTGGGCAACGACCGGGTTGTCGAGATCGTCCTCATGAAGCATCAAGCGCTTTTCGCGATAAAGCGCGGCGAACTGGCCGGAAAAAATACTCGCCCGGATTTCGCGCATGAGCTGGTGGTAGAAGTGGATGTTGTGCTTTCCGAGCAATTGCCATCCGAGCGTCTCCTGGGTTTTGGTGAGATGGTGGAGGTAAGCCCGCGAGTAGCGAAGGCAGGTCGGGCATTCACAGGCGGGATCGAGCTTGTCCGACGAGAATTTGTATACGCTTCGGCGCAACTGGAGGAATCCCCGCGAGGTAAAAGCACCGCCTCGCTGCGCGACCTGTGTGGGGATGATGCAGTCGAACATGTCGACTCCGCGATGCACGGCCTCCAGAATGTCGAGTGGTGTGCCCACCCCCATGAGATAGCGTGGCTTATCCGCCGGTAGGAGTTGGGCGGTGAAGGCGCACATGTCCTCCCGCTCGTTCTTGGCTTCGCCCACGGCCAATCCGCCAATGGCAAATCCATCGAATGCCATTTCCGCGAGACCCAGTGCACTTTCCCGTCGGAGTTCGGGGAACAAGGCCCCTTGGGCAATGCCGAACATTGCTTGAGGCGAGTCCCCGCGAGCCGCCAAGCTCCGCGCGGCCCAGCGGTGCGTCAGTTCCAGTGCGGAGCGAGCCACGTTTTCGTCCGCCGTCGAGGGCACACATTGGTCGAGGGCCATCATGATGTCGCTGCCGATTGCGATTTGCGTTTCGATGCTCAGCTCGGGACTCAACAGAATCGAACGTCCGTCCGTGTAGCTCTGAAAAACCGCGCCTTCCTCGGTGAGCGAGCGGGAATGTGGGAGTGAGAAAATTTGGTATCCCCCGGAATCGGTAAGCACCGAGCGCTTCCAACTCATGAACTCGTGAATCCCACCCATCCGCCGAAAAACTTCCGGCCCGGGTCGGAGGAGAAGGTGGTAAGTATTCGCGAGGAGGATCTGCGAGCCGGAGTCCTCGAGCGTTTGGGTCAACTGGGCCTTTACGGTGGCCTGGGTTCCCACTGGCATGAAGAGCGGCGTGAGCACTTCATTGTGCAACGTGCGAAATGTTCCCGCACGAGCCTCGGAGCCGGCGTCCCGCGCATTGACGTGAAAATCCAGACGGGTTGTCATCGTGCGAACGAGCCGGTCAAAGCCTTGCGCTGCGGATGTCGTCTGCCGAGAGCCGGGTCGCAGATTTGATTATCCGGCAGAATTCCTTTTTGCTGACCTCATGGTGAGTCCCATCGTGCGTCGCGATGTCGGGGAGCGCCTTGTAGGCGACGGAGAGGCGCTCCAAGCGCACGATACGCAGGTAGCCAGAGGAGGTTTTCCAGACTTGGTCTTGTTGGAGCTTGGGAATGGTTGGCATATCAGTGTTCGGGAGTCTGCCAGATCAGGCGCAGAGCATCGAGGCGGAGTGGAGCTTCGGCGATGGCGGTCTCGAGATCGCCCATTTGAGATTCCCAGAGCGCAATTTCGTCATCGCGGATGTGGTTGTTCATTCTTTTGAGATCGCGGAGCCGTTCGATTTCGCCCCCGAGTGTGGTCCGCATCTTTTGAACCGCCTGCGCGGTGAGCAGTTGCGCCCGCTCGGCAGCGTGGGCACGGCATTTTTCGAGCATGGCCGGGAGGACCTTGTTTTTGATTCGCGAGTTGTCGAGAAGAGGGAAAATTGAGCCCGCTTCGAGATCGTCAGCGGTGAGGTTGATTTCGGATGAGACATCCTGACCGCCGGCGTTGACGACGATTCGAACCGGGGTGGCTGGCAGAAACCGGTCGGCGTGGAGGGCAGGCGGAGCGATCGGTTCGATGACGAAAACCGTTTCCAAGAATATCCCCTGCGAGCCAGCATCCCTCCAGATCGCGAACGAGCTCGCTCCCGTTCCCGAGCCCAGCAGGAGATCGATCGCCCCGGTCACGATCGGGTGATCCCAGGTGAGGAAGCCGATTTCCTCGCGGCTCAGCGCCTTCGTTCGATCGCTCGTGAGGGTGAGTCCCGACTCGGGAAGCTCTGGAAAGGATTCGGTCGTTCCGCTGGCAGGCGTTGCGATCCACGTGCGATGATCGAGGTCCTCGACATGAACGCCATAGTGGTCGAACAAGCCGAGAAGAAATTCGTCGAGACCGGCGTCTTCATCGAAGGTTTGGATCTGGGATATGATCCGTGCAGCGACCTCGGGACGACAGGAATTCATCTGCAACAGTCGATCCTGACCCTCCTCGATTTCCTTGGCGATACGGGCATGAAATGTCCTGGTCTCGGAGATGAATTCGGAGAACCCATCGTCGGATCCGCCCTGAAGGAAGGCATCGAGCCGGTGGCCGAATTCGGTCATGACCTCGCGCCCGCCTTCGAGGGATTTTTCGAAGGCGTTCAGGCCCTCGTGGAACCAACGGGCGAGAACCTCCAGATGGCTCTCCTTGGGATACGGCACGTGGATCGAGATCGTCTCGGTCTGGCCGATTCGATCGAGTCGGCCGATCCGTTGCTCAAGCAGGTCGGGGTGTGGAGGGAGATCAAACAGGACGATATGATGGGCAAACTGGAAGTTCCGCCCCTCGCTGCCGATCTCGGAACATAGGAGGAGCTGAGCACCGTCGGACTCTGCGAACCACGCCGCATTCCGGTCTCGCTGGAGGAGCGTCAGACCCTCGTGAAACATGGCCAGCTTAACGTTCATCCGGGCACGGAGCGCGGCGTCGAGAGCGAGCACTTTTTCCTGGGTCCGGCAAATGAGAAGGATTTTTTCGGAACGATGTTTTTGTAGAAATCGCAGAAGCCAGTCGAGGCGGGGATCGTCCGCGAGTTCGTAGGATCGCGGCGGCGAATTGTCCGCACTCCGTTCATCGTGCAGCGCATTTTCCAACGCTGGCAACGGCTCAAGAAAAACCTGCCTTTTGGGGAATCCCGAAATGGCCGAGCGGGTGTTTCGGAACATCACCCGACCCGGGCCGTGTTGATCGAGCAGTTCCTGAACCAACGCATCGCGAGCGGAGGAATCCCCGAGCTTCCATGCCGCGAGATGGTTGTCGAGTCGGGCCGGGTTGGCCTGACAAATCTGGCGGAGGCTTTTTTGATCGGCCGCCGTGAGGGATTTCCCGTCGAGGATTTTGGCGGCGATCTTCGCCGTCTTGCGATAGGTCGAGCGCTCGGCGGCAAATTTTTTAATGTCGTCGTAGCGGTCGGGATCGAGCAGTCGCAAACGCGCAAAATGGCCGTCGGCACCGAGTTGCTCGGGCGTGGCCGTGAGGAGGATGACTCCCGATACCGCTCGGGCGAGGGACTCGACGACCGAGTATTCCGGGCTTGGGGAACCGGGCTCCCACGCCAGATGGTGGGCCTCATCGACGATCACAAGATCCCAACCCGCCGCAACGGCCTGACCTGCTCGCTTCGGATCGCCTGCCAGCAACGAGAGGGGACAGAGGATCACCTGGTCATCGAGAAAGGGGTTCGCTCCGGGTTCGCCCGCCTCGATGGACTGGCAGCGCTCTTCGTCGAAGATGCTCACACGCATTGTGAACCGTCGCAGGATCTCGACAAACCACTGGTGGACGAGTGGCTCCGGAACCAGGATGAGAATCCGTGCGGCGCGTCCGCTCCGGAAGAGCCGATGCATAATGAGGCAGGCCTCAATCGTTTTTCCCAAGCCCACTTCGTCGGCAAGCAGGACGCGGGGGAGGAGGCGCGAGGCGACGTCATGCGCAACCGAGAGTTGATGCGGGATCAGATCGATGCGGGCACCAATAAATCCACGAACGGGAGAATGGCGGATTTGGTGCCGCCTGCGGAGACTCTCCAGGCGCAGATCAAAAGCGCGGGGGTCATCGACCTGCCCGGCTCCGAGACGGTCCTCGGGCTTGCTGAAGCTCAGCGTATCGGAGAGATCCGTCTCGGGAACTTCCTGCCCACCACCCCGGTAAACAAACACGCCGTCGGCCCGTGTCTCGACCGAGTCGACGACAACCGACGCGCCGGTATGGGTCTTGATCGTATCGCCTTCGCGAAACTCGACGCGTTTAATCGGCGCGGAGGCCGCAGCATACTGACGGACCGTGCCCGTCGCGCGATAGAGCAACGAAACTCGTCCGGGCATCGCCTCGACGACCACTCCGACGCCAAGCTCCGGCTCGGACTCGCTTACCCAACGCTGGCCTTTGAAAAATCCTCGCATGGAACTCAGACGTTCCCCGAACCCGAACAACAGCCCTACTTCTTCTTTGCCGGCACCGCCTGCTTCGCGGCAGCGGCTTGTTGCTTTTTCTGGTTCGATGAGTTGCTTTTCGACTGCTTCTGCGCGGCCTTTTTATTGACGGATTTTGGTGATTTATCGCCCATGGTATCTCGATTCTGATTGAGGTGGATTGCGGGAAATCGCTCCCGCACGGGAGTCATTCTCGCACGTCCTCGCAGGCTTTGACATGAAATCCTTTTGCAGGGCGGCTAATCTCAGGCCCGGCGTTCTCGGATTGCGGCAACGATATCGGAGATCGCCTCGTCTCGGGGCTTGGCTCCCAGGTTTCCCTTTCCGTGGACCCGGAGACTGACGTTGCCGGCTTCGAGGTCGCGGGCACCGATGACGAGCATGGTGTGGACTTTGGAATGCTCGGCGTCGGCAATCTTGGCTTTCATCGGATCGGTGCCGAGGTCCAACTCCGCGCGAACTTCATGGGCGCGGAGTTCGCGGTGGATGGCTTTTGCGTAGTCGATCAACGGGGGCTCGTCGCCGATGGTAATGACGCGAACTTGATCAGGTGCGAGCCAGAGCGGGAAATTCCCAGCGTAGTGTTCGATGAGGAATCCGATGAACCGTTCGTGTGTGCCGAGCGGTGCACGGTGAATGCAGAGGGGAGTTTTTTCCAGATTGTCGCGATCTCGATAGACGAGGCCGAACTTGCTCGGGACGGCAAAGTCGACCTGATTGGTGGCGATGGTGAACTCCCGTCCAATCGCGCTCCAGACTTGCACATCGATCTTTGGACCGTAAAAAGCCGCTTCGTTCGGCACCTCGACAAAGTTGATTCCGCTTTCGATCAGCACTTGTCGCACCATGTCCTCGGTCTTCTTCCAAAGCGCGGGTTCGTCCACAAACTTCTGCCCGAGCTTTGCGGGGTCGTGGGTGCTGAATCGCATCTGGTATTTTCCGAGCCCAAAGATGGAAAAATACTTCAGGTACATCTCGTTCACCGCCCGGAATTCCTCCGCAAATTGGTCCTCGGTGCAGTAAATGTGGGCGTCGTTCATGTTTAGCGACCGGACGCGCATGAGGCCGAATAGTTCGCCGGACTGCTCGTAGCGGTAGCAACATCCGTATTCCGCCAGGCGCAGCGGGAGGTCGCGGTAGCTGTGCGGCTCGGCGGCAAAAATGCGATGGT
>JBMOHW010000032.1:0-22547 GCA_049317665.1 Terrimicrobiaceae bacterium | reverse complement strand
CATTGCGTGTGAGCCCGGTGTCGCCGCTCAGCGGTTGCCGGGGATGCTTGTCCTCACCATGGTCGAAAATGCCGTGAAGCATGGAATCTCCAAGCTCGATGAGGGTGGAGAAATCAACATCGTCATCACCCACGATATCGTTGCGAATGCGTTGGTCGTCACCGTGGTCAACGATGGACATCTCGTTTCTGGCCCGGGCGGTTTCGGGCTTGCGAACTGCCGACGCCGCATCACGCTTGTGAGCGAAGGCAAGGGAACACTGGATGTGTGCGAGATCGAAGGGCCGCGGGTCGAAGCCCGGGCGACGTTGCCATGGGATGAACGCCGTCTCGACATTTAACAAAAAATCACCATCATTAAGAAGGCCGGGAGGTTCTCCATGAAAAAAATCCTAATCGTCGAAGATGAAGCCGTGGCCTTGGAGGACTTGCGCGAATCGCTCAGCGAGATCGCTTCGGACCTGGAGATCACGGGAGTCCGAACCGCCACCGAAGCGCTTGAGGTGCTGGGCCGCGAAGCCTTCGACGCCATATTTCTCGATATCGAACTCCCGGGAATGAGTGGTATTCAACTGCTGGAACGCCTTCATCCGCCGCTTCCTCCGGTGGTCCTGGTGACCGCCCATGCGCTTCTGGCGCTTGATGCGTTTGGGCTTGGCGTCGTCGAGTGCCTTCTCAAGCCCGTCGATCAGCAGCGGTTGCGCAAAGCCGTGCGACGAATCGAGTCGAAATTTAGCGGGGCCGTCCAGCCGACGTTCGTCGAACAGATCGGCACGTTCGACCCGGAAGCCCGCGTGTTTGCCCGCGAAGGGGGTAAGACATGGCTTGTCCGGGTCGCGGACATATCCCAAATCGAGGAGGAGGAGAGGAATGCGCGGCTTTTCTTCCGTGGGGAGAATGGTGCTCTCGTGCAGCCGCTCGAAGAGTTTGCATTGCATTTGGATCCCCGGGTTTTCGTCCGGGCCGGCCCGACAACGATCTTGAATCTCGCGCTCGTTGATCACTTCCGCCACAACGAGCACGGCCATGTCGTGGCCTGCTATTCGGATGGCTCGGAGTTCGAGTTTGACCCCTCCTCCTCGCGGGAGTTTGAGGACTCCCACGGGTTGTAGACCGATCAAACCCGGAAGATCGCGCCGAGCTTTTTTCCGAGGATGAAGCTGGCTCCGGTGATCGTCACGGCGAGGAATGCCATGGCCCAGACGCCAAGAGCGCTCGCGACGAATCGGCCCTCGCCGAGCAGTTGATACAACTCATAGATCGCCTTCGTGATGGGGAAATCCTGTTGCTTTTGAGCGAGGATCAGCGAATCGCTGACCTCGAGCATGGCGAAGGAAAAGGCGAGGAGTCCGCCAGCCATGAGGTTCGCGGCAATGAGCGGGATCGTGATTTTCCGAAGCGTGCGCAATGGCGGGCAGCCGAGGTTCTGGGCGGCCTCTTCGAGGGTCACGCTGGTTTGCTGGAACCCGGCTGCCGCGGAGCGGACGACATAGGGAAGGCGCCTCACCGAGTAGGCAATGACCAAGATGATTAAGGGATCGACGGAGGGATTGAGAAACGCGAAGACCTTGCCCTCCTGCGTCATGGCCAGATATCCGAATGCCAGAACCAAGCCGGGAACGGCGAGGGGGAGCATCGACATGGCATCCAAAATCTGACGGCCAGCGAGGCGTGTGCGCACGACGACGTAGGCGATGGCCACACCGAGCACGAGATCCACAATCGTTGCCAGCCCGGCATACTTCAGGCTGTTCTGGATCGACGGCAGCGTGAGGTTGTGTCCGAGGGCTGCCTCGAAATGCGAGAGCGTCCAGCCCGTCGGCAGAATGCTGCCATACCAATCGGTTGAGAATGCGACGAGTATCACGCCGAGGTGAGGAAGAATGGCAAGGAACGTCACGAAAACAAAAGCTCCCGTGCACGCCAGGCCCCCGATCCATCCGGTCGGCTGCGGTCCTCCCTGGCTCGTCGCCTTGGCCATCATCGCATGGTTGTCACGACCGAAGAGAAGCTTGCCTGCTGCGTAGAGCAGGATGGTCGAGACGAGCAGGACCGCGACGAGAGCGAAGGGGAAGGGGTTCCCGCCAATGTCTTTGATACCGTAAAAAATTTGCACGGAAGTGACACGCGTGAACTCAAACATCAACGGCACGCCCAGCTCGGTGAACGACCAGATAAAGATGATCGTCCCCCCGGCAAACAGGCCCGGCATGATGAGCGGCAGCGTAATCTTGCGGAACCTCCGGAACCCCGTGCAGCCGAGGTTTTGAGCCGCTTCTTCCATGGCGGGGTCGACGTTGGCGAGTGCCGCGAGAACGTTGAGATATAGGATAGGATAGAGGTGGAGGGCATTCATCACGATGACGCCGAAAAACCGACTCTCGCCGAGCCAGTCCATCGGATGCGCGGGATCCATGAGGCCGAGGCTCTCGAGGAATGCATTTAGTGCACCTTCCTGTCCCAGGATTTGCTTCACACCGATGGCTCCGACGAATGGAGGGAGAATCATCGGAATGAGAATCAGTGCCCCAAGGATCGCCTTGCCGGGAAAAATGTAGCGATCGCTAATCACGGCCAGTGGCACCGCAATGAGTGCCGTCAGCGCTGTGCTCCAGATCGCCATGAGAAACGAGTTCCAGAGACCTTCGAGGTAAATGGGATTTCGAAAAACCTCGGCAACGTAATCGACAGTCAGCCGACCGTCCGACGTGACGAAGGCCCCGCGAACGGTCTCGAAAATCGGCCAGACGAAGAAGAGGGCGAAGAAAACCGCCGTGAGAAAGAAAACGAGTTTTGAAAGTGTCGTTGACATAACTTAATCCTCCCGCGAAGGCCCTAAGGCGCGAAGGGGTTTGCGATAGGGATCGGCTTCGCGGCTTTGTGGGAGAATCCTCATTTCCCCTCCTTGGCCAGGCGTGCAGCCTCGCGGTATTGGTTGCGAAAGTGGTCGCCGAGTTCTTTCGCAAGTCGGACTTCGTCGATCCGATTTTGCGAGGCGAGCGCCGGGCGGATTTCTTTCATCGCCTTTTCGTAGCTCACGGCGCCGACATTGGAGAAGGCTTGAAACGCTTCACGCGGGAATCCCGCATCGATCAATGCCTTCCAGGCCGTGACCTGCTCATCGTGGGAGTCGAGGCACATCACGCGAATGATGAAGCCCATCGTCTTGAAGAGCGGTCCCGTCCATGCCGGGTGGTAGGTGAAAAGCTTGGCCTCCTCAAAGGGCTGCACGTCAGGATCGGAGCGGTAGGCGAGAAACTCCGGGCCATAGAGTTCCCTCCTCACTGGAAGCCTCCGAAGCGCATAGCGCACGGGTCCACCGGGCGTGCCGACTCGGAAGTTCCACAGCTTCTGGCCTTCGATGGAGAGGACGAATGCAATGAATGTCTCGGCGACTTCGGGATTTGGCGCACCCCGGAGGAGGCCGATGGGATCAACGCCGACGGACGAGCCACCGGCGGGAGTAAAATACTGGAGCCGCGAAGGCGTGTCTCCGATCTTGACGGCTTCGCTTTGGAAGCGTCCGTAAAAATCAATGCACATTCCGATGGCGGCATCTCCGAGCGAGACATCCATCGGGACCTTGCCGGCGGCGTCGGTGAAGTAGCGGGCGTTCGCCGACGCGGCTTGAATGATTCCCAGCCCACGAGCCCAGCCGACCGAGAGAATCGCAGGATCATCAGATCCCGACTGATTCACCAGCTCCTGCATCTGCTGCTGGATGACCATTTCAAAAGCCTTTGCCGCCGATCCGCTCTTCGTCGGATCGGCCAGTGCGACTTGCTTGAAAAATTGTGGTCGTGTGAGGTCCTGCCACGAGGCCGGAATCTCTTGAACACCGAGACGCCGAAGGGAATCGGAATTGTAGCAAATCCCAAACGACGACAGGCAGGCACCGATCCAGCGTCCTTGGGGATCGAAGAATGGCTCGCCGGAGACTGTTTGTGGGATTGAAGATTCCGTGAACCAATCCGGATGCGTGGTGAGCACACGACTGGCGACCAGCCTTCCCGCAGCGGCTTGCTGTTCGAAATCAAACGCCCCGCCTCCGAAAAAAAGATCGATCCCGATCCCCTTTGTTGATTCCAAGAACGCCCGGCGAGCAGCTTGGGCTGGCGAATCGAGCGATGGCGACGCCCCTGGTGAGACCTTGGAGTTATCGAATGCCCCAGCGACCTCGGCCGTCCACTTCCGGCCGGAGACCGTCCACTCCCGCTCAAAAACCGCGAAGTATTCCCCCTTGAGATACCGGGCGATCTCGCTCGTCCCGCCGGGCAACCGCCAGTCGCTCTTGACCGTGCGCCCCGTCTTCGCCTGGTAGTGGGCCGCGAAGGCCCGCGTGAACTCGTAGCGGATCGCCTCGTTGTGTGGCGAGACGATCACGAGCGTCTCATCGGCGGCGGCGAGAAGGTTCTCGCGCGGCTTCAGCGCGAAGGGTAACCCGACCACGAGGGCGAGGGCGAGAAGGACGAAAAAAATCCGCATCGTCGGATCCTAGGGTTTCAGAACAATGACGTCCTCGGATTTCGCCGTCGCGAAGAGGCTCCGATCCCCGGTGCGCGAGGACAGGTGGGGATTGAGTTCAAAAATTTTCAACGCCTGTGAGCCGGCGGTAAACCGGTATTGCGCGACCTCGCCGAGGTAGATCGCTTCGCCAATCCGCCCGGAAACGCAGTTCACCGGCACGCCGGAATCCCGGAAAGTCCAGCTCTCCGGCCGGATCGAGAGCGTTGCCTCATGGCCGACTTTGGGTGCCCATTTGGGATCGCCGACGAGTCCTTCAAAAACCCCGAGCTCGGTCTCGACAAACGCCTTGGCCTCACCGACGGATTTGATTTTTCCGCTGATAAAGTTTGTCTCCCCGATGAAGTCGGCCACGACTTTTGATCTCGGTCGCCGGTAAACTTCCTCGGGCGCTCCAATCTGCGCAATGTGCCCGCTCTCGAGGATCGCCATGCGGTCGGAGATCGAGAGGGCCTCTTTTTGGTCATGAGTCACGTAGATCGCCGTGAGGCCGAATTCCTTGCACACGCGACGGATCTCTGTGCGCATCTCGAGACGAAGCTTCGCGTCGAGGTTCGAGAGCGGTTCGTCCAAGAGCAGGCAGCGGGGCCGGATGACAAGTGCCCTCGCCAGGGCTACCCGTTGCTGCTGGCCGCCGGAAAGCTGTGCAATTTTGCGGTTCGCGTAGGGAGTCATTTGCACGGATTCGAGAGCCGCCGCGACTCGCTCTTTAAGCTCGGCAGCCGGGACCTTCCGTTCTTCAAGCCCGAAGGCAACATTCTTTGCCACCGTCATGTGGGGCCAAAGCGCGTAGCTCTGGAACATCATTCCCGTATTGCGCTTGTGCGGCGGAAGCTTCGTCACATCCTCGTCGCCGAACAGAATCCTTCCGGCGTCGGGAATGTAAAATCCGGCAATATTCCTCAGGAGAGTTGTCTTTCCGCAACCGCTCGGGCCGAGAAGGAAGAACAACTCACCAGGTTCGATGCGGAAACTCACGCCGTTGAGCGCGATGGCGTCTCCAAACTTTTTTACGAGATTCTCAATGGTGATGGCGATCATGGGCAATAGACGCAGCGGGGGCTTTGTAACGAATCCGGTCCCAACGAGCAATCCTCATGCCCGGATCGATGAGAAATAGTTTTTGAGCGTTCCAGCCTTGTTCCCATCGAGCACTTCGGGTAGGTTCACGCATTCTGTTGCACACCTTGACCTCTCGAGCTCCCAATAAAGTCGGAAAGGTCCGTCCTCTTCAGGAGGCCGTGCTGGTGTCGTTTATCATTTTCTTGGTCTCGCTTTGCGGGATCGCTTACCTCACGATCCATGCCCGCAACAGCCAGAGTTCGGCCATTCGCGTTGATCTCGGCCGGACCGCGCGGTCGGCGGCCGGCCTCGTCGATGGAGATGCCCACGAGGCACTGGTCAAGGCCGCCCAGACGGGAACGCCCGAGTATTTTGACGCCTTGGAGCCGCTCGTCCGCTTTCATCGGGGTGTGCCCGAGATCGCCTACCTCTACACCCTTGTTGTGAAGGAAGACAAACTCCACTTTGTGCTCGACACCGCCAACGCGAAAGACCGCTTTGGCTTCGATCGTGAGATGAAACCCTCGGCCGTGCTGGATCACTACGAGAGCCAGTCCCCGGAGGAGGATCAAGCGGAGATCGCGGCACTTTTGGCTGGCAGGGATTATGTGAGCCAAAAACCGTTCCGCGACGAGTTCGGAGCGTTTCTTACCGCCGTCTCGCCCGTGCGAAACTCCGCCGGGCAGTCCGTGGCGCTCGTTGGCGTTGATCTGAATGTCGAGGACTACCTAGCCCGGATCCGGCAGGCCGAAGTGGCGGCCTTCGTCGCCTCGGCGCTGCCTCGCTGCTCGTCGGATTTCTTGTTTTTGGCTTTCGGAAACGGCTGGTCATTCAGCAAGAGCTCAACGACGCCACCCTCGCCCGAAATGTGGCTTTGATGGAGCAGGACCGACGGGTTGTTTCGGCATTGGGACAGATTGTTTATCACTACGATGTCGAGCGGGCGACTTTGGAATGGCGCGGCGATTGTCCGAAGATCCTCGGTCGCACGGTGGACGAAATGCCGGCCTCGCCAGACCTCATGCCAACGTTGGTCGATCGAAAGGATCTCGCTCTCGTCGAGTCCTGGGATCCGAATAACACCGATCGTTCCGGCCTCCTTATTCGGGAATTCCGCTGCCTCCATCGCGACGGGCACAACGTCTGGATGCTCGACCGGGCCGTGCTGCAGCGCGATTCCTCGGGCCGCCTGATCGCCGCGGACGGCGTCCTGCTCGACATCTCGGAGAGGAAAAAGTTCGAGGAGGAATTGATCGCCGCTCGCGATGATGCCGAAGCGGCCGCGAGGGCAAAGAGTGATTTTTTCGCTGTGATGAGCCACGAGATCCGGACGCCAATGAACGGCGTCGTGGGATGCACGAACCTCCTATTGGAGACTCCCCTCGACTCCCAGCAACGGGAGTATCTTGAGACGATCCGGAAGTGCGGCTCGTCCCTCCTCCACCTCATCAGCGACATTTTGGATTTTTCCAAAATGGATTCCGACAAACTCACGCTGGAATCCCGTTCCTTTTCGCTGCGCGCCTGCTGCGGTGAGGCCTTGAACCTCTATGCACACATGGCGGCTGAAAAGAATCTCGAACTTGTTTCCCACTTCGAGCAACCAGACCTCGACTGGGTTGTCGGTGACGAGGCCCGGCTCCGGCAGATCCTGGCCAACCTCGTTGGGAATGCGATCAAGTTTACGTCGGAAGGCGAGGTCGTTGTCACCTTTGCCCGGAAGCCCTGGTTGCCTTCCGGAACCGCTGTCATGCTTTCCGTGCGCGACACGGGCATTGGCATATCGGCCGACCAGCAGCAGTCGATCTTCAAGCCATTCAGCCAAGCCGACTCCTCAACGACCCGACGCTTCGGGGGAACCGGGCTTGGTCTGGCGATTTGCGGGAGGCTCGCCACACTCATGGGAGGTGCCATCACCGTCCATAGCAGGCCGGGTTTCGGGTCGGAGTTTGTCGTCCTCATTCCGTTTTCCGAGACGCTCCAACCCGACCTTCCCATCGATTTTTCAGCTCTCAAGGAGCGTTCGGTGACACTCGTTGTTCCACAAGACTCGCTTGCCAAGTCCCTGACTTCGGATCTTCTTCACATGGGGCTCACCGTTTCGCGGGCAGCCAATCTCGAAGCCGTCCTGCGCGATTGGGAAGATGCGAATCCGCCGGACTGCATCTTGGTGGATTGTGCCGTGGCAGGTCCAGAGACTGCCGCGTCGCTCCGGGAGTTGCGGGCGAAGCCGGGCGGACAGAAAACAAAGTTTGTCGCCCTTACGTTGCCTTCGCTCGTTGGGGCTGGATTCACCGACACCCTTGGGTTCGATGTGCGGATCTCCAAACCGCTCCGGTTTGAGATCCTCGCCGTGACGCTGCGCGACCTTTTCCTTGGCCAGCCTTTGCCGCCGGTCGATGTTCGCCCGGCCATTCCGGATCGCACCTTTGCCGAGAAATACCCACTCCGGATTCTGATTGCCGAAGACAATTCGACGAACCGAAAAGTGATCAGCCATACGCTTCGCCGCCTCGGCTATCACCCCGAGATGGCCGAGAATGGCCGCGCCTGCCTCGATGCGATTCAGGCCTCGCATTTCGACATGGTTCTCATGGACGTTCAGATGCCCGAGATGGATGGATACGAGGCGACGGCGGAACTCCGGAACGCTGGCAATCCCATCTGGATCACCGCTCTCACCGCCGATGCCATGCCCGAGGACCCGCTCCGCTGCCGGATTGCGGGGATGAACGATTATCTGAGCAAGCCGGTTCAAATGGAGCGTCTCCGTCTCGCGCTCGAAAAGTGTGCCCTCGCCCGGTCCCAGATCACTACGCCACCGTGAGGACATGGTGACCAAACCTAGCGGTGAAAAAATAAGCCGGGGTTGATTTTTCCGGGACATCTGCAAATATTACGATATCTAATACCTTACATAAGCATGTCAAAACCCCAGCCAGCCTTCCAGTTTCAGAAACCCTTTCCCGTTGGCGCTGACACCACGGCTTACCGGCATTTGACGAGTGAGTTTGTTGAGGTGGCGGAGTTCGAGAAGAGTTCCATTTTGAAGATCAACCCGGAGGCGCTCACTTATCTCTCAGATGTCGCCATGAGGGATGTGTCGTTCCTCCTGCGTCCGGTCCACCTTGCGCAGGTCGCGGCGATTTTGGACGACCCGGAAGCCAGCGATAACGATCGCACGGTGGCCCTGACCATGCTTCGCAACGCCGAGGTCGCCGCGCAAGGTGTGCTGCCATTCTGTCAGGATACCGGGACGGCGACTGTCATCGGCAAGAAGGGCCAGCAGGTTTGGACCGGCGGCGACGATGAGGAGGCCATTTCGCGGGGCATCTACAATGCCTACTCCCGCGAAAATCTCCGCTACTCGCAGACCGCACCCCTCACGATGTATGAGGAGGTCAACACGGGCACGAACCTCCCCGCTCAGATCGATATCTACGCCACAGGCGGGATGGCTTATGATTTTCTTTTCGTTGCCAAAGGCGGTGGATCGGCGAACAAAACCTTTCTTTTCCAGGAGACCAAAGCCCTGCTCAACCCGGTGAGCCTCGAAAAGTTCCTTGTCGAGAAAATGCAAACTCTCGGCACGGCAGCCTGCCCGCCCTACCATCTGGTTTTTGTCATTGGTGGGACATCGGCCGAGGCCTGCCTCAAGACCGTGAAGCTGGCGAGCGCGAAATACCTCGACGCGCTGCCGACGAGTGGAAACGAACTCGGTCGCGCTTTTCGGGACGTCGAGCTCGAGGGACGGGTTCTGAAGGCCGCCCAAGCTTGCGGGATCGGCGCACAGTTTGGCGGGAAGTATTTTGCCCTCGACGTGCGGATTGTCCGCCTCCCACGTCACGGCGCTTCGTGTCCGGTGGGGATGGGAGTCTCGTGCTCGGCGGACCGGAACATCCGCGCCCGGATCGACAAGGACGGCCTCTGGCTCGAGGCGCTGGAAACCAATCCCGGCCGGTTTATTCCAGAAAAGCTTCGGGCGGCCTCGGCGACCCATCGCGTGAAAATCGACCTCAACCGTCCGATGCCGGAGATCCTCGCGGAGCTGACGCTTCATCCGGTGACCACGCAGATCGAGTTGACTGGCACGATTGTCGTCGCTCGCGACATTGCCCATGCGAAACTCAAGGAACGGCTCGATAGCGGAGGAGGGCTTCCCGACTACTTTAAGAATCACCCGGTCTATTATGCCGGACCTGCCAAGACGCCGGCCGGACTCCCCTCCGGTTCGTTCGGGCCGACGACTGCGGGACGTATGGATAGTTACGTCGAGCTTTTTCAATCCCACGGTTCCTCGATGGTGATGATCGCCAAGGGCAACCGCAGCAAGGCTGTCACCGACTCCTGCCATAAGCATGGCGGGTTTTACCTCGGGTCGATCGGCGGTCCGGCGGCGATTCTGGCGAAGGAAAACATCCGGCACGTTGAGATTCTCGAATATCCGGAACTCGGAATGGAGGCCGTCTGGAAGATCGATGTGGTCGATTTCCCAGCGTTCATCCTCGTGGACGACAAGGGGAACGATTTCTTCCAGCGAATCAAAGACTGCCAGGGCTGCGCGCCGTCCAAGCCAGCGTAGAGTTTGCCCATGCCGGAATAAGAATGGACAGTATCTTTCGGGGATTTCGCCCTGATCGTCCGGCGGATCACCTCGAAAGGCAAAATAATCGAGTTTGCGGTTATCCTAGTGGCGTTCATATCCGGGAAATGGCAAAACATCACCCGGTATGACACAGCCCACGGAACTCCACACCGGGACATCCTTGGGGTGAATCAGGGCTTGCGTTTCAAGCGGTGGATGGACGATATTGATTTTGCAGAAGCCTTTGATTATGCCATCCGCGATTGCACAGAAAATGCCGAAAGCTACCTCGCTGACTTCCTCGCGCACTGACCCTCGCTTTGTGGATGTCAAGCCGATGCGTGGCACGATGTCTGTTCAGGAATCTGAGCGGATCATGCGTAAACACGGGCTGCACCCCATGACCGCTGCCGAGCGCAAGACCTTCGCGGCTTTCCTGCGGGATTGACGATTTCCCCAAGCCGGGTGGCCAGATTTTTTGCCACCCGCTGATAAGCCTGTCCTGTTTTCTTCTTGGCCTCATCCCAAACCATTCTCTCGTTTTCCTTTTTTCAGCAGAAACATGATCCTTCGTGATCGATGCGCCAAGCGCTGCAGATGCCGCAACAATAGTAGGTCAGCGACAGTCCTACCCTGAAACCTGTAGACCGACAACTTAAAGACCGAAACGGTGCGGTTAGCTACCGCGAAGTCGTAGCGTTTAGACCGGCTCGGCGACGAGATCGTAAACTTGCGAGCCGACGACCTTGGCTTCGATGAACGATCCGACTTCGCACGGTTTGGTCAGCACGACTCGGCAATCGACTTCGGGAGCGTCGGCCTCGGTGCGGCCGAGGTTCGGTTGCTCGACGAGAACACGGATGGTTTTTCCCTGAAAACTAGCGGCGGTTTGCATGGCGATTTTTTGTTGGAGTTCCATGGCCTCGCGATACCGCCGGTTCTTGGTGCGCTTGGGAATCTGGTTTTCCATCTTGGCGGCCCGGGAGCCATCCTCCTGAGAGTAGCAGAAGACTCCGAGTCGCTCGAACCGGGTTTCCTCAATAAAGTCCATGAGGGATTCGAAATGTTCCTCGGTTTCGCCCGGGAACCCGACGATAAACGTCGTGCGAATCGCCAGCCCGGGAATCCCAGCTCGCAGCCGGGTGATGAGCCCTTCGATGTGCTCGCGGCTCGTCTCTCTCCGCATCGCGGCCAACATGTCGGCGTGAATGTGTTGGAGCGGCATGTCCACGTAGCGCGCGACTTTCGGGTTCCGGGCGATGGCCTCGATCAATCCATCGCTCCAGTGGGCGGGGTGGGTGTAGAGAAGTCGGACCCAGAAGTCCCCGCCGATCTCAGCGAGTTCGTCGAGCAGGTGGATCAACGTTGTGCCTCGCGAGGCATCGACCGGCTGGCGCGGACCGGCTTTTTGTTCCCAGAGGTCCATGCCGAAATACGTCGTATCCTGGCTGATCAAATTGATCTCCTTCACGCCCTCAGCAACAAGTTGCCGGGCCTCCCGAACGACCGAGTCGATCGTCCGGCTTCGGTGGCGGCCACGCATCTGCGGGATCACGCAAAAGCTACACGGATGGTTACAACCCTCGGCGATCTTGAGATAAGCGGTGTGAGTCGGCGTCAGCCGAAAGCGCGGCGTCGCATAATCGGGGATGTAGCGGGATTTCGGGGTGACCAAATTGAGCACGCCCCCGTCGTCCTCAAGCACACGGCGAAAGATTTTCCCCGCCTCGGCGACTTGGTCGAGACCAATGAAGGCATCGACTTCCGGCAGCTCGGCGACGAGTTCCTTGGAAAAACGCTGGGCCATGCACCCGCTCACGACCAGCTTTTGGCCGGGCCGTGAGCGAAGTCCGCGAAGGCGGTGGGAATCGAGAATCGCATCGACAGACTCTTGTTTCGCCGAGTCGATAAACCCGCAGGTATTCACGACAAGCACATCGGCTTCCTCCGGATCCGCCGTGATCTCAAACCCCTCTTCCCGAGCCCCGCCGAGCATAATCTCGGCGTCGACGAGATTTTTCGCGCAGCCGAGGCTGATCATGCCGACCTTCTTTGGTTCCACGATCGTCATAAGTTGGGTTCGGTCTCCGGGGTGAGCGATGGCTGGGGATCGGCGGGCGGTGCCATTTCCCAGAGAGATTCGGGCGTTTCCGCCGGAGTCGGTTCTGGGGTCGGTTCTGGACTTGGAGTCGGGGTCTCGGCAGGAACAGGTTCACTCGCGGGTTGTGCCTCCTCCGTCGTCCGGGCCGAGATGCGCTCGATCTTTCGCATCGTAGACCAGAGGTAAATGCTGCCGATCAGGATAAGAAAAAGAACGAAGACGCCAGCCAGAAGACCAATGACGGGCACCGGCCTCCGCTTCGAGCGACCCCTTCCCACGGGATGGCCAGAAACACCACCGAGCACGTCGAGATACTGAAATCCCGCCGACGCAGCCTTGGTTTGATCGGGCAGGAGTGGGCGGATCTCGTCGGCTGGCACACCGAGGTAAGCCGCGTAGTCGAGCAGGAACAAACGCGCGTAGGTCGGGTGGGCAAAGCCGGAAAAATCATCGACCTCGATCTCTCGCAACCGCTGCACACGGATTCTCGTGTCTTTGGCGGCCTGCTCGAGGGAAATCTTGGCATCAGTCCGCACCGCGCCGAGGCGTGCGCCGATGAAGAGTTCCGAGTTAAATCTCTTGGATTTTTGGCCCATGGTTAAATCTTAGCTTAGCGGATCCTCGTCGAGATCCACAAGAATCTCGCGGTCCTTAGCTCCGTCCTTCGGGCCGACGACCCCACGTTGCTCGAGGATATCCATGACACGCGCCGCCCGCGTGTAGCCGAGCTTGAGGCGCCGCTGGAGCATGGACGTCGAGGCCCGGTTTTCTTGGCGAATGATTTCGAGGCATTTCGTGACGAGTTCCTCATCCTCGTCGCTGACATCCTCTTCGGGGATCGTTGAGCTCGTCAGCTTCTCGTGGATGCCCGGATCAAATTTCGGCTCTGCCTGTTTCGAAACGAATTCCACAATTCGGTGGATCTCTTCCTCGGTGACGAGCACGCCTTGGGCCCGTGTGTATTTCGATGTCCCCGGCGGGAGGTAGAGCATGTCGCCCTGGCCAAGAAGTTTCTCGGCACCATTTTCATCGAGAATGACGCGACTGTCGATTTTTGAGGCCACTTGGAATGCAATCCGGCTGGGGATGTTCGCCTTGATAATGCCCGTCACTACATCAGCCCTCGGTGTCTGGGTGGCGACAATCATGTGGATGCCCGCCGCGCGAGCCATCTGGGTGATCCGCGCAATCGCGCTCTCGACATCGGCGGGAGCCGTCTGCATGAGGTCGGCCAACTCGTCGATGATCACGACGATAAATGGCATGCGATCCGGGACGATGATGTCGTCGCTTCTGGGCACCTTGATCGGAGGCATGGGTTCTTCGTCGGGCTCGTCAGCGGCGTCGCCCGGGATGGCCGCGTTGTCGATGGGTTCCGGCTCGCCCGGGGCGGGCTGGGCAAGAGCGGCCTCCTCATCGAGTTCCTTTTGGGATTTCGGCAGCGGGCGATCATTAAACGTCCCGATGTTTTTGACGCCGCACTTTGCAAATATGCGGTAGCGGAGTTCCATCTCATCCACCACCCATCGGAGGGCCAGGAGGACTTTTTTTGGATCCGTCACGACCGGAGTGATGAGATGCGGTAGCGAATTGTAAATCTGCATCTCAACGACTTTCGGGTCGATCATGATGAAGCGGAGCTGCTCGGGGGAAAACCGGAAAAGCAGGCTGGCGATGATCGAGTTGATGCAAACACTCTTTCCGCTGCCTGTCGTTCCGGCCACCAGACAATGCGGCATCTTCGCCAGATCGCCGATGATCGTGTGGCCGTAAACATCCATTCCGAGGGCCAGAGGCAGCCTCAACGAACTCTCGCGCCAGGCATCTTTTTCAAAAAGCTCGCGCAGGGTTACCTTCACCTTTTTCGAATTCGCAATCTCGATGCCGACCGTGTCTTTGCCGGGAATCGGAGCCAGAATGTTGATTCGTTCGGCCCGGGTCGCCCGGGCAATGTCACGCTCGAGGGCGACGATCTTGTCCACGCGCACACCGATATCCGGATAGACTTCGTAACGCGTGATCGTCGGGCCTTTGGTGATCGTGCCGGGCGTGGCGCGGATTCCAAACTGCTGGAGCGTGTCAATGATGAGCCCCTGGATGGTTTTCAGTTCCTCGCGATCCAGCGGAGTCCGATCGGCTTCGTCCTGGACATCGAGCAGATCGAGTCCGGGAAGCGTGTAGTTGTCAAGGTGCAGGCCTGTGAGGCCTGGCTTCAATCCATCGACGGCCTCCTTTCCGGTGCGCAGATCGGAGAGCTTCGGCTTCTTCGAAGCCGGTGTGGGTGCGGTGGCATCGATGATCTCGGGCTCGGGCACCGGAGCGGATGGCTCACGGCTCGGAGGCTCGGGCACATCGACGCCCTTCTTCTTGAGCTTCTTTTCCAGCTTCTCGGCCTTCTTTTCCAGCGACAGTCTCTCTTCCTCCAACCGGCGCTCTTCATTGAGTCGTTCGCGCCTGGCCACCCTTCGGGCTTCGTTCCACTTCCAAAACGACTTCCATGCGTAACGCACATCGCGGATCGGGTGGGTGGAGACGGCGAAGATCACGCTGATCACGTAAAGGATGATGAGCAAAGCCGCCGACGCGGGGCCGAAGACTTTCTCGATCGCCTTGCCGCCAATCCAGAGCCCAAACCATCCCCCCGGCCCCTCGATTCTGATCCACTGATCCCAGTCCTGAAGCACCCAGGGTTGGATCTCCAGCAGGCACGCCCCCAGCAACACCATCAGGAGCCCCCAACCCGCCTTGTCCCGCAGCGAGTAGCCACGGACAAACCACTTCGCGACTCCGTAGCCCAAGAGCGTTGCGGCCATCAGATAGGCCGCTCCCCCGAAGAAAAACAGGGAATAACCGGCAAAAAGCGCACCCAGCATTCCGCCCATGTTATGCGTGACGGGCGAGCTCTTGCCGACCACCTCCAAAAGCGGCGCCCACACCGGGATGTCTCGCGGATCATAGGTCTGGAGCGCGAGGAAAAGGTAGAGCCCCAGGCAGATCAGAGCGAGCCCGACGAAAAATGTCGTAGCCCAGTTGTTTCGCAAACGGTTGGCCATGGAATCCTCCACCGTCCCTGATTTCGCGCCGCCACGCAAGCGTTCTGCGGGGGGATCCTGGATTCCCGTTCACGGGGCCCAGTGCCGCAATCGGCTGGCCGCCGCGGGTCTGAGATTGCATCGAGCCGCTGAAATGGGCACGTTCGATCGTGTGAGAAACGACGATCCATTGCGAGGAGAAATACGGGATTTCCTGATCCCTGTGCTCGTGACCGTCATGGCTCTGGGCGGTTGTGCCGCGCCGACGGTGAATCTCTCCACGGCCGAGCCGATCAAGGTCGACATCGCGATGCGGCTCGATGTTTTTCAACACACGAAGGAAGCGGCGAAAAAGCCGGGACAGGCCCCGGTCGCGATCGATCCGGAGTCCACCCGCCGGAATCGCATGGCCGATGTGCAGCAGTTTAAGAACTCGCTCCTTGTCGGGGAGGGACGCGATGGCCTTCTCGTGCTCCGGAACGACACACCGGGAGACTATGGAGATTATGTTCGGAAGACGATCGCGGCGGAAAATGATGACAGGATGTCGTTGATGAAGGCGACCGCGGATCGCGAGAAAGTTCCGCTCCCGGACGTCCAGCGCAAGCAATCCGAGCTCTGGCAGAATCGGTCGTTCAAGAATGAATGGATCGAGGTGAAAAAGCCCGAAGGCGAATGGGTCTGGATTCAGAAGGAGTAGGGATGAAGCGCTCATCAAAAAGGCTTCCCATCCACTGGGGTCTCGCCTTCGGGATCCTCACGTCGATCGTCCTGCTCGTGTTCGGTCACGACTTTCTGGAGAATTTGAGTAGTCCGGTCACGGCCGTTCTCGTCTTCGTCTGGCTCGTGCCGGCGATTCTGGGTTCGGCGTTCAGTGTTGTCCGGCATGCGGACGCCCTCGCTCACCGTCTGGGCGAACCCTATGGCACGTTGATCCTGACACTGAGTGTGACCGTCATGGAGGTCTCGATGATTGCTGCGGTCATGCTGACCGGTCCGGACAATCCGACGCTGGCGAGGGATACGATGTTTGCCGTCGTGATGATTGTTCTGGGCGGCCTGGTGGGCGTTTCGTTGCTGGTCGGCGGACTCCGTCACCGTTTGCAGGAGTTTAACCTGGAGGGGGCCAATGCCTTCATCTCGCTGATCATCCCGCTTTCCCTGCTCGGGATGATCATGCCGAACTTCACGGTGACGACCAGCACGCCGACGTTCTCGACGCTTCAAGCCATCGTCATTGCCGCGGTGTGCTTCTGTGCCTACGGGATCTTCCTTGCGATCCAGACGATCCGGCACCGCGAATTTTTTGTGCAGGAGATCCTGCCGGAATCCGAGGGCGAACTGCAAACGGGCGGGCTGAAACGACATGTTGCCATGCTTGTGGTCAGCCTTGTGCCGGTCGTTTTTCTTGCTGAACAATTGGCAAAAGTGCTCGAGTTTGGAATCGATCATTTCCAGATGCCGCAGGGCGTGGCCGGCTTGATCGTCGCGGCGTTGATCCTGGCCCCCGAGGGCATGGGCGGCATCCAGGCCGCTTCGAGGAATCACATGCAAAGGTCAGTCAATCTCCTCCTCGGCTCGGTCTTGGCGACCATCTCACTGACGATTCCGTCGGTCCTTTTGATCGGGCTTTTTACGAACCGGGAAATCGTGCTGGGTCTGCCCGGCGACGATTCGGTGATGCTCGCCGTGATTCTCGCTCTCAGCGTCACGACGTTCGGTCGGGGTCGCACGAATCTGCTCCAGGGGGCGATACATCTCCTCGTTTTCTTCGTCTGGATCGTGCTTCTCTTCGAAGGGTAGGTCGGCGATTCGAACAAAAGGCATTGACAATTCTGCGCCGTCGAGCATGGTGGCTCCCGTCGCTCGATTCTCTCGGCCGGAAATCCTCCGGGCCAGTCGTCGGAACCCAGAGATCGTCGCACGACCCCATTCTCCGTATGGAGGCCAATTGCCCCGAGGGCGGAGTCATTTTTTATCCCGATAAGCAATTTCATGACCGGCCAGACAACAGTGGTCGCAGGTGAGGTGTTTGAAGTGCGCTGGAAATGCAGCGAGCGACGGGCATTTCGCCAGACATTCTGAAGGAGGGTTCCGAATTCGCCGAACGGGCCCGCAAAGCAAAGAAAAATTTTTAACATGACCGAAGAACCCACCCCGCCGACATCGCCGTCGGATTCCACACAAGCCGAACTTCCACCTCCCGCGGCGACCCCGCGCAGGCAGCGTGCACCGCGTGTGCCGCGTCGCCGTCGGACCCCGGAAGCGAGTCCCGCCGCCGAGGTCGCTGAGGTGGAAGCAGTGGACGGTGCGTCCGAGCCAGCGCCGGTCGTTGCCGTCGCGGAGCCAGTCGTGGCCGTCAATGGCGATGCCCCGCAGCCGGCCGCGGTTCCCGAGGCCCCCGCTCCTCCGGCTCCACCCCAACCGGCCGTTTTTGCCGAGGGGATCGTTGAGGTTTCCGGCAAGGGATTTGGTTTCCTCCGCGAGTCGAAGCGCAACTACGTCCAGTCGAACAACGATATTTTTGTCACCCCGGAAGTCGTGCGCAAATACGGGCTCCGTGATGGCATGTGGATCCGTGGCGAGACCCGTCGCGGAAACCGCGGGCCACAACTTTTCCGCCTCACCGAGATCGAGGGCGAGGATCCGGATTCGATTCCGCCGATGCCGGTCTTTGAAGAACTCACGACGATCAATCCCAACAAGCGGATCCGGCTCGAGACCGTGCCCGAGCGTTACACAACGCGGATCATGGATCTCATGACCCCGGTCGGTAAGGGCCAGCGCGGGCTCATCGTGGCCCCCCCTCGCACGGGGAAGACAACGCTCCTCCAGCACATTGCGGATGCGGTGGTAAAGAACCATCCGGAGATGAAACTCATCATCCTGCTCGTCGATGAGCGCCCGGAGGAAGTGACCGAAATCCGACGCACGGTGCCGACAGCCGAGTTGATGGCCAGTTCGAACGACAGCGATATCAAGACCCATACCCGCATCTCCCAGCTCGCGATCGAGCGGGCGAAGCGACTGGTCGAGATGGGCAAGGATGTCTTCGTGCTCATGGATTCTCTCACCCGCATCGGGCGGGCCTTCAACAACGCACAGGGCGGTGGCGGACGCACGATGTCCGGCGGCGTCGATGCCCGCGCTCTGGAAATCCCACGCAAGCTTTTCGCCGCGGCCCGGAATACCGAGGAGGCCGGATCGCTCACGATCATGGCCACGGCACTCATCGAGACGAACAGCCGGATGGATGAATTGATTTTCCAGGAGTTCAAGGGAACCGGAAACATGGAACTCGTGCTCGACCGCAAGATCAGCGACCAGCGGATCTACCCGGCCGTGGATATCTTCCTCTCGGGCACACGTCGCGAAGAGCTTTTGCTCTCCGAGGAAGACCTCCAAAAAATCAACGTCATTCGCCGCGGGCTCGCTGGCCACAAGCCCATCGAAGCCATTGAGCGCCTCCTCTTCTTCATCCGGAAATACCCGACCAACGCCGAGATGATGAAGGGCCTCCCAGGCTGACCGACCGAATTCTTGGAGTTTTTTGGACAGGATTAACAAGATTCACAAGATTTCCAGAAGAGGCCGTGCCTTAGTGTATCCCTTAATCTCGTGAATCTTGTTAATCCTGTCTAAAAACTCCGCGCCGAAGTGCCCATCGCTGGCGGTTTTGAATGTGACAAAATTGCAACAATGTTCCCGTTGCACTGATCCGGGGAGGCCCCTAGTTTGCCGCCACATCGGTTGTTCGGGGCTGCGAAACCGCGCCCGGACGGCCGTCAGTTTTTGGGACGGTAGAGGGTCGCTTCCGGGACGGTTCCGGAAGGCGCGGCGGAATCAAATTCCCCGTTCGGTTCTCAAAGATAACAACCAGTAGCATTCGGGTGACGTAGAAGTTTTCCGAAAAAGTAGGGATCCACACCTAGTTGTGGCCCACTTCTTGCTACACGAAATCCAAAAAGCAGCCTAACCAACTCAAAAAACGCAGGAACACAGGGAAAACAAAACAATGAAAAAAACACTCACAATCATCGGCCTCGCTGTGGCCACATTGGCGGGCGTGCAGGCGCAGACGTCGTTTACTTCCAACTCGGTCTCGACAGCATGGAACGCCGCGCGCTGGAACAACTCTTCGGACGCGGCACCTTACAACTCGGCCTTCACTGCAAATAACAACGTCAATTTTACGTCCGGGAACAAAACTTGGGCGCTTATTGCCCTAGGCTCGGCCTTCATGCTCTGGAACCTGCGCCGCAAGCGCTCGATTAAAGCCTAAGGCGACCTCAGCAAAATCTTAACTCGCGACAGGCGGAGGGTTCATTCCCTCCGCCTGTTTCGTTTGGTGGGAGAGGGAGAAACCCCCGCGAAGCCGCCGAGGCGCGAAGCGGTTTTAATACGGATTCGGATTTTGCCCCCGAATCACGCGAATGAACGCGAATGAAATCGAGGGGATGGGAAGAGATGACCTGGAAGAAAACGTGCCGTGTTTTCCATCTTGTCAGTCCCCACCACTCGCGAGAATTCGCATGATTCGCGGGCCTCTTATGCCGTCTTTGGCATCGCCGGGCTTTTTCTGGTCTTCCTTCGCGCCTTCGCGGGAGACCCTTCTGCCCATCTCATTGTCAGGAAAAAAGTGCAGGCGTGAATATTTTTCAAGCGGCCTTTACGAGTGACTCGACGGCTGCACTGAGGCTGCCCTCGGATTTGGCGATACGTTCGAGCTTTCGACGAATGTTCGGGGCGAGCAAGACGGTGGTGCGCACATGGGGTCGTGCTTTCCGGCCAGCGCCCGGTCGCATCCCGCCACGACGAATGGCTTGCAACGTTTCCCTCGCAGCCTTTTCCAAAACAGAATTCATGCCGGGATCTGCCACCAGGGTGTTTTCGGCGATCGCATTTTCGATCTCTTTTTCGTAGGCCGTGAGTGGAACACTCAAGGCTTTCATCGGGTCGTATTTTGTTTTCATTGGTTATGGTGATGTTTGCGTGATGGCCATGCCGTGATGATTCGCCAGCCATCCCGCACTGGCTCACAGGCAATGCAGTGCGTGTAACCGAGGATCTCGGCGACAACGACAAGCTGGTCTGGATACCGAGGATTTCGATAGGTCATTTTCACGCCGTTGGTTGTGATCTCTTGAATGATGGTTTCGAAATCCAGACCCCGTGCCGCTAAACTGTGTTTGTGAGGGTCGCCGGGAACAAACCTCATATTGAAAAACGTAGCAGCAAATCAAACGTCAGCAATAAAAACCTGGAGAAGGGGGACCTCCCGCGAAGCCGCCAAGGCGCGAAGGGGTATTTGGCCGAGATCCGGATCTTGCCCGCGAATCACGCGAATGAACGCGAATGAAATCCAGGGGATGGGAAAAGATGACTTGGAAGAAAACGTGCCGTGCTTTCCATCTTGTCAGTCCCCACCATTCGCGAGCATTTGCATGAATCGCGGGCCTCTTCCGCCGTTCTCGGGTTGAGCCGACATTTCCAGCCTTTCCTCCGCGCCTTTGCGGGAGATCCTAACATCGTGACGTTCCCGGTGGGGGTTGTTTGCGGGTCATGGCGAACCCTCTGCACGGGTAAGAAAGTCGCCTGGTTTCAGGATGGGGATTCCCATGAAGGGATGCAGGGCAAGGAGATCACGATCACCGGTCACGATGGCGTCCGCGCCGCCGTTCACCGCCAACGAGAGAAACTTGTCATCCTTGGGGTCCCTGCAGGCCTGGATGTGACGAACGATTTCAATACGGAGGGCCACGCGGCCGAGCAAATTAAAGAACTGTTGGCGGTCCGCGTTTGTGAGGTATCTGTCGAATTTCGAGCGGGTCAGCACGTTTGCCAATTCGTCCAACGTTTCGTCGGAGACCAGCAGGTAACCCGATTCCATGCCCATCTGCAGAGCCGTGGCTGGAACAGAATCCGGGATGAGGAGACGACTAACCAATGCACTGGTGTCAAAAACCCACCGTCCACTGCGGATCATTTCTCCGCAACCAGTGCCGCCAGCTTGCGTTCCGTGAGCCCCGCCTTCCGGGCCCGCTTTCCGATCCGTTCACAAAACACCGAGAACTCGGCCACGTTGAAACCACGAAGCCGGTCGTATTCCGCCGGAGACATCACCACGGCGGCCTCACGGTTGTGCTTCCGAATCATCACCGGCCCCTGCTGCACGGCATCCAGGATTCTTCCAAGCGACTGCTTGGCCTCGTTGGCAGAGAGGGTTAACATTTCATCCAATTTGGATGTTTCGGATGATTTGTCAAGCGGGCTGTCCCGCGAAGACGCGGAGGGGTTTTAGACCGGTTCGGTTCTGCCCGCGAATCACGCGAATGAACGCGAATGAAATCCATGGGAAGGGGAGAGATGACCTGGAAGAAAACGTGCCGTGTTTTCCATCTTGTCAGTCCCCACCATTCGCGAGAATTCGCATGATTCGCGGGCCTCTTGCCGTTTTCGGGCTTCGCCGGGATTTTCAGCCTTTCCTTCGCGTCTTTGGCTGAACATCTAGGTCTTCTGAAGCTGGTCCGCAATCCATGTGGGATCACGGCGCAAATCCAGCACCCGCCAGACGGAAACCTCGTCATCTGCTTGGAGGTAGTAAATCGCGTAGGGAAATCGTCGGCAAAGTTGCCGATGGTAGCCGACCACCCGACTGTGAATGCCAGCGTAGAGAAAGAGGGAGTCGATCTCGGAATACATCGAGTCGAGAAAATAATCCCCGATGCCGGCGTGGTGGGCCTCATAAAAATGATAGCCCGCTTGTAAGTCCCGTTCAGCGAGATCAAGAATCCGGATTTTCACCCGGCTGACACAGCTGCTCGAATCCGCACCTTGGCTTCGCTCCAATCGGAAAACGTCGCCAATCCCTCGGCATGGAGCCGCTCGGACTCATGAAGTGCATCCCGATGCCATGGCGGGGAGGCGATGCAGGATTCGTCCGCTGACAGATCCGCCCAGAGGGTCTCGATAAGACGGAGTTTTTCTATCTTCGACAGCATCTTGACTTCGAGACCCGCGCTCATCCTCTCAATGTATTCCGTCGATACGCATGGGCAAGGATCAAAAAAACTTCGAACCTACGAAAAAATGGGGACGTTCCGTCGCCTGTTTTGTTTTTTGGGAGCGGAGGAAGAAGGGTCTCCCGCGAAGACGCCAAGGTGCGAAGGGGTTTTGGACCGGTTCGGTTTTGCCCGCGAATCACGCGAATGAACGCGAATGAAATCCAGGGGATGGGAAAAGAT
>JBMOHW010000031.1:0-22567 GCA_049317665.1 Terrimicrobiaceae bacterium | reverse complement strand
GCGACCATCAGTTGCGGGGAGACAATCAGAACTCCTTCGACGGTTTTTCCGTAGAGCGGACCGAAGTGCGTCCGGTCACCGGTGACAAGCCGGTCGGCACGGATGGCGATGGATGCCCCGAGGACAGGCTGGTCCTTGGGAGGCAGTCCGACGTCCGGGCAGGCAACAATGCGGTTTTTCCTGGTGATCAAACGGGAAATCTCTTCGAGGCCGGGCAGCCACTGCGGACGCTTCTCTTCAAGGTTTCTTTCGGCCTCTTCCCAAACGCCGGGATGAGTCGTCAGCGAGGCATTCTTTGAAAGGGCAAGGACAAATTGTTGCGCTGGACTCCAGGGCTGGGCGGATGCTCAGGATCCGGAGTCGGTCTTGAAATCCCGTCCGGTGCGACGCAAGATCTTAGGATGAGCTCCATTTGGGAAAGCGAGGAGACCATTGCCCACACGGAGTGCCTGGTGAGGAGTCTGAGGCATTGGACCGGGGAGGACTTGGTGACCGGGGTAAATGATCCCCGCGAGCTGTCGCGAATGGTTTTTGAATCTTCCTTCGTGCTCGTTTCGCATGGCACCGAGGAGGATCCCATCCTGAACTACGGGAACCAATCCGCGCTCGATCTCTGGGATGTCTCGTGGGACGAATTCACAAAAATGCCGTCCCGTCTGACCGCGGAGGCACCGAATCGAGAGGAGCGGGCGCGCTTACTGGAGCGTGTGACGCGGGATGGGTTTATCTCGGATTACTCTGGCATCCGGATCGGTCGAAGCGGTCGGCGGTTCCGAATCGAGAATGCGACGGTTTGGAACCTGCTTACTCCAGACGGCAGAGCCTGTGGGCAGGCAGCGATGTTCCGTCATTGGACGTTTCTTTCCTAGCCCGAGTCTTATCCGAGAACGTCCTTGATGGCCGCCGAGATTGCCGAGGCGGCGGAGTCCAACTGCTCCGGCGAGGTGCAGAGCGGGGGCATGAGAACGATGGTATCAAGAACCGGACGGGTGAGGAGTCCGTGGAGGCGGGCGGCCTCGCAAATTCGTGCGCCGGTTCGGTTCTGCCATGGAAACGGAGTGCCATCGGGATGGCGGACCTCGATACCGGCGATGAACCCGCACTGGCGGGTTTCCCAGACGTGGGGGTTCGTTTTCAGACCGGCGAGAAGCTCGGTGAGTCGGGCGATTTTCGGCTGGAGATTTTCGAGCACATTTTCGTCGCGAAAAACGTCGAGGCTCGCCATAGCGGCGGCGCAGCCGAGTGGATTCGCGGTGTAGCTGTGACCGTAGTAGAATGTCTTTTGTTCCTCAAAGCCACCGAGGAATGCGGCGAAAACGCGGTCGGTCGTGAGGGTTGCGGCGAGGGGAAGATAGCCGCCGGTGAGTCCCTTCGCGAGGCAGAGGAAATCGGGGACGACATTCTCCTGCTCGCAGGCAAAGAGAGTCCCTGTGCGCCCGAATCCGGTGAGAACCTCATCGAGAATGAGAAGTGTGTCGCCCGCGTTGCACTTCTGGCGGAGCTTATGCAAAAGCCCTTTTGGCCAGACTCTCATTCCGGCGGCGCCCTGGATGAGTGGCTCGATGATGACGGCCGCGATTTCTCCATTTTGAAATTCCGGGAGAGAATCGAGTTCCGAGGGTGAGCTGATCCGCAGGACAGGGAAATGGTGGCCAGCAAAGCGTTGGGTGAACGTTCCGATCCCCCCAAGGCTGGCGGCTCCGGCCGTGTCACCGTGGTAGGCGTGGTCGAAGGCGACGAACTTGGCGCGTTCTGGGTGCCCCGTCTGTTGCCAGAATTGCACGGCCATTTTGATCGCCGCCTCGACAGCCGTGGATCCATCGTCACTGAAGAACGCGCGGGTCAGTGTGCCCGCCGGGAAGAGCCCGCAGAGTCGGGCGGCGAGTTCGGCAGCCGGGGCGTTTGTTGTGCCAAGAAACGAGACGTGGGCGACGAGGTCGAGTTGGCGTTTGATGGCGGCCGTGATGACCGGATGGCGGTGGCCGTGAATGTTTGTCCAGATCGAGGAGTTTCCATCGAGGAATTCCCGCCCGTGAATGTCGCGAAGGATTGCCCCATCGCCTTCGACAAGGACGAGCGGATCGTGCCCGTCGGCGCACCAGGCCTGCATCTGCGTGAACGGATGCCAGGTGTGGGCCTTGTCCCAGGTAGTGATTTGGTGGGAATTCCAAACGTCTCGCATTGGCGCGAGAACTACCGCATAAAGGCGCGGTCGTGAACCGAAATTCGAATCCCATCCTCCGCCTTGCGGTCTATCTGGCTGCCGTGATTGTCGCCGGATGCGTGGTCTCGCCGTGGGCGTATTGGGCCGGGAGCGGACTCGCGGCAGCGGGCATCCTGCCATTTCTCGATGGGTTTCCCTTTCATCGCTACTTCAGCCGCTCGATTCAAATCTCTGCGCTGGTTTTGTTATGGCCGGCGTTCTGGTGGATCGGGATTTCGCGACTTTCCGAGCTGGGTATCGAGCGAAACTCCCGTCGTTGGCGGGACCTGGCCGTCGGGTTCGCGGCCGCGCTGATTCCCGTGGTCGTCCTCGGCGTCGGGTATTTTGTTTTTGAAATCTATCGGTTCCGGGAAAATCCCGCGATCTGGGGATTCGTTCGAATCCTGGGAACAGCTTCGGTCGTTGCGATCATCGAGGAGTTTCTCTTTCGCGGCGTCGTGCTCGGGCTGCTGCTTCGGGTGGTTTCTCCGTTGTGGGCCGTTCTTGTTTCGGCAGCCATTTTTGCCGGGGTTCATTTTTTGCGGATTGCCAAGCCGACGGAGGCTGTGCCCGTAACGTGGTTAAGCGGATTCGAGCAATTGCCTCTTGTGTGTTCCAGCGCGCCACCGTGGCCGTTGCTCGGATGGGGGATCCTTTCGCTGGTTGTCGCGGGAGTTCTTCTGGCGGCGGTTACGCTCCGCACGAAGTCGCTCTACCTGGCCATCGGACTTCATGCCGGCTGGATTCTCGGTCAGCAAGGAATCCAATGGCTCGGGAGATTCAGCATCCGTCCGCCGGAGTCGCTGCTCCCGTGGGTCGGCCCGAATGTCGTGAGCGGGGCGGTGCCCACCGGGCTTGTGCCGGTCGTGGTCTTGCTGTCCACAAGTGTCGTGGTTTACCTTTTTCTCCGTCGTGGATTGGGAAGCCCTCGTTGAGCCTTTTCGGACACTCTTGTTCCCTTCGCATTGTGCCGGGTGCGGGTGTCGTGTGCCCGAGCACGCGGATCTCTGCGGGGACTGCCTGTCGAAGATCGCATGGATCGAGCGTCCGCACTGTGAGGTCTGCTCCCAGCCATTTCATGGAGTCACGCCGACATTCACCTGCCCGAACTGCCGCGGAGAGGCGTTCTTTTTTGAGTGCGCGGTCGCGGTTTCCTTGAGCCGGAGTGTTGTGCGGGATTTGGTTCATCGGCTGAAATACGGACGCGAAATCTGGCTCGGCCGGGTTCTGGCCGGTCTGATGGAACGCGGACTCGCAGATCCGCGGCTCGCAGGGTGTGAATTTGACTGTCTGATCCCGGTGCCGCTACACCCCCGACGCCAGCGCGAGCGGGAGTTCAACCAAGCCGCCGTGATTGCGCAGGCGCTCGCAAAGCGGGTGGATATTCCCATCCAGGAGGCCCTCCTGCGGCGTCGCTATACCACGACGCAGACTGCACTCGACCGCAAGGGACGAAGGCAGAACTTGCGGGATGCCTTTGTTTTGCGCAAGAATGTGAGGGTGACTGATCAAGACATCCTGTTGGTGGACGACGTGCTGACAACGGGATCAACTCTGGATGCGTGCGCCGAGGTCCTTCTGGACGCCGGGGCGTCGTCCGTGCGAGCCCTCACTGTGGCTCGCGGCTAGAAATAAATCCCATGGCTATCTTTAAAAAACCCATCCTCCGCGCGCTTGGCCGCAAGACCCGTGAAATGCCCGAAGGCCTCTGGACCAAGTGTGATCCTTGCGGGGAAATGATTCACAATATCGCGCTCGCCGAAAACCACCACGTTTGTCCCTCCTGTGGACACCATTTCACCCTCGGCTCGCGGCAGCGGATCGAGTTGTTGACCGACGAGGGAACCTTCGAGGAAGTTGATGCCAGTCTCACCTCAGTCGACGCACTGAAGTTCCAAGGCGTGGCTTCGTATGCCGAGCGGCTCAGGACGTATCGGGAGAAAACCGGATTGGTCGATGCCATCATCACGGGCACGGCGAGAATCGACGGGATCCCGGTCGGGCTTGGCGTCATGGATTTTTCCTTTCTCGCGGCGACGATGGGATCGGTCGTTGGAGAGAAAGTGACGCGCATCATCGAGCTCTCCACGAAGCGGAAGATGCCGGTGATCCTTGTTTGTGCATCAGGCGGAGCCCGCATGTATGAGGGAATGCTGAGCCTCATGCAAATGGCGAAGACCAGCGGGGCCCTCGCTCTTCATGCGCAGGCCAAGTTGCCTTACGTGGCTGTGCTAACAAATCCGACAACGGCCGGAGTGATGGCGAGCTTTGCGTCCCTCGGCGACGTCATCATGGCGGAGCCGAAGAGCATGATTGGGTTTGCCGGTCCTCGGGTGATCCGGGAGACAACCCACCAGACGCTTCCCGCCGATTTTCAGACGGCCGAGTTTTTGGAAAAGCGCGGCCTGATCGACCTGATCGTCCATCGGGCGAAGATGAAGGCCACATTAGGCAGCCTGCTCAGCTACTTCTCAGGAAAGTGACCTACCAAGAATCGCTGGCGTGGCTCTATTCTACGCAGCAATTTGGAATCAAGCTCGGACTCGAGAACACGTATCGGCTGCTCGAGGCTCTGGGGAATCCTCAGGACGGACTGAAGATTTTCCATGTCGCCGGGACGAATGGAAAAGGCTCGGTCTGCGCCATGATCGCGGCCGTTCTCCGGGCGGCGGGCTTTCGCACGGGACTTTACACGTCTCCGCACCTCGTGGATTTCCGCGAACGCATTCAGGTCGATGGAGCGATGATCGACCGCGAGTCCGTCGCCGTCGGGCTCAGCCGATTGCGGAGCGACTCCGCCGGGTGGGATCATTGCCCGACCTTTTTTGAGATCGCCACGGTCCTGGCCCTCAAACATTTTGCGGCATCGGAATGCGACTTCGTTGTCCTTGAGACCGGAATGGGTGGCCGCCTCGATGCCACAAATACCGTGAGTCCGATCCTGTCGGTGATCACGCCGATTGCGATGGATCATGCGGAATGGCTGGGGGATACGATTGCGAGAATCGCTAGTGAGAAGGCTGGGATTATCAAGCCCGGCCTTCCCGTCGTCTCCGCTCCACAGTCCGAGGAAGCGGCACGGGTGTTGATCGATAAAGCGTCAGCCAGCGGGAGTCCGTTGACTTTTGTGGAGAGTCCATGGCCTGACAAGATTTCACTGGCGGGGCACCATCAAGCTTGGAATGCCGCTCTTGCCGAGCTGGCAATCCGCAACGCGGATTTGGAAATCGACGCGGAGATCGTTTCCAGGGCATTCGCCGGGGTGGAATGGTCCGCCCGCTTCCAACGCCTCGCCGAACGTGTCATCCTCGATGGAGCTCACAACCCCCATGCGATCGCCACACTCGTCGCTGCCTGGAATGAGGCCTTTCCGAACGAGCGGGCAACAATCATTTTTGGGGCCTTAATCGACAAAGACTACGGGCAAATGATTCGCCTCCTCGAGGAGATCGCCGCCGAGTTTTGGTTCGTCCCGATCTCCAGTGCAAGAACCGCCATGCTGGAATCGTTCCCGGAAATGACCGGTGTCCGTTCCCTCGTGTTTCAAGACGTGCCATCAGCGCTGGATGCGATCCGTGCGTCGGCCCACCCGGTGCTTATCACGGGATCGCTATTTCTCGCCGGTGAGGTCCTCGCAGCGTTTGCCGATCCACGCGGATGCGCAAGCTGAAGGCGGGCTTTCCGACGGCCCTCCGGGTCACCTTGGCCGACATTCCATTCGACTCTCCGCACGTTCTCGGTCAGGTTCGACTGCATGAAGTTTGTTGATCAGATTCGTATTCACGCCAAAGCCGGCGACGGTGGTAATGGCTGCTGCAGCTTTCGCCGGGAGAAATTCATTCCCCGTGGCGGTCCCGATGGGGGCGATGGCGGCCGGGGAGGGGATATCATTCTCGAGGCCGATCACGACACCGACAACCTCGTGGCCCTGTTTTTCGAACCCCTCGTTCGTTCCGGTCGCGGCGGGCATGGGAAGGGGAAGGACAAGCACGGACGCGGTGCGGAATCAACTACGGTGAAAGTCCCCATCGGCACCGTGATCCACCGTGCTGGCAAGACGGCACAAGAACCTGTCGAAGACGAACCACTGGCCGATCTCTCCACTCCTGGCCAGCGGTTTTTGCTCTGCAAAGGCGGGGATGGCGGGAAGGGGAATACCCACTTCAAAAGCTCCACAAACCGGGTGCCCCGGCAGCACACCAAAGGTTATCCTGGAGAGGAAGGGTGGTATTTTCTCGAACTTCGCACGATTGCCGATATCGGCCTTGTTGGGTATCCGAATGCCGGGAAATCCACTCTTCTAGGCAAAATCTCGGCGGCACACCCGAAAACCGCCCCTTATCCATTTACGACGCTCCATCCGATCGTCGGAGTCGTGGATCTCCCGGAATACCGCCGGATCACCGTGGCGGATATCCCGGGCCTCATCGAAGGCGCCCATCTCAACAAGGGATTAGGGCACGAATTCCTACGCCATATCGTTCGCTGCAAAATTCTTTTCTATGTTCTCGATATGGCAGGCTCGGAGGGCCGAAATCCCATTGAGGACTATCAATCCCTCCGAAAAGAACTCCGCCTTTACGATCCGACACTTATTAAACGCCCAAGTTGCATCATTGCCAATAAGATGGATATCGCATCATCTGCGGATAACGTAATCGCTTTCCGTTCCCGGTTTCCTAAACTTCGCGTAATTGAGGTGTCTGCTGAGGAGAAGACTGGTATTTCTGATATGTTAGAATACGCATCGGATAAGGTATTTAAATAGTCTTTTTACTACATCAGTGATATTCTTTTATCACGGCATTTGCATGTGCTTCAAGCCCTCGCAATCGAGAGATGGTTCTGGGTAAAGTAGACTTGAAACAGGGTAACAGGTGAGGTAAGATCCGTTGATCTGCTGATCCTGCGAAGAGCGAAATGGAGTAGCGATCTGGAGCATCCGTTGGGAGTGGTCGGCGGAACGCGACGTGCCGGGCACCTTTGTGCTCGGCTGCGAGAGGCTTCGATTCTGCAGCTTAGCGCGAACGCCAGGACAAGGGTGACTGCAGGGCCGTAGGATCTCGGAGGGGTGGAAGCCCGTCCCCAGAATGGAGACAACCTTTGCGGGGCAGTGCCATGCTTATCAGCCTTACAACATTTGCTCAGAGCGGGGTCTCCCCAGTTGCTCCCTGTGTCGTATTATACCCTACATATATTATAGGAGGTTATACATATAGCAATTATGGCGAGATTGTTAGTGGTTTGTGAATAGATTGTAAATCCGGGAGTATCTCCCTCCGCTGGCGTTGGCGGCGCTCCTTTGGTTCCTAGGAACTAGCGGTCGAACTCCCCGCAAAGTCCGGAAATCGGAGCGTCCCGGATTGATCCCGCTACTTGGCAACATTTCTGTCTCGCGAATGGAGGAATTTTTCACGAAGTAGTTGTTGACAAGACTTCTGTCAGGTGCTCCCATGAGCACTATGCAGCTAACGGACAAGCAAACGCAGATTCTCCGCTTTATTGAGGAGTTTCAACGCCAGAACGGCGGAACGCCGACTCTTCGGGAGATCCAAAAGCGGTTTGGATTCGCGAGTTCGTTCGGAGCAAACCGGCATATCATGGCGCTCGAACAGAAAGGCGCTCTGAAACGTGCTGGTGGACGGGCGCGCTCGATGGTCCTGAGCCGCCCGGCTTCGTCGCATTTCCGAATCCCGATCCTCGGAATGGTGCCGGCAGGACACCCTGATCACCAGGAGGCTTCCGAGGCGGGTCAATTTCTGGAGATTGATCCCACAGCCATCGGGATTTCCAGCTCCGCAAGGGTCTTCGGCCTGCGGGTTCGAGGAGAATCCATGATAGGCGCCCATATTTTGGATGGAGATCTGGCTATCCTTGAAGACCGACCGGCCGTCCATCGCGATATCGTCGCCGCATTGGTCGACGGAGAAGTGACATTAAAGAGACTCATTCGGGACGGGGCGGCATTTTTCCTCAAAGCCGAAAACATCAAGTATCCGGACATCATCCCGCTCCGGGAACTTGTGATTCAGGGCGTTCTTCGAACCGTCATTCGCACCTCACCAACCCACTAATGAAAACGAAAAAGAAACAGAATCCCGCGGCAGACAACGAGCTTTGGACATGGGCGGCACAAGCCGCACACGCGAAGGAAATCAAGAGCCAGGCCCCTGAGTTCCGCGGCCTCGAGGCACTTCGGCTCGGGGCTCCGCGGAAACTGTTGGCGCTCTTGGGGGTCGGTCGTCGGGAGCACGGGGTCACAGTTCGACGTTGTCCGGAAGCTGCGCCCGCGCGAGCGGATTGAGACGGTTTCTCCGGTAAATTTCCGCAAAACTTCTCTCGTCGGGCTTTCCAAAAGCTGGTAGGCACTTCGGCTCGATGAATCGAAAATTGAATTGTCTCGGCATTTTGTTCGTGTGCCTTGTTGCAGCCTCGTGCGGGAAGCAAGCAGCCCCCGAAGTTCCCCCTCCGACGGTTACTGTGACGCCAGTGATCCAAAAGGACGTAACATCCTTCAGCACTTGGGTGGGACTGCTGGATGGCTATCAGAATGCAAACATTCAAGCCCAGGTAACGGGATACCTTCTCACTCAAAACTACAAAGAGGGATCGGCGGTTAAGAAGGGCAACGTTCTCTTCACGATTGATCCCCGCCCCTTTCAGGCCGCTCTGGCCCAGGCGCAGGCGAGTTATGCGCAGGCCGTCGCTCAGGCGCAGTTGCAGCAAATCACGCTGAGCCGCCAGACTCAGCTCTATAAAACCAAAGTCATCAGTCAGCAGGAATTTGATACGTCGTATCAGCAGACTCAAGCGGCCATCGCAGCGGCGGCAGCAGCTGAGGCGCAGGTTCAGGCGGCGCAGGTTAATCTGGATTACTGCACGATCATCGCCCCGTTTGACGGGATTGCCGGCGTTGCGCAGGCGCAGATCGGCGACTTGGTCGGTCCGGGTGGCCAGACATCGATCCTCACTCAGCTTTCGCAGGTTGATCCCATGAAGGCGAATTTCTCGATCACCGAGGCTGAATACCTCAAAGCGGCACCCCTCCTGGCCCAATTGCAGTCGCGTGATAATCCGGAGACGGACGGGAAAATCGAGTTGAAGCTTGCCGACGGAACCCGGTATCCGCATCTCGGCCGGTTCGATTTCGTCAACCGGCAGATTACCGTTTCGACCGGAACGATCCAGATCACATCGCTCTTCCCCAACCCTGATTCCGTCCTGCGTCCGGGTCTGTTTGCCCGTATCACGGCGCCGGTCGAGGAGATCAAGGGGGCATTGCTTGTGCCACAGGCTGCGACGGTCGAACTCCAGGGGAACTTCTTCGTCACAACCCTCGGCCCCGGCAATGTGGCGAAGCCGGTCTTCGTTAAACTCGGACCGACCGAAGGTCAGCTTCAAGTCGTCTCCGGACCGCTCAAGGCCGGTGATAAAGTCATTGTCGGAGGCATCGAGAAAGCCCGACCGGGAACAACGGTCAACCCGCAGCCGTATCAGGCTCCGACTCCGGCTCCCGCCGCGACAAAGGCGGCATCGAACTGACGGAACATGTCGAACTTTTTCATTCGTCGTCCAATCGTCGCGATGGTCATCGCGATCATCACCGTCATTGTCGGCCTCGTCTCGATGGCCGGTCTGCCGGTCGCACAGTATCCAAATATCGTGCCGCCGCAGATTCAGGTGCAGACGACCTACGTCGGAGCCGATGCGTTGACCGTTGAACAGGCAGTTGCCACCCCGATCGAGCAGCAAATGAGCGGCGTCGAGGGCATGGACTACATGTATTCGATCAATGCCAACAATGGCATGATGACGCTCAACGTCATTTTCGATACGTCGACAAACCCGACGACGGACCAGATTCTCGCTCAAATGAGGCAAACGCAGGCTTCCGCGCAGTTGCCTCAGGACGTGCGAAACTTTGGCATCACCGTCGAGCAGGCGCTCTCCTCACCGCTCGGCGTCTTTGCGCTCTACTCACCCAAAGGCACATTCGATCCCACGTTCCTCGCGAACTACGCCTACATCAATATCAACGATCCCCTCACCCGCGTCAACGGCGTGGGCAGCGTCAGTATTTTCGGGGCCGGGCAGTATGCGATGCGTATCTGGGTTCAGCCAGACCGCCTGGCAACGTTGAACATTACGGTTCCTCAGGTCATCAACGCGGTCAATACCCAGAACAACGTCAACCCCGCCGGCCAGATTGGCGGTGAGCCAGTGCCTCCGGGGCAGGTCTTCACATTCACGGTCAACACGACCGGCCGATTGGTCACGCCGGAAGACTTTGGAAACATCGTCATTCGTGGAAACCCCGACGGCTCGGTCGTTCGCGTGAAAGACGTTGCCCGTGTGGAGTTGGGCGGTCAGGTCTATAACCTTCAGGGGCGCTTCAACGGTCAAAACGCCGCAATCGTCGCAATCTACCAACTCCCCGGTTCGAACGCGGTGGATACGATGAAGCAGGTTCGGGCCCTGTTCGAGCAACAGGCCAAGCTTTTCCCGGATGATCTGAAATATGAGGTGGCACTCGATACCACTCTGGCCATCACCGAAGGGATGAAGGAAATCGTGAAAACGCTTTTCGAGGCGATGGTTCTCGTGATCCTGGTCGTCTTTATTTTCCTTCAGGGATGGCGGGCAACGTTGATTCCATTGATCGCTGTTCCGGTATCGCTCATCGGGACATTCGCGATTTTTCCGATGCTCGGATTTTCGATTAATACGCTCTCGCTCTTCGGACTCGTGCTCGCCATCGGTCTCGTCGTCGACGATGCGATTGTCGTCGTCGAGGCGATCGAATCGCATATTGAAGAAGGTCTCTCCCCCAAGGACGCCGCATTCAAGGCGATGTCGCAGGTATCTGGCCCAGTCGTCGCCATTGCGTTGATTCTGGCCGCTGTCTTCATCCCGACGGTATTCATTCCCGGCATTACCGGGGCGATGTATCAGCAGTTTGCCGTGACCATGGCCGTGTCGGTGCTGATCTCCGCCTTTAATGCTTTGACGCTCAGCCCCGCTCTCGGAGCACTTCTTCTTCGCCCTCGCAAAGAAGCTCGTGGGCCGCTCGGTTCGTTTTTTCGGGGCTTTAATAAGTTTTTTGGAAAGGCCACGGACGGGTATGTCGGGATTTGTCGCGGTTTGATTCGCAAGATCGTGATCAGTCTCGCCATGCTCGCGCTGCTCGCTTTGGGAGCCGGCGGGATCGGCAGCAGTATGCCCACGGCATTTATTCCCGAGGAAGACCAAGGCTATCTCTTCGGAGTGGTCCAACTCCCGCGAGCGTCATCGCTCCAGCAAACGGCGGCGGCTTCCACGGAGATCGAGCAGATCCTTGAGAAAACACCCGGTGTGCAGCACGTCACGTCGATTATTGGATTCAACCTTCTCAGCACCGTCCAAAGCACCTACACGGGATTTTTCTTCATCTCGATGGAGGAGTGGGCGAAACGAAAGAGCAAGGAACTTCAGATCGATGCGATCCAAGCCAACATCAACCGAGAACTCGGCGCCCTTCCGAAACCGACGGCGGCTTTCGCATTCCCGCCCCCGGCGATTCCCGGCATTGGAACGGCCGGTGGCGTGACGTTCATGCTCGAAGACCGCACCGGCGGCGAAGTCGAGTTTATCGCAAAGAACACCCAGGCCTTCATGGAGGCGGCCAAGAAACGTCCTGAGTTCACGAGCCTCTTCACGACCGCACTTTGGGATGTCCCGCAAATTTTTCTCAAAGTCGATGAAGCTCAGGCGATGATCCAAGGTGTAAGCCTCAGCGATGCCTACCAGACGGTTCAGACATTTTTTGGCGGCTATTTTGTTAACTACTTCAACAGGTTCGGACTCCAGTGGCAGGTCTACATTCAGGCCGAGGGTGAGTATCGGACCGATATCGAGAATCTCGGCCTCTTCTACGTAACGAACAACCAGAATCAACCGGTTCCCGTTTCCTCATTCGTCGAGGCGGAGAAATCGTATGGCCCCGAGTTTACGATGCGTTACAACATGTTCCGTGCATCGCAGATTAACGCATCCGTCTCCCCCGGATTTTCCACCGCCCAAGCGATGCAGGCCTTGGAAGAAGTCTTTGCGGAGACGATGCCGTCGGGAATGGGATACGACTATTTTGGCATGTCCTACCAGGAGCAAAAAGCGGCCCAGGGTGTCCCTCCGACCGCGATTTTTGCCCTGTCCCTGCTCTTTGTTTTCCTAATTCTTGCCGCACAATATGAGAGCTGGACGTTGCCGTTCAGCGTCCTGCTCACCACGCCGGTTGCGGTATTTGGGGCCTTCGCCGCCCTTTCCATGCGAGGGATGCAGAACAACCTCTATGCTCAAATCGGCCTTGTCATGCTCATCGGCCTCGCTGCGAAGAACGCGATCCTGATTGTGGAGTTTGCGAAGGACGAATATGAGAAGGGCAAGCCTCTCGTCGAGGCGACCCTCGCGGGCGCGAAACTGCGACTCCGCCCGATTCTCATGACTGCGTTTGCGTTCATTCTGGGCACACTGCCCCTCGCCCTCGCATCCGGTTCGGGAGCTGTATCACGACGCGTCTTGGGAACAACCGTCATTGGCGGGATGTTGGCCGCGACGTTCCTCTCCATCTTCCTCATTCCGGCGTGTTTCTTCTTCGTCGAGAAGTTCTTCGTCGGTGGAAAAAAAGAGGATGGCTCACCCAACCCGGAGTCGAAGCCGCCCGAACCCGAGGCGACCTGACCCGGCTAACGCTCGGCTACTGCGGCTTCAGGATCGCAATCGTCGTTCCCCCGGACCGCTCAATCAAAAGGAGAATCCCCTCCCCGGACGTTTCCGCCAATAGGGTGCTGGCGAGGTCCTGGGCCCGCAGAATCTTGCGGCCTGCCGCTTCCGTGATGATGTCTCCAGTCCGTATGCCTGCCACCGCCGCCTCGCTGCCCTCCTCAACGGAGGTGACGACTACCCCTCCGGCGCCCTGTCGGCGGATGCCGAGGGCCGACAGAGTCTCTGGCTCGGCATCTTCGTAGGTCATCCCGGGTGATGACGGCTGCGGCACACTTGGGACAGGTTCCGTGCGGGGGATTGTGGCGCGCGGCCGCATCGACGCCCTCTGGAAGTTCGGTTGCTCGCCTGTTTGCACGGGAACCTTCACGATTTGTCCCTGCCGCCAGACATCAAGGCTAACCTTTTGACCGATTGATTTCGAGAGGATCTGGCGCTGAAGTTCCCCGGCCAGTCCGACGATGACTCCATCGACTTTCACGATGACATCGCCCGGGCGAAGATCGCTCGACTGGGCTGGCGCCCCTGGCTCGATGCCCTGAACGACCACGCCTTTTGAAACAGTCGGGAAGATCCTTTGAAATTGCACGCTCTCTTCGATCCCGGCGATCGAGATGCCCAACCACGGGCGCCGGACCCGTCCGTTATCCGCAAGTTGGTTGGCCACGTTCTTGGCGACATTGATCGGTATCGCGAAACCAAGGCCACGATTCATTCCGGATATAAGCGTGTTAACCCCAACAACTTTCCCGTCGATATCACAGAGTGGCCCGCCGCTGTTTCCGGGATTGATGGAGGCATCCGTCTGGATCAACTCCCCGTAAGATCCCCCGAAGCTTCGGTCCTTCGCGCTCACAACCCCGACGGTGAACGTAAACGGCAGGTCCATAGGCGTCCCGATCGCAAACGCAAACTGTCCAACGCGAACGGTGTCACTATCGGCGATCTCAGCCGCCTTGAGCCCGGTCGCAGAGACTTTGATTACGGCGAGATCCGTGCGATCATCGACCCCAACGACCTCGGCCGGAAACTCCCGACCATCTTGCAATCGAACAGTCACCGCGTCCGCATCCTCGATGACATGATTGTTCGTCAGGATGTAACCGTCCTCGCGGAAGATAAACCCGGATCCGACATTCGGTTCCTGAGATTCCGCCGCGCCGTCCTCCCGCCTCAGGAAAAACTCCAGGCCTCGTGGAAGCCCGGGAATCGGGCGGGCAACGGTGGACTTCGACTCGATAACGACGACCGAAGGAGCGACTTTCGCGAAGACATCAGCGAACGAATCGTTCAATTGTCGCGCCATCGGCGAGGCACCAAGCGTTTGCTGGGCAAGCCCCCAAGGAGCCCCCACAATGGAAAGAAGGACAACTGCGAGAAGACGAACCATCATAGGAGTCAAACCTACTTGCCGCGAAAACAAAATCAAGTGGTGGACCGAAAATTGCTCCTCCTCGCGGGCAAACACCGCATGGCCCGAGAAAAACGTTGCAGCACGGGGGGCACTATGTTTGATGTCGAACGCGGGCGGAATTAACCAACGGAGGATACACGATGAGCAAAAAGTCAGCCGAAGATAAAAGAGCCGCGGAAACCCTAATGCCCACGGGCGAATCGGCGTCGGGGATCGACGATCTGGGCGAGCTCCCGAGAACTTACGGGACCGATACAATATTCCTCGTTGCGCAGGAACCGCACTGGCTTTTTACCTATTGGGATATCGATATTTCGCTCCATCCGGGTGGGAAAACGTTTCTCCGTCTCCTCGGCGAGGCTACCCCCTTCGAAGATGAAATCGAGGTCCCGTTTGAGACAAAAAACTGGTATATTCCTGTCAAGAAAGCCGGCGGAACCTACTCGGTCGAGATCGGCTACTACCGGGGAAGTCAGTGGCATCCCCTCGCCTCATCGGTTGCGATTCGGACACCATCCGACAAGATCTCAGAATCTTCCGCATTCGACTACGCCACTCTTCCGTTGCATCTGAGTTTTCAACGTCTGATGGATAACATTCAGACGGCCATCCACGATGGTGAGACGCTCCTCGAAGCCTTGGGTCGCATTCAAAAAGAGGGCAAACTTCTCCCATCGCAGTTCGACCCGAAGCTCCCGCAGGGTTCGGAGGAATACCTGGTGTTGGAAGCGCTTCTCGGGAAGGAACTCCTCGCGGAAATGTCGTCGTCCTCGCTGAGTTCCGAGGAACTTACCTCCCGCATCCAGAAACATCTCGAAGAGCGTCTCAGCTCGGCAGAGTCCAGCGAGATTTTTGCCCGCTCTGATTGGAGTGCCGCAGAGAGCAGCCTGTTTAGTGCGATCACCGCACTCACGGGCCATTCCTCCGAAAATGCCGCCGCACTGACAAGTTGGGCCACTGCCGCGCTGACAAGTTGGGCGGCCGGTCCACAGTCTTCCTGGGCGGGTGGCTTGGGGGCATCGAGCTGGTCCACCTCGGCTCTGTCATCCTGGCCGGTAGCCAGTCTCTCAAGCTGGATCCAAGCGGCCACGTCCTCTTGGGCGGGTGCGGGCCTCGCGAGCTGGTCGCAAGCCGCTCTTTCGAGCTGGAGCCATGCGGAGACGACCAGCTGGGGCGGATCCGAGAACATCGGTTCGTTCGGATTCACGAATCGCGAGTTTTTCATGCACGTCAATGCCGAGGTCATCTTTTACGGAGGCACACACCCGAAAGCCAAAGTGACGATTGATGGAAAGCCGGTGCGCCTGAACCCGGATGGAACGTTCCGCCACCACTTCATTTTTCCGGATGGGGAATATGAGATCCCGATTATCGCCACCTCGCCGGACGGAGCAGAGACCCGCTCGGCCACGCTCAGCTTCGAGCGCGGGACCGTCCGGACCGGTGACGTTGGCCACACAACGCAGCCTCCCCTGCCCGCTCCCATGGGCGCAAAACTCTGAGACGGCGAGTCCCAGTCCGCCCCCCATTGGACAAGTGGGTTGCGGACTTCCTCACGTGGCTGGAGGCTGAAAAAAGCGCTTCGCCACGCACGGTCACGACTTATTCCACGTCGCTCGGCGAGTTTCGAAAGTTCCGTCCCAAGGGGGCCTGGCGATCGTTCTCAGCCACCGACTACCGGGCTTGGATGCTTGATCTGATGAAGAAGGACATGGCGAGAGCGAGCGTCCGGCTTCGCTTCTCGGCCCTTCGCGCCTTTCACGAGTTCTTGCTCATGCGCGGTCACGTGGAAAAAAATGTCCTCCGTGAAATCTCCCTGCCGAAGACCGAAAAAAATCTGCCCCGCTTCCTGACAACCGGCCAGATCGAGTCACTGATCGAGTCCCCGGCTGGGAATCCGAAAACCAACCAGGCTCCCGAGTGGACGGCGGCGCGCGACACCGCGATCATCGAGCTTTTTTATTCGACTGGAATGCGTCTCTCGGAGTTGGCGGGCCTGGATGTCGACGATGTCGACCCGATTGGTGAAACCGCACGTGTCACCGGCAAAGGCGCCCGTGAGAGGATTTGCCCGCTCACGACGCCCGCACTCGAGGCCATCTCCCGCTACCGCCACGCCGCCGGGGTTCATCGCGGTCCACTCTTCCTGAACAAGTCCCGCACCCGGCTCTCCGGTCGTTCGATCTGGGCGATGATCAAGTCCCGCCTGATCCAGGCCGGGCTCCCCGCCAATCTCTCTCCGCACAAAATCCGGCACACGTTCGCCACACATCTTCTCGACAATGGGGCCGACCTGCGGAGCGTTCAGACTCTCCTCGGCCACGCCAGCCTCTCGACCACACAGATTTACACTCACGTCACCACCGAGCGGCTCAAGCGAGCCTACGACAACGCGCATCCGAGAGCGACTTGACGGAAATCCGTTCTTGCCCTCCCCGCCCCGGGGCGATCATCGTTCGGATCCTCAAATGCCCAGACACGACAACCGCTCATCTCTTGACCTCCGAAAACTGGATTTCCAAACTGGCATAGCGCCGCACGCGAAGGGATCAGTATTGATTGCGTTTGGCAACACGCGGGTCATTTGCGCGGCGACCGTCGAGGAGTCCGTGCCGCGGTGGATGAAGGAACAGGGAGTTTCCGGGGGATGGTTGACGGCCGAGTATTCCATGTTGCCCTACTCGACCGTTGGACGGAAACAGCGGGATTCGTCCAAGGGTCGACCGGATGGAAGGGGAACGGAAATTCAACGTTTGATTGGTCGTTCACTCCGGGCCGTCGTGGATCTGGAGAAGCTTGGCTCGCGCACGCTTTGGATCGATTGCGACGTGCTCCAAGCCGATGGTGGCACTCGCACAGCAGCCATCACAGGAGCCTCGGTCGCAATTGAGCTCGCCTGCCGCGCCTTGGTGGCCGAGGGGAAGCTGCCCAGCCTGCCGCTTAAGAATCGCGTGGCCGCCATAAGCGTCGGCATTGTCGCCGGGGAGGTCCTTCTCGATCTCGATTACGTCGAGGACAAGGACGCCGAGGTCGATATGAATGTCGTCATGACGGACAAATTTGACTTTGTCGAGGTGCAGGGTTCGGGCGAGGAAAGCGTCTTTACACAAGCCCAGCTTGACGCCATGACTGGCGCTGCTCGCATCGGCATCGAAAAACTCTTAACGTTCCAACAATCCATCTTATCCCAATCATGAAAAAAGCACTCATCACCGGCATCACAGGCCAAGACGGATCCTATCTCGCAGACTTCCTTCTGGAGAAAGGATACGAAGTCCACGGTATCATTCGGCGCGCGAGCACGTTCAATACTTCGCGGATCGATCATCTTTATCAGGATCCCCACGTGAATGGCGTTCGGCTTTTTCTTCACTACGGTGACCTCGCGGACTCAGTAAATCTGGTCAAGTTGATCTACGAATTGAAGCCCGACGAAATCTTCCACCTTGGCGCGCAAAGCCACGTGCGTGTGAGCTTCGACATTCCGGAATACACGGCCGATGTCACCGGGGTCGGTGCCATCCGGATTCTCGAAGCCATGCGCGAGTCGGGCGTAAAATCCCGGTTCTATCAGGCTTCGAGCAGCGAGATGTTCGGAAAAGTCCAAGCCGTCCCGCAAATCGAGACAACTCCTTTCTGGCCGCGCAGTCCTTACGGAGTTGCCAAGGTTTTTGCTTACTGGGCAACGGTCAACTACCGCGAGAGCTACGGGATGCACGCCAGCAACGGAATCCTTTTCAACCACGAAAGCCCACGCCGCGGAGAAACCTTCGTAACTCGAAAAATCACCCGCGCAGCCGCCGCAATCAAGCTCGGTCAACAGAAAGCCCTCTACCTCGGCAATCTCGATGCCAAGCGCGACTGGGGCTACGCTCCCGAGTATGTCGAGGGAATGTGGATGATGGTTCAGCAGGACGAATCCGACGACTATGTGCTCGCGACCAATGAAACGCACACCGTCCGCGAATTCGTCGAGGAGGCGTTCGCACATCTGGATCTCGACTGGAACGAATTCGTGAAATACGACGCCCGCTATGAACGCCCGGCGGAGGTTGATCTCCTCGTCGGAGACCCGGCCAAAGCCAAGCGCCAACTCGGTTGGGAGCCGAGAACGAAGTTCAAAGACCTCGTCCGGATCATGGTGGATGCGGATCTTGCAGAACTAAAAAAGAAGGGCTGATTCGCTGATCCGGCGGTGGCCCGACCGCCTCGCGCCACTCGCGCGGATCGGTTTCCCGGATGGGGAACGATCGGGCCAACCGTTGATTCGTGCTTGTCAGCAGCGCGGATCCGATTATTTTCCCGTCTCTTATCCCCCGAGTCGTAAACGAAAACATCCCCATGATAGCTATCTCTCTGCTCACCGACGGTTTAAACATCTCACTCATCTGCGCTGCACTTGGCTTGCTCTACGCATTCTACCTAATCGGTTGGATCCTCAGGCAGCCTGCCGGAAACGAGCGGATGAAGGAGATCGCGGCGGCGATTCAACAAGGCGCTCAAGCCTATCTGAACCGCCAACTCGTCAGCGTGGGGGCGATTGCCGTTTTGGTTTTCGTCCTCGTCTGGGTCGGTCGTGGGATGGAATCTAGCGTCGGCTTTCTGGTCGGTGCCATTTGCTCGCTGGCGGCGGGATACATTGGAATGACGATCGCCGTTCGGGCCAACGTCCGCACCACCCAGGCGGCATCGTCTTCAAGTGGCGCAGCCTTGCGAGTGGCGTTCAGCGGCGGTGCCGTCACGGGCTTGCTGGTCGTCGGGCTCGCGCTTCTCTCGGTCGGCTTGATGTTTGTCGGCATACGGCATTTCTCTGGATCCCCCGATGCCACGCGCGCGGCGCTGGATGCCCTCGTCGGGACGGCGCTCGGGAGTTCGTTGATCTCGGTTTTTGCCCGGCTCGGTGGAGGAATCTACACCAAGGCGGCCGACGTCGGTGCTGATCTTGTTGGGAAGATTGAAAGCAAACTCGATGAAGATGATCCCCGGAATCCAGCGACCATCGCGGACAATGTGGGTGATAATGTCGGCGATTGCGCCGGCATGGCGGCCGATGTCTTCGAAACCTACGCCGTGTCGTTGATTGGGGCGATTCTCATTGGATCGCTCACGGTCACAGGCGCAACGGCAGAGGCAGCGATTGTGTTTCCATTCCTGATCGGGGGAGTCTCGATCGTGAGCGCCGTTGTCGGCATCTTGTTCGTTAGTTTTTCCAAGCTGGGTCCGACCCGTGCGCTGCAAGGCGGTGTGCTGGTGAGTGCGCTTTTGTCAGCGATTGCCTTCTGGCCGCTGACCCATCAGCTTTTTCCGCTCGGTGTTGAGATTGGCGGGCGCGGGGTTTGCTCGCCGACGAGCCTTTTCTTCGCGTCTCTCGTCGGGTTGGCGATGACTTACGTCGTCCTTCTGATCACAAACTACTACACTTCGACCGAACACGCACCGGTCCGTCATATTGCCAAAGCGTCGGAAACGGGGCATGCCACGAATATCATTGCCGGATTGGCAACGGGGCTTCACGCCACAGCATTGCCGGTGGCCTTCATTGGAATCGCCATTCTCCTCTCCTACCATTTCGCCGGCCTTTACGGGATTGCCATCGCGGTGATGTCGATGCTCTCGATGTCGGGAATCATCATTGCCCTTGATGCTTTCGGACCAATTACCGATAACGCCGGTGGCATCGCCGTCATGTCAGGGCTCGATGAGAAAGTCCGCCACATTACCGATGATCTCGACGCCATCGGAAACACGATGAAGGCAGTCACGAAGGGCTACGCGATTGCCTCCGCCGGACTTGCTGCGCTCGTCCTCTTTGGAAGCTACGTCGAGGAGCTCAAAGTCGCCTACGAGGCACTTGGCAAGCACTTCAATCTCACATTCGATCTTCAGGATCCAAATGTCATCATCGGCTTGTTTATCGGTGGCTGCCTCCCGTTCGTGTTCTCAGCATTCAGTATGAACGCCGTCGGCAAAGCCGCAGGGGCTGTCGTCGAGGAGGTGCGTCGCCAGATCACCGCACGTCCTGGAATTCTCGAAGGGCGGGACAAGCCGGAATACGGAACATGCGTGGATATCGTGACGAAGGCGGCGCTCCGCGAAATGATCATCCCGGCGCTCCTCCCCGTTCTCGTCGTGATTGCGGTCGCATGGATCCCGTTCTTCGGGCCGAAGGTCCTTGGCGGCGTCCTTGTGGGAACGATCGTCACCGGTCTCTTCATCGGCATCGCCATGACATCGAGCGGCGGAGCTTGGGATAACGCGAAAAAATACATCGAGAGTGGCAACCATGGCGGCAAACACTCGCCCGCACACGCTGCTAGTGTGACAGGTGACACGGTCGGAGATCCCTACAAGGACACGGCTGGCCCGGCGGTGAATCCCATGATCAAAGTCGTCAACATTGTTGCGATTCTTATCATTCCCGTCTTCATCAAATTTTGGGTGGCGCACTAACCCGCCAAGTCACTTTCGGCAGACGTAAACAAAGGCTGGCGGGAGGTTGTTGAGCACGACCTGAGTCTTCTGGATCGATGAGAAAAACCCACCCAAGGTCTTTCGGAATCGACGCCCGGCTGGGAGCCAATGCGGACCGAAGTAGGCAAAGGATGTAAATGTCGATGACGGATGGATCGACGCGGCGACTTCGGAGAGGATCGATTTTTGTAATCGCTCGGGAAACGATGCCCATGGGAGCCCGGATACGACAGCATCCGGGGACGCGAACCCCTCATCACGGAGGTGCCCGCTCAACTTCGTCGCACAGCCTTCAAGGATCCGTGCCTCGGGAAACCGCCGGGCTGTCTTCGAGGCGAGGGACGGACTCTTTTCGATGGCGAGAAATTGTGCGCCGGGCTGGAGCGACTCAAGAATCGTTCCGGTGACGGCACCATTTCCGGGCCCCAACTCGAGAACGTGACGCGCATCGGACACACCCGCCGCATTAACTATCAACCTCGCGAGTTCCAGAGATGATGGCCAAACAGCCCCCACCGATGAGGGGGCCTTGATAAATTCTCGGACGAACGTGAGCGACATCGCCTATGCCTAAGCGAAGTCGCTCGACACCTCAACGCAAAGATGAGATCGGATCGCCACGGAGGTTAGCGGGCCGCAGTCAGGACGGACTCCTCGTCGGGGGGTGCGACATCATCTTCCGACACCGGTTTCGCAACGACGGAGTAAATGGCTGGCACGACCAGCAGGGTGAAAATCGTTCCAATGATCATGCCCGAGACCAGCACGATACCGATGCTGTTGCGGGCGCCGGCACCGGGACCGCTCGCGATGACGAGTGGAAAGTGGCCCATCACTGTTGCCGCACTGGTCATAAGAATCGGACGCAAGCGCGTCGCGGAGGCCTGTGTCACGGCAGCGAATCTGTCGAGACCGGACCGCCGGAGGACGTTGGCAAACTCGACGATCAGAATCCCATTCTTCGCGACGAGTCCGACCAGCGTCACCAATCCAACCTGACTGTAAATGTTGATGGTCGTAAACCCGAGGAACGTAAACACCAGAGCGCCGGACAGGGCGAGCGGAACGGATCCGAAAAGGATGATGAACGGGTCACGGAAACTCTCAAACTGCGCGGCCAGCACGAGGAAGATCAGAATAAATGAGAGCACCATCGTGACGACAAGCTTGTTGCCCTCGGTTCGGAGTTGGCGAGATTGCCCGGCGTAATCAATGGTGAATCCCGGCGGCAGGATCTTCGCAGCCTCGGTTTCCAGGGCCTTGAGCGCCATATCGAGCGAAACACCCGGCGGAATAGCGCCTTGGATCGTTGCCGAGTTGAGCTGTTGGAATCGCTTGATTTCGCGGGGTTCGGTCGTGGTCTTCATCGTCGCGAATGTCGAGAGCTTCACGAGTTTCCCGTCCGTCGCGCGGACGTAGAGGTTGCTGAGTTGATCCGACGTGAGACGTTCACTCCGCTTGACTTGCGGAATCACCTTGTAGCTCCGTCCCTGAACGCTGAAGCGATTGACATAGTTTCCACCGAGGAGCGTCGAGAGATCAGATCCGATGCGCCGGAGATCGAGTCCCTGGGCGGCCACCTTGTCGCGGTCAAAGACAATCTCGGTCTGCGGCTGGTCAAACTTCAGGTCGGTCGTTGCAAACATGAACACCCCACTCGCAAATGCGGCTTCGACCAGTTTGTTGGCAAAATCGACGATTTCCTTTGGCTCAGCGGTCGA
>JBMOHW010000030.1:0-22808 GCA_049317665.1 Terrimicrobiaceae bacterium | reverse complement strand
AGACAATATGCCCCCAGATAAACCGGTGGCTCTCCACGATCCCCGAGGAAACGGAAAAAATGTTGTGCTGCCTCGAACTCAAAAACGAAATCTGAAAGCCGAGCGTCGTCGCCAAATAGTAGTTGAAGTAATCCGAGAACCCCGTCAGCCCGAACCCTGGCAAGGCATAGTCCAAAACGAGAAAATACCCCCAAAACAAAACCGTCATCAGCAACGTGACGCCGATTTGATAGGCTTGAATCAGGCCTAGCTCTCGGTGCCGAAACATAACTCCCTCAAAAATCCAATAGGTTGCACACCTTCGTTGTGTCTTCTGACAGAGAAATCTCAAGACTTTGTTCACAAATTCTCCACAAAATTTCGCGCTTGCCATCCGCTACTTCGCGAACTATGTAAACACGTTGAGTATCAGCTTGATATGAGTTCCGATTCCAAATTGCGTTCCAAAGAATCCTCTCCAGAGGACCGGGTTCCGGGGTCCTCGGAGGGCCTTGCCCCTTTACCGCAACAGGATTCGCTTCCATCATCGGAGCCTTCGGCGGACGTCCTCGTTCGAGCGCTCCAAGAGAAACTTGCCGAGCAAGAATTGAAGCTAGGCCAAGCCCAGAGCCGCGAGGACCTGCTCAAGATTCAACTCGAAGAGACCCGCAACAAAGCCGGCCAGGCGATGGCTTTCCAAGTCGAGATCTCGGAACAACACCGCCTCGCGCTCGATCAGTTGCACGACCGCGAGAAGGCTCTCCTCGCACAAATCGAGGACAACCGGGCCAAGGCACAGCGCGCTTCGGAACTCGAGGGCGAGCTAACCGAAACCCGCGCTCGTGCAGAGAAACTCGCCGCACAGCTCGAGGAGGCTCAGGTCGAGACCGCCATCGCGCAGTCCTATCAACAAGAAGTCGCCGAACAGCGCGCCATCCTCGAGAACCTTCGCGAGAAAGAGGCCTCGCTCAAAACCGACCTTCACTCAGCACTCGACCACGCGACAGGCGTTCAGTCTCTCCAAGAGCAGCTCGATCAACAAAATGCCATACTCGCGGAGATTCAGGAGCGGGAAGCTTTCCTCGTAACTGAATTAGAAAAAGCCCGCGCAAACACTTCGTTGATCTCGTCGCTGCAAGAAGAGCTCGAACAACAGAAAGCCTCGCTGGACCAAGCCCTCCGCCGCGAGGAAGCCGCTGCGATTGAACTCACCGCTTTCCGCGCCAATCCCAACCTTCGAGGCAAGGCGAGAAAACAGCGCGCTGCTCTCAAATGGGCCTGGGCCTCCCGCGTCTGGGCGATGCAGCTCCAGAGCGAGCTCGAGCAGAAACAATCCTCCCTCGATATCCTCGCCCGGCGTGAGAGGAACCTCACCAGCGATCTCGAAAAGGCACTCTACGAAGTTTCACTCGCCCGGGCGATCCCGGAGGATACAGACCGTCAACTGGCGGAGATCGAGGAACTCCAAATTGAACGTGAAGCCCTCGCGTTCCAATTGCGCCAAACTCAAAGCGCACTGGATCGCGTCAATGGCCTCCAAATCGAAGCGACCGAGCACGCCGCCAAGCGGGAAGATTCCCTAAATACCCAACTCGCTGAGGAGCGCAATGCTCTCATCGAGCTCCAAGGACGCGAATCCGACCTTCTCGCTCAACTCGAGTCCGCCAAGTCCCAGTCCGAGCTCGCCTCCAGACTCCAAGTCCAGCTCGCCGAGCAACGCACCGCTCTCGAATCTCTCCACCAGCGCGAATCCGACCTTCTCGCTCAACTCGAGTCCGCCAAGTCCCAGTCCGAGCTCGCCTCCAAACTCCAAGCCCAGCTCGCCGAGCAACGCACTGCTCTCGACTCGCTCCACCAGCGCGAATCCGACCTCCTTGCTCAACTCGAGTCCGCCAAGTCCCACTCCGAGCTCGCCTCCAACCTCCAAGCCCAGCTCGCCGAGCAACAGAACACGCTCAACGCCCTTCGCAAAAAGGAATCCGAGTTGGAGGCCGCAGCCAAGGCACAATCCGACCTCGTCGAATCCTTAAAGAAGGACCTCGCCAAACAGCGGACCGAATTTCAAGCCCTTCGCGAGCGCGAAACGTCGTTGGAGTCCCAACTCGCTGCCGCCGGCAACCACTCCGAATTGGTTCGCACCCTGCAAACCGAGCTCACCACGCTTCGGACCTCCCTCGCCGAATCGCGCGAGAGTGAGGAGGCCTTACGTCTCGAACTCACAGAAACGCGAAAAGACGCCGATGCCCTCCCCAAGCTGCGCGCCGCCCTCGAGAGGCAGGAAGCCATCGGAACCGAACTCAAACAGCGCGAGTCAGACCTCCAAGCCCGCCTCAATTCGTCCCTGGAAGAAATCCGGGCGGCTGCCGGGTTGCGTGCCCAGTTGGTCGATCACGAGCGCCTCATCGAAGACTTTCGGACCCGCGAGGCGGAACTCCGCACTCGCCTCGATCATGCCCAACTCGCCTCACCCGCGACCCGCACACTTCAACCAGATCTCGACGAACACCGCGCCGCCCTCGCCGATGCCCGCGCCCAGAACCACCGCCTCATCGAACAGCTCGAGTCGGCGACGCGAACACTCGCAGAAACCGAACGCCCGACCCGCCGACGCGTTCCGATCTTCGCTCTCGCCGCCGCAGCCATCGTTGCCATCGCCGCCTCGGTTGGCCTTATCCGCCTGTTCCCCGGCGAGGACGCTGCACGAAAGAACGCGGAAATCCTAGAACGTCTCAAGCAACAAAACTCGGCCCTCGCAGGCGAACTCAACAACACGCTTCTCCGCCTCCAGTCCGTCAAGGAAACCGAACTCTCCCTAGACCGCAACCGCAGCCTCAACGACCGCCTCACCTCCGCCGAGCAGCGCGCAGCGGAACTCGAACGTCAGAGCCCGATCAACCTCGCACGCATCACCCAACTCCAGTCCGATCTCGATCTTGCCACCGCCCGCATGCAAAAGCTCTTCACCGAGCTCAGCATGCGCGACCTCAAGATCATGGAACTCGAAGCGCTGCTCGGCGAGGCGGGCTCGGAGGCGTTCCAAATGAACCTCCCTCCCGCCCTCTCACTCGACAGCCCCACGATGCCACAGGTGATGTTTGGTGGGACCGGACATTCCTCTGCCGACCCAAATTCCGAAACGGCTCCCGTCATCGACCCGCTCAAGCAAACCCAGGCCCAAGCCGAACAGGCCTACAAAGACAAAAACTACGCCCTCGCCGAAGTCCTCTTCCAGCGCGTCTCAACCGCCACTCCACGAAACAACCTCGCCCTGTCAAATCTCGCCGCCGTTCAACTCGAACTCGGCAAGTATTCCGCCGCGGAATCCTCGATCCGCCGCGCTCTGGCCATCAGCCCGGAGGATGCCTTCTCCCTCACCACGCTCGGCATTATCCAGATCAAGATCGGCCAAGTTGACGCCGCCATCCAGACGCTCCTCCACGCCATTGCCCTCGATGCCACCGACCCGGCCTCGTTCAATTACCTCGGGGTCGCCTACGGCGAAAAAGGTGACCGCACCCGCGCCATCGAAGAAATCCGCAAGGCAGCCAACCTCTCTCCGGACTACCTCGAAGCCCAATTCAATCTCGCCGTCCTCCACTCCCAAGGCGGCCCCTCCGAAAAACCCCTCTCGAAAAAACACTACGCCAAAGCCCTCGAACTCGGCGCAGCCCCAGATAGCGATCTGGAAAAACTTCTCAAATAGGTCCCATAGGTCCTATCAAAATCCTTCAAACAGGCTATCAAGCCCCTCCCGCGTCATTGAGCACGACCACTCCCGTTGCCACGACCGAATCGCCGACCGCGGCTTCGACCTCAAACTGAACGAGATCACCAAAGTCGGCAGATTTCCGCGCTCTCAGCGTGATCACTTCTCCGGGTAAAGCCGCGCGGGGAAACTTCATTGACCGAATCGCGGATAACAAAAACCTCCGCTCCCCTCCCCTCGCCCCGGCAATCCCAGCAACCTGAGCCAACGCCTCGGTGAGGATCACTCCGGGAACAATCGGAGCACCCGGAAAATGACCGCGGAACATCGGATCTGTTGGGTCAAACATCTTTTCCCCGACAGCTTCCAGCCCGGGCACCAACGACAAAATCCGATCAACAAACAAGAACGGCTTGCGATGCGGGAGCCCAAGAATCAACGGATCACTTTCCATAAATGAAATCACTCAAACCGGATCGCCTGGGCCGGCGGGATCCGGGCGGCTCGCAGCGCAGGCAACCACGCGGCCGCCAGCGCAGCCGGCACGAGCCAGAGCGGGGTGGAAGCCAGCACATCGAGCGGGTAGCGAAGATCAATCGTCCAACCGAAGAACGCCTTGTTGATCACCCAGGTCAGGATCATTGCCATGCCAGCTCCGCACGCCACCCCGACAAGCGATGCCAGCAGTCCGATCATTCCGGCCTCAACAAAAACCAGCGCCCGCACTTGACCAGATGAAGCCCCGATCGACCGGAGCACACCGATCTCCCGCTCACGTTCGATCACGAGAGTCGTCAGTGACAGGAAAACGCCGGCAATCGCCACCACGACCGAGATGCCTCGCAGCACAGACGTCACAGCAAAAGTCTGATCAAAAATCTCCATCACCCGCGAACGCAGTCCGGAGTTCGTGTAGATGGAAAATTCGCCGCTTCCCTGAAACACTTTTCGAAAATCCGACGCGACCGCGTCAGCATCAGCCGGATTTCGAAGCTGGAGCGCCAGGGAATGCACTCGATCATCGCTCCAGTAACGAGCGAAGTTTCTCCGGTCCATCAGGAGAAGCCCATTGTCGCGAGTGAAATCCTTGATCACCCCGGCGACAATATACTCCCGCTCGCCCCCCGGCGTCGCCATCCGCAGACGATCTCCGGGTTCGGTTCCATGACGCGTGGAAAAACTCTCCGAAACCACCAAATGATCCGGCTGGAAAAAGGCGGCTCCGGAATCTGGAAGACCTCGCAAAAACTCCAACTCCCCGCGCGCCTTGCCTTCGATAACTCCCATCGAGACCGTCTTACCATCCCACCTCACAGACATCTCCCGGAATGTCGCGGTCTCGGAAATCCTCGGATCCTGGCGCGCCCAGGCAACCGCCGGATCCGGAACGAAGGTTTGCAGGCCAACGATCTCGTTGGCGGCTGGCGCAATGAACAGGTCGGCGACAAGCGTCTGGCCGATCCAGGAATTCACACTGGCCCGGAACGAGTAAATCATGACCGACACACTCACGGTCATCCCAGCCGCGATCGCCAGAGCCGCGATCGTCACCGCATTCCGGTGCAGCGCGCGAACAAGGTGCTGAGCCGAGAGCCGGGCCAACCATCCTCGACCGCGGATCAAGCCCGCAAAATGAATTGCCACGGTCGGAACAAGCAAAGCCGATCCGGCAATCAGGAAACCAACCGCTCCGAATCCCAGGAAGCTCCCTCCGCCATGCAGCGACCACCACGAGAGAAACACCGCGACCCCAACGGACACCAAACCCAATGGCAGCCAGATCCGGGAGCGAAGGTGGAACGAATCAATCATCGAGCCCGGGTGCAGAACCGATGCAGGATCACACGCTGCCGCCTCAGCCGCCGGACGCCATGCCGCCACAAGCGACGAGGCAATCCCGACGGCGAATGCGAGAACGATTTGACCAACCGAAAGCGACGGGTGCTCAACGCTGACCAGAGTATAGAGCGACGAAACGGTCTGTCCCACGGGAGCCGCAAGCACAGCCGCCAACGGTGTCGCCGCCACAATCCCAAGAACCGTTCCCGCTACCCCGGCCAGCAAACCCTCGCCGAGAAACAACGCGGCGATCTCGGCTCGAGATGCCCCGTTCGCGCGAAGAATGCCAATCTCCACCCTCCGCCGCACGACAGTCGCCGAGAGACTATTGTAAATGAGAAACACGCCCACGACCATCGAGACCAAGCTCAATGCCGTAAGATTCAGCTGAAAGGCCGCCAGCATCGCCTCGGTTTCAGCTCCCCGCCGAGCGGGCGGACCGACTGTCGCATCCAGCGGAACCACACGCTCAATCTCCCGCGCCACCTCGACGGCCCGAAGCGGGTCATCGAGCAAAATCTGAATGGATGTCAGTCGCCCACGCCGCCCGAGCAATTCCTGCGCCCATCCGATATCCATGGCAACCAGGCGGGGATCGGAGCGAACAGCCGCGTCATCCGTCCTCAAAACAAAAGCCGGATCGAGCGTCACCTTCCTGCCATCGGCCACCACCGAGATTGGACCCTTTGCGGCTCGGTCTGGCGTCGAAGCGATCGTATACCGATTCCGAAGCCATTTTTCAAAATCCAGCGATTCCCCTCCTGTGGAGGAGAGTTGAAAGACGCGGAGATCCGCACCAGTGAAGGGATCAACCCCGAGAACCCGAAGATACTCGCCGGGCTCCTCTGGCAGCGTGACGATCCCTTCAACGATCGGCGTGGCGACTTTCACACCGCTCACAGCGGCAACATTCGGAAGAATGGCCTCGGGAAGGTCTCCACGCACTTCAAGATGCGCGCGTCCCGCAACCAATGACACCGCATTCCTAAAACTCTCCAAGGCTCCCCGATTCGCCATCTGGACCGCCAAAAAAACCGTGATTCCCGCTGCAATGCAAAGCACGTTGAGCGTCGGAAGCAACGGATGCCGCAGAGTCGGTCGGATCACCTGCCGGACAAACAACTCTCCAAAACGCGGCGTCATTCCGCCACCCGCACGGCCGCGCGGTGGAGCAGGCGCTGGAGACGCTTGATCGCTGAGGGATCCGTCATTTTCTTCCCGTCTTTTCCTGTGATGTAGAAGGAATCCATCGCAAAATCCATCTCGGTCGTGATGCGCGAAAGCTCGATCGTTGCCCCGGCCTCACCCATGGCCCGGAGGAGGTCGTAGAGAAGCCCGAGCCGGTCGGGAGTGAGAATGTCCACGAGCGTGTAGATCGGGTGCGAGGAATTCTCGACCGTGATCCGCGTCGGGAGGTCGAATTCCTGCGAGAGGCGATACGTCCTCAGTCTCGCTTCCTTGCTGATGAGCGGCGTGAAGTCGTATTCTTCGAAAGCTAGGGAATCCGAGAGCCGGGTCTCCACCCGCGTGATATCCTTCGGGTTCGTTACCGGCTCAAGTCGTGTGCTTCCGACACGGAAAATATCCAGCGCGAGGCTGTCGCCGCGGGTGAAAATATCCGCGCTCAGGATGTTGACCTGAGCCGAGAGGAAAGCCCCCGCGATTCGCTCGAGCAGTCGCGGTCGATCCCATCCGCAGACCCATACCTCGCTGTGCCCCTGCTCCAATCGCGGCACCCATTTGAAAACCGGGGACAGCGCAAACGATTCGTCCTTCCGACGGTTTTCGAAAAAGCCGCGGAAGAGCTTGAGGTGGCCAACGATCTCGTCGGCGTCAAACATCTGAAAATACCGCTCAGGCATGTAATTGAAATGCGCCTCGATCTCATCCGCAAAGTCCTTTCCGAGCTTGCGGGTTACGGTTTGAAGCTGCTCGTCGCGGTTGCGACGAAGCTCCGCCAGTGCGGTCGGCCCGCCCTCAAGGAAGTGGGAAGACTTTCGGTAGAGCGACCAAACAAGCCCCTCTTTCCAGTCCGACCAATTCTGGTCGCTCGTGCCCATGCCATCAGCCAGCGTCAGCAGCATGAGGGCATCCAGATTGTGTCGATTGGCGACAATTCGCGAAAATTCCTCGGTCGTCGCCGGATCATCCAGATTCCGGGTCTGCGACATTTTTGACATCACGTAGTGGGAGTCGACAAGCGTGAGCAACATCCGACGACGCTCGGGCGAAAGCTGGAGTCGCCGCGCGACCTTGTGCGCGAGCACCGCGCTGGCCTCCTCGTGGTTTCGCTGATTCGCCGCCTTCCCCGTATCGTGGAGCAGAAGCGCAAGATAAAGAATCGCCGGATCTTCGAGCTTCTGAAAAATCTGCCGGTATCCCTTAAACTTGTTCTCCCCGGCAAAAAGGATCGAATCGAGTTTCTCAACGCAGACCAGCGTGTGTTCGTCGGCCGTATAGCGGTGAAAAAATTCATGCTGCACGAGACAATCGAGTTCGCCAAACTCGGGAAGATACCGCCCGAGAAACCCGAGGTTGTGCATCAAGCGCAGGACCCCACCGACCTCGCCCTTGCGGGAGAGAATCGCGAGAAATGTCTCCCGGGCAGCCCGCGCATATTGGAATGTCCGGTTCACCAGCGGCAGCCTGCGCCGCATCAGATCACTCAGTTCGGGATCAAATTCCAGTCCCCGGGTCTGCGCATGATGGAAGGCGCGGATCATTCGATACGGATCATCATTAAAGATATCGCGCGACTCCGGCTCGATGCGACCGTCGCGCACGATGAACCCATCGAACCTCTCCGGCCTCGGACGCTTGCCGAAGAACGCCAGAAGCCCGGAGGGCTTCACTTCCGGCCTGGCCTTCATCCGGCCCAGTGCACTCTCGCTCAGGAGGTGGATGTAGCGCGTGTGGCTGTAAAAATCGCGCATGAAGGCCTCGACTTTTCTGAGGATGTTCTTCTGCGGATAGTCAAACGAAGTTGCCACGCGGCCCTGGAGCTGAAGCGTGAGCGCATCCGCGCTGCGCCCGTTGAGATACTGCATCTCGGTTCGTGTGCGCAGGAGAAAGTCGTATCCCGCCTCTAGGAGCTTGCGCTCGTTATCGCGAAGCGCCTTCTGCTCGACGAGCTTGGCCGTCGTCATCACGCCGAGTTTGAAGTGCGAGATCCAGAGCAGGCTCTGATAATCGCGCAGGCCTCCGATCCCGTTCTTCACATTGGGTTCCTGAAGAAAAACACTGGACCCGTATTTGATGCGGAGCTCGGCCTGATTCGCGAGGCGCCAACTGATGTATTCGTCCTCGCGCCCGTCCACGCATTCCTTCTGAAAGCGTTCCTTGAACGAGGTGAAGATTTCGCGTTCGCCCGCGAGGTATCGGCACTCCAGCATCGAGGTCTTCGTGACCATGTCCTCGTTCGACTTCTTGATCGCCTGCGGGATCGTCCGAGTGGCATGTCCGATCTTGAACCCGATATCCCAGAGTGCCACCAGCGTCTGGCGGATGACCTCCTCGATCTCGGCATCCACGCCACTTTTGGACTGAAGGAAAAGGATGTCCATGTCACTGAACGGCGTCAGCTCCCGGCGTCCATAGCCGCCAAATGCCACAACGGCCAGTCGGCTTCCCGCGCCACGACCGCCGACCGACTCCACGATTCCGGAAAGAAGCTCACGGAAAAGAATATCCACCATGTCGGAGCGTTGGCGGGCCACTTCGCGACCACCGCCTCCGGAGTTGTGCCACATTCGCAGCCGTTGCTCTTCGACTTTTCGAAACCCTTTGAAAATCGTCACCGGATCGTCGCGACGTCTTTTCGTTTGTTCGGAAAGTTCCCTCGCCGATTGTTCGAGAGTGTGTTCGCTCGGAGAACTCATGGCGTGGGGGCGGCGCGAATGACAATCTCGACGCGTCGGTTGATCTGCTGTTCGTCGATCGAGCCTGTGGCAGGAGCGATGAGGCGGCTTCTCCCGAGCCCACGGGTTTCGATGGCCCCGTCGGGAAGTCCGAGGACGTTCACCAGAAAGGCCTTGACCGAATCGGCCCGCCGGAGGCTCAGGGCGGTATTGTATTCATCTGTTCCGAACGAGTCGGTATGTCCCTCGATCACAAATCCTGCTCCTGGATTTTTGCTGATCAGGCGTCCGAGCTTCTCCAAGCTCACCAAGGCCTCGGATCGCAACTCCGCGGCGTTGTAGTCAAACAAAAGATCGGTCGGCATGAGGATCGGTGCTGTCTCGGGCGTGAGCGGACCGGTCTGTGCGAGCAGTTGATCGAGATCACTGAACCCCGGCTGGGTCGCCCCGGAACCCGCTCCGGCCCTCGTGATCGTGCTGCCGCCTAGATTCTGGGGATCTTGCAACTCGACGGCGGAAGCCCCGGAGACGACGGGTTTGTCTGAGAGAAGTTCTTTGGTGATCGCGTTGTCATCGGGCAAGAGAGAGCGCACCCCGGCGTCGGTCGCCATTTGCATTGTGCTCTGGAATGACAATGACTCGACGGTCGGGTGATCAGCGAGCGTGGCCGCGTCGAGCTTCGGGGCCGACGGCGCATTTGATGGGGTGCCCACCGGCTTCCCGAGCGCAACTTTTTCCTCTGGGAGCTGGATCGCGGTCGGCGCTGCCGCAGGCTGGCGCTTCACATCCGGAGCGGGCTCGAAGGTCTTCGGATCGAGCTTCACACTCTCGACACGAAACGTTTTCCGGGCCTCTGGAATCGGAAGCTCGACGCTCATTCCCCGCACCTCATACCGATTCGCCCACATCCAGAGCAAACCGTGCAAGAGAATTGAGACGAGCAACGCGGGGAGGATCCATCGTCCGAGGCCGGTGCCGGACGAAGGTTTTTCGTCCTCCCATGTGCTCAGCCGGCGATTCATGAAGCCTAATCTACCGGATCATCGCTCGGATTTCCAATACGGATTCCGCTGGGCCTTCAAGCTGCCCCATGAACTCCCGCAGCGACTTTGAGACGGAGCCCGTTCAGCCGGATAAATCCTGTCGCGTCGTCTTGATTGTAGGCCTGTGTCGGATCCGCCTCCATCGTGGCGATGTGAGGGTTGTAGAGGCTCACTGGGCTTTTGCGGCCTGCCGCATGGATCCCGCCTTTGTAGAGCTTCACCCGCACGGTTCCGGTGACATTTTTCTGGGATTCGGTCACAAGGGCTTGGATCGCCTCGCGCTCAGGAGCAAACCAGAAGCCATTGTAGACGAGTGTGCTGTATTTCGGGATCAGGCCGTCGCGGAGATGCATGACCTCCCGATCCATCGTGAGGCTCTCCATTTGGCGGTGCGCAAAGTGCAGGATGGCGCCGCCAGGCGTTTCATAAACTCCGCGGCTCTTCATGCCGACAAACCGATTCTCGACCATATCGACGCGTCCGACGCCATGCCCGCCGCCCATTTGGTTAAGCTTCCGCATCACTGCGAGAGGATTGAGTTTCTCGCCATTGACCGCGATACAGTCGCCGCGCTCAAACTCCAACTCGACGAGTTCGGGCTTGTCCGGAGCATCCTCAGGCAGAACCGACAAGGTCGTGAAGTATTCGCGATTCTTCAGATCGCCGGCATCATACCATGGGTCTTCAAGAATCCCGGCCTCGTAGCTGATGTGGAGAAGATTGCGATCCATCGAATACGGCTTCTTCGCACTTGCGGCAACCGGAACCCCATGCGCCTCGGCGTAGGCGATCATCTCCGCACGACCGGGAAACTTCTCGCGGAACCTCGCGTCCCGCCACGGAGCGATGACTTCAATATCCGGCGCAAGAGCCGCGGCGGTGAGTTCGAAACGGACCTGATCATTTCCCTTGCCGGTCGCACCGTGCGCGACGGCGGAAGCCCCCTCAGCCCGTGCGATCTCGACCATTCGCTTGGCAATGAGCGGCCGGGCAATGCTGGTGCCGAGAAAATACTGACCCTCATAGAGTGCCCCGGCCTGCATCATGGGAAAGATAAAGTCGCGGGCGAATTCTTCCTGCAGATCATCCACGTAGCACTTGCCAGCGCCAGTTCGGAGGGCCTTCTCTTCCAGACCGTCGAGTTCCTCTTCCTGACCAATGTCGGCACAAAACGCAACGATTTCAGCTCCGTAAATGTCTTTGAGCCAATTGAGGATCACAGAGGTGTCGAGACCACCCGAATATGCGACAACGATTTTTTTCATAATGCGGAAATCTTGGCGGGAAGTCGGCGATTGCGCAATGCGGGAAGAGGGTAAGCGTTGATCGATATTGAGAATTCAGTGGAGGTGAGATATCCCAAATTTATGAAATTCGCCCGCCATCCACAGTCGATCCCCTAAGGCACTAACTCAGCAGATGATCGTCAGCCACGAAAAGATCGCGGTTCGCACGCGCGGGAAAGGAACCTACGAGATCACCGACGACGTTACACACATCGTTCGCGCGTCGGGCGTGACAACTGGCACGGTGACCGTCTTCATCCGCCACACAAGTGCGAGTCTTGTCATCTATGAGAACGCCGACCCCAGCGCGCGTGCCGACCTGCATGCGTGGATCGAAAAACTAGTCGACGAGGATGACCCCGTTTACGTCCACACCGCCGAAGGCCCGGACGACTCCACGAGTCATCTCCGAATGGCACTCACCCGCACCAGCGAAGTCATTCCGATTGTTGGAGGCGACACAACCCTGGGCACGTGGCAGGGAATTTTTGTCTTCGAACACCGCCGCGCGCCTCACGAGCGGACGATCGATGTCATGGTCTTGGGAGTCTGAGGCTCGGGGCATCAACCCCCGACGAGCTGATCGAATCGCTCGGCATGATTTGCGTAAAACGGGTATCGCTCCGAGTTGATCCGGGGCTTGAAGCGCCAGTGTTTATAGGGCCAGAGCCAGCACTCGGGATTCTCATGAACGGCTGGCTCAAGCGCATTCCAACACCTTTGAACCAAGTCTACGGCACTGGCGTCCGACGGACATTCAATCGGTGTGTGATGGATGATCCGATATCCTCCCCCGGTTCCCGGCCGGCACTCGACAGGAACAATCGCCGCCCCGGTCCGCTGCGCCAGCGCAACATGTGTCTGAGTCACGCTCGTGAGCAGTCCGCCGAAACAATCGATGACGACGCTCCCTTCGCGGGGATCAAGATTCAGATCGCAGAGCATTCCGAATTTTCCGCCGCCCTTGAGATACTTCAGCATACGGATCATGGCCCGTTCCTGGGGAATCACCTCGTTGCCCGTGCTCCGGCGGAGCGCGTCAAACACAGGCCCGAGGAGCGGATTGCGAAAGCGTTGAGCGATCACTGGGCCGCTCGTAATCGTGTAAGCTCCGACCAGGGCCAGCCACTCGAAGTTCGAAAAATGGAGGCACGCGTAGATCGCGGGTTTTGCCGGATCCTTCCGACAGTAATCACGGTCCCATCCCTCGAACGCGACATGTTTTTCAACAAAAGCCCTCGTCATATTGGGTGCCCAGAAAAGTTCCAGCATCGTTCGCGCAAAGGTGCGATAGGAGCCAAGGGCGATTCGCAGCTTTTCGGATTCCGAATACTTCCCGGGAAATGCCGTTTCGATATTTGCCTGAGCGACGCGAAGGCCCCGTGAATCGAGTCGGCCGACGAGGCCGCCGAAAAAATCTGCCATCGGACGGAGTGCGCCGAACGGAAGCTTTGCCGAAATTTTTGCCGCCGCCGAAAGGCCGAGAAACTCCGCCCGCTGGCGAAGATTGGGTGACGAGCTCACGCGATCTCGATGCGCGGAAAGACGGGCGTAGGCTCTCCGAGTTGATGGCCGTCGGCAAGCCCGCCCCAAGCCGCCGCCTCCAGAGTAACCGGACCGTCCCACGCCAACTGGGTTCGAATGGCCCCGGCAGATCCCGGAATGAATGGCGTGACGAGGATCGAGATAACCCGCAACGCTTCGGCCAGCGTGTAAAGAACCTCGTCGAGTTTCTCCGCTTGAGCCGGGTCTTTCGCCAGCTTCCACGGTGCGGATTCTTCGACGTAAGCATTGCACCTCGTAATGACCTCCCATGCGGCTTCGACAGCAGCATGAACTTCGAACGCTTCCATGTGACGCGACCAGGCGAGCGTTTTTTCGGAAACGAAAACAGCGAGCGGCGACTCAGCGCGGCGAACGACCCCGCTCCGGTAGCGCTTCGACATGCTGATAGAGCGGTTCAGCAGATTGCCCAGACTGTTGGCGAGATCGGTATTGTAGCGCTGGATCAGGCGCTCTTCACTGAAGTCCGCGTCGCGACCGGTTACGATGTCGCTGAGAAGATAGAACCTGGTCGCATCGACTCCATAGGTTTCGGCCAGCGCCATCGGATCCACGCTGTTCCCGAGGCTTTTGCTCATTTTGGCCCCGGCAAGATTCCACCAACCGTGCACCAACAAAGTCGGAATCTCGTCTTCAGAAAATCCACAAGCCTTCAACATGATCGGCCAATAGATGCCGTGTGGTGGAATGAGGATGTCTTTGCCGATCACGTGCAGTGCCGGCCAGAGCTCGCCGAATCTGCCTGCCTGCGGACCGGCGGCGGGATCGAACCCGGCGAAGCTAATGTAGTTCACCAAAGCATCGAACCAAACGTAGGTGACGAACTCCTTGTCGAACGGAATCTCGATGCCCCATTCGAGGCGCGACTTCGGACGCGAGATACAGAGATCGCCAGAAATTTTCTCGACCGCATTACGCAACTCGGCCACGCGAAAGTCGGGTAGAACCATCGGCCGCCCGTTCGACGAGCGAGAGTCGATGAGGTCCAGTAACCACTTCCGATGTTCGGCGAGTTTAAAGTAATAGTTCTCCTCCTCGATTAAAACAACCTCGCCCCACTCCGGCCCGAATTCCCCGTCCTCCCCACGTTCCTTGTCCGTTAGAAATTGCTCCTGGCGCACACTGTAGTAGCCGGTCTGCTTGGCTTTGTAGAAGTGCCCACGATCCCAAAGGTGCTGGAGGATCGCCTGGACCGAACGGGTGTGGATCGGATCCGTCGTCGCCGCCCACGCGTCGTAGCTGACTCCGAGTTTCTTCCATAACGCCAGAAATGCGTCCGTAATTCCGGCGACAAACTCCGATGGGGCAACCCCCTGCTTCTGCGCGGACTGCTGGACCTTCTGGCCGTGCTGGTCCACGCCGGTCAGAAAGAAAACGTCGCGCCCTGCGATGCGCTGGTAGCGGGCCAGCGCGTCCGCGAGGACCTTTTCGTAGGCGTGCCCGATGTGCGGCGCGCCATTCGTATAATCAATCGCGGTGGTGATGAAGAAAGGTTTCGGCATACTACGAATCCGTTGGGGCCGGGATGGCTGCGGGATCGACTTTGCCTCCCCACGAAATAATCCGCGCCTTCGCGCCAGCGGATTCCGCCTCGGGGATCTGCTCGTTCCTCACGTAGAAGAGAGAAAGACTCGACCACGCGAGCTGATCATCTGGCCGAAGGCGGACCGCGTGGAGCCCAGCTTGAATCGCTTCGTCATACCGGCCTTCTTTCATCAGGGCCATGCCCAGAGCGTGCCAGCCATCGAAGAAATCCGGCTCGCGGCTCACGCACAGTCGATACTTCTCGACCGCCGCACCGAGGTCGCCGAGCGCGATGTCGCCGGTCGCATCATCGAAAAGCTCGGCAACGGTCGAGTCCATCAGCCCTGAGGCCCGGCCGGCACATTGATTTTTGCGGCATCGCGACTCGTCCGCAGCCACTCGGCAAAAAGGAGTTCACGCTTACTCTCGAGAAGCCCGGAAAGAATCTCCTCACGCCGCTCGGCATAAACCTTCTCGTCGAGCGGTCCGCGGGATTTCAAATAAACGGCAAATCCGCCGCCCGGTCCCGGTTCAAAATTCGAGACCTCGCCCTCGCGCAGCGACAGCGTAGGAAAAATATACGCCCGCTGTTCCGGTGTCACCGACTCCGCGGTCGGCACAATGCCTTCGAGCGGCGTGGACTTCAGGCCCACTTCGCTGACAGCTGTCTCGATCGGTTTTCCCGCAGCCAGCGCTTCGCGCAGTTGTTTAATCTTCTCGGCGGCCCGTTGGCGGAGAGACTGTTCGGCGGCGACCGAGCGAAGACGTTCGCGGATCGCCGGAGCAGCCTCCTCCAAGGTGAGCGGACGGGATGGGTTAACCTGAGAAAGGCCGATGACGTAAAACCCATCGCCGGCCTGAATCACATCACTTGTTGAGCCCGGAGCCGCCAGCAGGAATGCCGAGGGGGCGAGGCCTTTCACGGTCTCGGCCAATTGCTTTGCCGTCGCGTCATCCCCACTCGCTGCAAGCGCTCCCGAGCGGTCAAAGGCAGGTGTCTCGCGCACGTCGAGTCCGAGCGATTGTGCGGAAGCTTCAAATGTCGCACCGGGCGTCGAAAGCTTGTCTACGAACGCACTGGCCGAATCGGCAAGCTTCTGCATCGCTTCCACTTTTCCCTTCCCCTCCAAAACCGCACCGACAGGCAACTCGAAGGCGACAAATCGCACAGCCCGGGTTTCCTGAGTGTTGAGCTGTGGCAGATTCCGCTCATAATAGGCTGTTACCTCTTGGTCAGGCACCGTCACCGCCGCAAGCACCTCGGCGGCGTCAAACGTTACCGCCGTCGCCGTGATCGGCTGCAAAATTCTCGCGGACTCTCGCAACTCCGCATCGCTCACCGCAGCAGGAGCCTCGACAATCGCGCCGATCCGCTCGACCCGAATCGCGTCACGCATGACTTCTTCCAACTGACGCTCGGTAAATCCGCGGGGAGCGAGTTGGTCGCGAACGAACGCGCTATACTTTGTGGGATCAAACTGGTTCTCGGTTTGGAAGACCGGGAGGGTCTTGATCCGGTCGGCAACCTGGTCAACCGTCGGCTCAACGCCCAGCGCACGGGCCTCGTGCTGCAAGACGAGCAGATTCCATACGAACGCGTTCAAGGCCTGGTTCCGGTCGGCCGCCGCGCCACCAAGCTTCGAGAGCAAGTCGTATTGGCCAAGCGCGACCGTGAGTTGGTAGTTCTTGACCTGACGGTCGATCGCGCCGGGGTTCAGCGATTTTCCATAGATCGTCGGATCATGAACGGAACTGAGTTTATCGATCGTCGCCGTATTATAGAGAAAGATGAATGCGACAATCGTCAGCACCGCGACGATCAGCATCAGGACACGTTGGTTTTTGCGAAGGAGGTGATTCATGGGCTTCTTTCCGAAAGTTTATTGATTTGCGGGGGAAAAGTGATTAATGCCTTTAACGAATGAAAGCAAGCGTCTCCCCGGCCTCTCTCGCGGCGGCTCTCCTCGTCTTCGGCCTCACGGTCGCCGTCGCGCAGGATGCCGTGGTTCAAAAAGACGGCCAGCGGCGGGACGGACAAATCCTCGGAATTCGCGCCGACTCCGTTCGCCTTAAGGTCGGCCCGGTCGAAACAGGGATCCCGATGGCCAACGTGGCTTCGGTCGTCATGGCCCAACCAAAGGCCTTCGACGAGGCGTTGCATACCTGGCAGAAAGGCGATGCCGCGCGGACGATTGTTATTCTGAAACCCCTCGTGGACAATTTCCTCGGACTGCCGACCAAGTGGGCTTCGCGGGCCGCCGCCCTTCTTGGAGAAGCCTTCCTCGCGGACGGAAAAATCGCGGAAGCCGAGGCGGCTTTCGGAAATTTTCAAAAGGCCTATCCCGATGCCGCAAATTCCGCCAACGTCGGCCTCGCCCGGTTGGCTATTTCCAAGAAAGACTTTGAAACGGCCCGCGCGAAACTTGCGCCGATCGTCGAAAGCGCCACCAAAGAACTTTCTCCAGCCTCCGGCGAAAGCGCGGTTTTCGGTCAGGCCCTCCTCTTAATGGGCGAGGTCCAAGAATCATCTGGCGATAATTCTGCCGCGCTCGCGAATTACCTGCTTGCCACCACGGTTTTTCGCGAAGACAAAGCCGTAGTCGCGAAGGCCGAGGAGCGCGCAACCGCCCTCCAGCAGAAAAACGTCATCGCTCCCTGAATTTTAGATGCTTAGATATAACCAGTAAAAATGATCCAGACCATCCGTCCCATGCACCGTGTCCTCTCGCTTGTCGCTCTCGCTCTGGCGAGTTCCCTGATCAACGCTTCCGCCGCCGATGCGATTCCGGAGAACATGAATATCATCCAGACGATCCTCCACGGCGGACCGCTGATCATCATGATCTGGATTTGTATCTTGGGGACTTCCGTCGTGATGATGACGTTCATCATTCAGCTCTTCCTCACTCTCCGCGACGAGCAACTCGCGCCGAAAGCTCTCATCGATTCCTTGCAGAGCACAATTCACGCCGGCAACTATCAGGAGAGCTGGGAAATCTGTCGCGCCAACAAGGCCTATATCGCCAGAGTCCTCCAAGGCGCATTGGAGCGACTCGGCCGCGGCAAGGACGCCGTGGAGACAGCGCTCATCGAGCACGGCCTCCGCGAAGCCCAGATCCTCAAAACAAAAAACAGCTACCTCTCGGTGATCGGAGTCATCGCTCCCATGATCGGGCTGCTCGGAACGGTTATCGGAATGATGGGGGCGTTCGCCGTCCTCGGACAATCCGGCGTCGCTGATCCCCGGGGTCTCGCGCTGAGAATCGGTGAAGTTCTCATGGCGACGGCCAGTGGTCTCTTCATCGCGATCCCGGCCTTCATTTTCTATTACTATTTCCGCAACCGTGCGACGATCGTTCTCGTCAACGCCGACGACAAGCTGAACCGGCTGATCGAGGATATCCCCTTTGATGAACTCGCGGGCGTCCGCATCGGCGAGAATTTCGAGGCCGGAGCCGGCGCGCCTTCAGCAGCATCCGGTGGATCGCGGAAGGTCTCGATGGCACTCACCACGAATTGTCCGGTCTGTAATGGCGCGATCCAGCCTGGCCACAATCCCTGCCCGCACTGCGGCGCAACTCTCGACTGGGCCTAATGTCCGAGGCGGCCCACAGACGCGGGAAAAAGGCAGTCCGCAAGGCCGACCCGGAGGCCGAACCGGAGTTTCAGATTGCTCCGATGATCGACATTCTGCTGGTTCTGCTCGTGTTTTTCATGTCGATCAGCTCGACGGAGGTTCTCCAAGCCAACAAGGAGGTCAACCTCCCCATCGCCAAGGAAGCGAAAGAGGCCAAGGACAACCCGGGCCAGGTGATTATCAATGTCACCCATGCTGCCATCAACAACACGACAGGCATCGAGGTCGATCAAAAGAAATATCCGGCCCCGGCCGACCTCGTGACGATGCTCCAGGGTCGTGTGGCATCGAACCCCCTCGTCCGCGTGCTCATCCGCGCGGATCGCGAAGTCCGCTACGAATACATGCGCCAGCTCCTCGAGGCGGTCGGAAAAGCCGGTGTCGGCAATGTGACTTTCTCCGTCGTTGACAAAGACGCCTCTGGCCCGAAACCTTCCTGATTTTTCCCGTGATCTCATCGGCTCAACCTCAACCCCCCACCCGTTCCTAAGCCATGGCCGGCGGAGGTGTATCAGAAGACGGAGATGCGGGATTCCAAATCGCGCCGATGGTGGACGTGGTCTTCGTGCTCCTGCTCTTCTTTATGGCATCAGCGGGCTCGCAGGTCATCGAGAAGGAACTGAATATCAACCTGCCAAGCGGGAGGGCGGACTCCGCCGCCGCTTCGATCCCGACCACGCCGATCATCATCGACATTTTCCCCGACGGCAAAGTCCAGATGAACAACAAAGTCTATGACACGCCGACGAGCAAGGAACTCCCCGAACTCCGGGCCTGGCTCAAGGAAACCATCGACAAATTCGGTGGCAAAGATCCGGTCATCCTTCGCCCAGATCCGCAAACGAAGCACGAACGGGTCATGGACGTCCTGAACGCCGCCTCCGCTGCCGGGGTCACCAAGTTATCGTTCAGCTAGAGCGGACAAGTCGATCCTTCCAGCTCACCATCCGCGCCGCTCGATAGAATCCAGGTGGAGGGTGAGCGGGTCCGTGCGGGGCGCGGCTGTCGGCGGCTCGGAGACATTGAGAAATCCCTCGCTGAGGCTATCGAGTTGAGTGGCCTCAAACCAGTTCAGGTAATCCGCCACACTTCCCGTGCGTTGCTGAAGGAGTTCACGGATCTTGTCGTTCTCTTCGATGCGCTTCTCCATGTTCCGCTTGGGCTTGGCGGCAAGCGATGAAGCGATCTCGCGGTATTCTGCGATCACTGGACGCATGACGGGATGGGCGCGGTATTCGAGATTGAGCAACTCCGCCGCCTTCTGACGCATGAGAAATGGCCCGCCGACACCGCGGGCAATGGCCGGGAGTGCCGCTGCGCCGCCAACCATTCCGGCCTCTGGCTTTTTGGGATCGATCAGTGCCGAGATGTCGAAGATCGTTCCGAGCGATCTCGCGGTCTCGGGGATCGAGAGCGTCTCCAGTCGCCGGGAGGCCGAACCTCGCGCAATCGCCAGCGTCCAGACTTTGGCGAGTTGACTGGAGTCGTTCGAGAGCGACGGATATCCGGCAAGAATGCTTTTCAGTCCGCCATCCCCGTCACCGAGCGAATCGATGAGCGCAGCCAATCCCGCCGGGCCCTCGGGAAGTTGGTAAAGGGCCTTCAGGAGGGCCAGGGCCTGGGTGCGATACAGCGCCAGTGTCGTCGCCTCCATCAACTCGGGCTTCGCCTTAAGAAACTCCTCGATCTTTGGCGGCCGCTCACTGCGGAGGAGAGCGGCATAGACACCATCGGGAGCGCCATTCCGCTCGACCCGAATTTCCTCCGCCAGCCCCTCCGAGATCCATGTCGGGATCTGCCGAAACGCCTTACCGGCTCGCATCGGTTCCTTGCGGTAGATTTGCTCCAAACCGAGCGCCCGGAACACTTCTCTCTCAAAGCTCTCGCCGGCCAGGAACGACGAATCGTAAATATCGGTCTGGATTTTGAGTGTGCGTCCGTCGCCCTCGAAGATCGCCGTGACCGCCCGCGGATTTCCCGCGGGACGAGCGGAACGACGGAGATCCTGGATGATGATTGGATGGCTCCAGTTTCCATCCGATCCAAGCCATCTGATCCATGCCCGCTTGGCTTCCTCGGCACGCCGCGAAACATCGGTTCGCCAGGTCGCATCTGTTGAGTAGACAACAAACTGACCGGACGAGCTCGTGGACCGCACCGGGCGTTCGCTGGGCTGGGCAAATACCGTCCCAGCCAAAACCGCGAACGCCGCAAAGGTCAGGGCGTAGTGCTGACGGACCCCGGCCATTGAATCACCACCTCGGTTGGCGTGATTGTCGCCCCACCGGCTTTTTGCAACAACGCGGTCGCCTGATCGAGTCCGCTGAGCGACGGGCGAAAGAAGGGCATGATCGCAGCGACGAGCGAAGGATGGATTGGCAATCGTCCGATGGCTGCACCGGTCACGCGCGGTTGGAGTTGGCCGGAGACGGCCTCTGGCTCAAACTGAAGCTGAAAAAAGAGCGCCCCGCCGAGCACACTTTGCTCGACAAAGTAGCTCGCCGCCCCGGCCCGAAGCACCAGAAACGCGCGCCGGAACTCGGCCTGAAACATGGATGCCGATCCCGACGAGCGCATTTGGACCGTCGAAATGATGAACTCATTGATCGCCGCCTCATTAACCGTCCAACTTCCGGACTGCGCGGAATTTGCGCAATCTTGCATGGTCGAAAATGTCTTCTGCGCGGCAGCGGCGTTGACTGGAACGGCCGAAGGAATCCCGTCGGGTTGGCGGGCCATTTGAACCACGCAGGCGAGAATGGCTGCCATCACGGCCGTGTAGAAAATCTGCGGTGCCAATACACCCAGCAGACTTGGAGCCCCATCACGGGTTGGCTTGATAGGCTGCGACCGGCGGGAGACTGGAAGGGCCGGCGCCGAGCGGGCCGACTGAACGGACTCCCCAGCAGCGGCAACGGCAGCTTTGCTGGCTGGCGTCAATTCCTCGGGGAGCCGCGAACCGCAGTTTTGACAATAAATGCGGCTGACATCGTTTTCCTCGCTGCACGAGGCACAGACCTTGACGTTCATTCCGCTTTTTTGGCCGCTGGAGTTTTGGCCGCAGGTTTCGCCGGCTCGGTCGAGGGTTTGGATTCCGTCTTCGCCGGTGCGTCCCCTCCCCCTGTGTCCTTCTTCGCGGCCGTCTTGTAGCCATCGCTCCGATAGTCGGTGATGTAAAATCCACTGCCCTTGAAGATCAATCCCGCCCCGGTCCCAAGCAGGCGACGCACCTTTCCTTTGCCCCATTTTTTCATCCGGCAGACGTTGGCGGGACAAGACGCAAACGGTTTATCTTTCATCGATTGGAAGATCTCAAACGTCTTCCGGCACTTCTCACACTCGTATTCGTAGGTCGGCATATTGGTCTCCGAGGTTGGTATCACTTTCACTAAGCCACCGCAACCTCGACGGAACGGGACCGGAAAAACTCAGTCCACCCGCAGCATCACTTCATTGCGCCGGAAGAACGTCGGGGTCCACGGTGGATCAAAATACCCGAAGATCGGCGATTCGGACGTCTTCAATCCCTGCCCGCTCATCCACGCTTTGAGTCGTCCCAAGTATTCCTTCTCGCGGCCAGCACTGCGTCCGCCGCTGAATCTCAGCACGGCGAAGCGCCCGGCGGGGACTTCCCTCACGACGACCGAGCCATCGGCGGGTTTTGGAACGTCGCTCTTCTTCATACTCGCGGGCATCACAAATGCCATCGTCCGGGTCGACTCACCATCAGCCATGAAAACGGGCGTCGTCATCGCGATCTTTTGCTGGCTGGCATTCCGACCGGTAATGAAGCCAAACAATCGACCGAAACTTCCGTCACCATTTTCTCCGGCCATCGTCGTTTCCACAACTGTCATGGCCGGATAATCGCGCAACTCGAATTTTCCCTCCGAGCGAATCACCTGATACGGCGCCGACTCATATCCCGCCCGCGACGACTGGCAACCTGCGATGATCAAGACGCCCGCGATCAAAACCACGGCGAGCACGAAACCTATTTTTTTCATAACGGAGCTTAGCCCGGCTTTCGAGAACGCGCGACACTTTGTTCCGGCGCCCGGGATTGGCCGGACGTCACTGGCGGGAAATCGCGACGGACGCCGTCTGTCCGATCCGAAGCGGAATCGGAGGCTGGGACTCGACCCGGACCCGCACAGGAAAGCGGTTCGGCAGGCGAACCCAGTCGATCGTCTGGCTCACATCCGGCAGAAGTTGAACGGTCGACCCGTCGGAAACAAAGATTCCCCAAGCGACACTCTCCACGACCCCGTCGAAGGGTTCGCTCTCGTGCCCCATGAGCCGGATCTTGACGGCAGCCCCCTCCGCAACGTGACGAAGCTGGGTTTCCTTGAAATACGCAGCAATCCAGAACGA